>DASWOL010000231.1:0-7380 GCA_036398695.1 Cellulomonas sp. | reverse complement strand
GGCAGGCCGAGCGAGACGCCCAGGGCCTCCGCCAGGGCGTCCAGGACCCGTGCGTCGGGCAGCGCGGCGCTGGTCAGCGCCTGCGGGAACGGCCGCGGACGGCCCTCCCACGTGACGAACGTGCCGGGCTTCTCCGCCGGCGGGGCGACCGGCAGCACCACGTCGGCGCGCTGGGTCACCTCCGAAGGCAGCACCTCGAGCGCGACGACGAACGCGCGGTCCAGCGCGCGCCGGGCCAGCTCGGGGTCGGGCAGGTCGGCGACCTCCAGGCCGCCGACGACGAGCGCGGCGATCTCGCCGTCCGCCGCCGCCGTGAGGATCTCGGTCAGACTGCGGCCGGGCTGTGCGGGCAGGGACTCGACGCCCCACGCGGCCGCGATGTCCACCCGTGCCGCGGTGTCCTCGACCGGCCGGCCACCGGGAAGCAGGCCCGGGAGGGTGCCCACCTCGACGGCACCGCGCTCGCCGGCGCGGCGAGGCACCCAGGCCAGCCGGGCTCCGGTGCGGGCCGCCAGCCGCAGGGCGGCCGACAGCGCGCCGGTCGCGGTCGCCGCGCGCTCTCCGACGAGGATCACGGCGCCGGGCTTCGCCAGCTCCGCCGCGGTGCCCGACAGCACGCCGCCGTCCGCGATGCCGTCGAGGACCTCCGCCTCGGTGCCAGGCGCCGCGGGGATCAGCGTGCCGTTCAGCCGCTCCACGCCCCGCGACGCGAACGGAGCCACGGAGAACACACGGCCCTTGCGCTTGCGCAGGCCCTGGCGCAGCCGCAGGAAGAGGATCCCGCCCTCCTCCTCCGGCTCCAGGCCGACGAACAGGACGGCGGGAGCCACGTCGAGGTCGGCGAAGGTCACGTCGAGCGTGCGGCCGGCGACGTGGTGGGCGAGGAAAGCCGCCTCCTCCGCCGAGTGCGGACGGGCGCGGTGGTCGATGTCGTTGGTGTGCAGGGCGACGCGGGCGAACTTGCTGTACCCGTAGGCGTCCTCGAGCGTCAGCCTGCCGCCGGGCAGCACGCCGGCGCCGCCGTTCGCCAGCGCCGCGGTCAGGCCGTCGGCCGCCGTGTCGAGCGCCTCGGCCCAGCTCACCGGCACCAGCTCGCCGCCCTCGCGGACCGACGGTGCGCTCAGACGCTCGCCCGAGGCCTGCCACGGGAAGGCGAACCGGTCCTTGTCGGTGATGAACTCGCTGTTCACCGCCGGGTCGTTCCCGGACAGCCGCCGCATGACCACGCCGCGCCGGTGGTCGATGCGGATCGCCGAGCCCTGCGCGTCGTGCTCGGAGACCGACGGCGTCGACACCAGGTCGAACGGGCGGCTGCGGAACCGGTAGGCCGCCGAGGTCAGCGCGCCGACCGGGCAGATCTGCACGGTGTTGCCGGAGAAGTACGAGGCGAACGGCCGCCCGCTGGCGTCGAAGGTGGTCTCGCCCACCGGTGTCTCGCCGGCGATGTTGAGCACGCGGGTGTCGAACCTGCCGATCTGCTGGCGCGCGCCGCGCATCTGCAGGTCGATGAACACGTCGCCGGCGATCTCCTCGGAGAAGCGCGTGCAGCGCTGGCAGAGGATGCAGCGCTCCCGGTCGAGGAGGATCTGCGTCGAGATCCTGATCGGCTTCGGGAAGGTCCGCTTCTCGTCGACGAAGCGCGAGCCCGCGCGGCCGTTGCTCATCGCCTGGTTCTGCAGCGGGCACTCGCCGCCCTTGTCGCACACCGGGCAGTCGAGCGGGTGGTTGATGAGCAGCAGCTCCATGACGCCGTGCTGCGCCTTGTCGGCCTCGGCGGACGTCCTCTGGGTCTTCACCTGCATGCCGGGCGTCGCCTCGAGCGTGCAGGAGGCCTGCGGCTTGGGCATCTTCGCCAGGTTGCCGTCGCGACCCGGCGCCCACACCTCGACGAGGCACTGCCGGCACGCGCCGGCCGGCGCGAGCAGCGGGTGGTCGCAGAACCGCGGGATCTGGATGCCCAGCTGCTCGGCGGCGCGGATGACGAGCGTGCCCTTGGGCACCACCGTCTCGATGCCGTCGATGCTGAACGCCACGGTCGCCGTGGGCTCGGGGACCGGCGCGGGGACCGCCGCGGGAACCAGCGGGGTCGCCGCGGCCGGTCGGCTGGGGCGCGGGGCCGTCACGGTCATCAGTGCACCCCCGCGAGGGCCGCGTTGCGGCGCGGCGTGTAGGCGAACAAGGAGCTGTTCTCCGGTGGGAACAGCACGTCGGCCGGCGTGTGGAAGCCCGCCTCGAACTCGTCCCGGAAGTACTGCAGGCCGCTGACGACCGGGCTGATCGCACCGTCGCCGAGCGGGCAGAACGCCCGACCGAGGATGTTGCCCGACACGTCGGACAGCACCTCGAGGTCGCCGGGCTGGCCCTGGCCCGCCTCGAGCCGCCTGAGCACGGCGACCAGCCAGTAGGTGCCCTCGCGGCACGGCGTGCACTTGCCGCACGACTCGTGCTTGTAGAACTCGAGCCAGCGCGTCACGGCGCGGACCACGGACACGGTCTCGTCGAAGATCTGCAGGGCGCGCGTGCCGAGCATCGACCCCGCCTTGCCCACCGACTCGTAGTCGAGCGGCACGTCGAGGTGCTCGGCCGTGAAGATCGGGGTCGACGAGCCGCCCGGCGTCCAGAACTTCAGCTGGTGGCCCTTGCGGACGCCGCCCGCCATCTCCAGCAGCTCGCGCAGCGTGATGCCGAGCGGGGCCTCGTACTGGCCGGGCCGCTCGACGTGGCCGGACAGGCTGAAGAAGCCGTGGCCCTGCGAGCGCTCCGTGCCCATCGCGGAGAACCACCCGGCGCCACCGCGCAGGATGCCCGGGACCGAGGCGATCGTCTCGACGTTGTTCACCACCGTCGGGCGCGCGTACAGGCCCGCGACCGCCGGGAACGGCGGCTTGAGGCGCGGCTGGCCGCGCAGGCCCTCGAGGGAGTCCAGCAGAGCCGTCTCCTCGCCGCAGATGTAGGCGCCGGCCCCCGCGTGCACCGTCACCTCGAGGTCGAAGCCGGAACCGAGGATGCCGGTGCCCAGGTAGCCCTTGGCGTACGCCTCGGCGACCGCCTGCTGCAGGCGGCGGGTGGCGTGCACCACCTCGCCCCGGATGTAGATGAACGCGTGGTGGCAGCCGATGGCGAACGACGTGATGGCGATGCCCTCGATGAGCGACTGCGGGTTCGCCAGCATCAGCGGGACGTCCTTGCAGGTGCCGGGCTCGGACTCGTCGGCGTTGACCACGAGGTAGCGCGGCCCGCCGTCGGGCGCGGGCAGGAAGCTCCACTTCATGCCGGCGGGGAAGCCCGCACCACCACGACCGCGCAGCCCGGAGTCCTTGACCATCGTGACGATGTCCGCCGGCTCCATGGTCAGCGCCTTGCGCAGACCCTTGTAGCCGCCGGTCGCCTCGTACGACGACAGGCTCCAGGAGTGGTCGGCGTCCCAGTGCGCGCTGAGGACCGGGGTCAGCGTGGCGGTCATCGCGCCACCTCCTCGTCACCGTAGGGAGCCGCGGTCCAGCCGTTGCGGTGCGCGACGTCGAGGCCCGCGAGCGTCGGTGCGCCGACGGTCACGCCCTCGTCGGCCCGTCCGTCCGGGAAGCCGGCGAGCACGCGGCTCATCTCCTTGAACGTCACCACGGTGTCCGCGCCGCGGCTGGGCGTCACCGGCTTGCCGGCGCGCAGGTCGTCGGTCAGCGCGGCGGCCGAGGCGGGCGTCTGGTTGTCGAAGAACTCCCAGTTGACCATCACCACCGGCGCGTAGTCGCAGGCCGCGTTGCACTCGACCCGCTCGAGCGTGATCGCGCCGTCGTCCGTGGTCTCGTCGTTCCCGATCCCCAGGTGCTCGACGAGCTCCTCCCAGATCGCGTCGCCGCCCATGATCGCGCACAGCGTCGTGGTGCAGACGCCCACCGTGTAGGTGCCGTTCGGGTGCCGCTTGTACTGCGTGTAGAAGGTCGCGACGGCGGACACCTCGGCGTTGGTCAGGCCCAGCACCTCGGCGGCGAACACGATGCCGCGAGGGGAGACGTAGCCGTCCTCGGACTGCACCAGGTGGAGGATCGGCAGCAGCGCCGAACGCTGCTGCGGGTAGCGCGCGACGATCGCGGCGGCGTCGGCGGCGAGGCGTTCGCGCGTCGCGTCGTCGTACCCCGTCGCATGGGTCTGGCCGGCGGTGCGGTGCACCGGCTGGTCCACCGGGCCTGTGCTCGTCATCGGTCCACGCCTCCCAGCACCGGGTCGATCGAGGCGACCGCGGCCACGACGTCGGCGAGGCTGCCGCCCTCGCACATCACCGAGACCGCCTGCAGGTTGTTGAACGACGGGTCGCGGAAGTGCGCCCGGTAGGGCCGCGTGCCGCCGTCGGACACCACGTGCACCCCGAGCACCCCGCGCGGGTGCTCCACCTCCTGCCACGCCTGGCCGGCGGGCACGCGGAAGCCCTCGGTCACGAGCTTGAAGTGGTGGATGAGCGCCTCCATCGAGGTGCCCATGATGTCCTTGATGTGGTCGAGGCTGTTGCCCTGGCCGTCGGGGCCCACCGCCAGCTGGGCCGGCCATGCGATCTTCTTGTCGGCCACCATCACCGGCGCCTGGGGACCGAGCTTCGTCAGCCGGTCGAGGCACTGCTCGACGAGGTGGATCGACTGCCACAGCTCCTCGAACCGGACCATCATCCGGTCCCACGCGTCGGCGTTGCTGCCCGTGGGCACGTCGAAGTCGTAGGTCTCGTAGCCGCTGTAGGGATTCGCCTTGCGCACGTCGTACGGCAGGCCGGCCGAGCGCAGGATGGGGCCCGTCATCCCCAGCGCCATGCAGCCGGCGAGGTTGAGGTGGGCCACGCCCTGGTAGCGCAGCTTGAGGATGGGGTTGGCCGTCATGAGCTTGCTCAGGTCGCCGGCGAACTTCCTGACCCCCACCAGTGCCTCGCGCACCGCCTCGACGCCGCCCGGCGGCAGGTCCTGGACCACGCCGCCCGGGCGGATGTACGCGTGGTTCATCCGCAGGCCGGTGATCAGCTCGAAGATCTGCAGGATGTGCTCGCGGCCCTGGAAGGCCACCTCCATGATCGTCGTGGCGCCGAGCTCGTTGCCGCCGGTGCCCAGACAGATGAAGTGGGAGCTGATCCGGTTGAGCTCCATCATCAGCACGCGGATGACGGACGCCTTCTCCGGCACGTCGTCGGTGATGCCCAGCAGCTTCTCCACGGCCAGGCAGTAGCCGGCCTCCTGGAACAGCGGGGCGACGTAATCCATCCGGGTGCAGAAGGTCACGCCCTGGGTCCAGGTGCGGAACTCCATGTTCTTCTCGATGCCGGTGTGCAGGTAGCCGATGCCCGCGCGGGCCTCGGTCACCGTCTCGCCCTCGATCTCGAGCATCAGCCGGAGCACACCGTGGGTGGACGGGTGCTGCGGGCCCATGTTGACGACGATGCGCTCCTCGCCGAGGCGGGCCGCCTCCTCGGCGATCGTCGACCAGTCGCCTCCGGACGCCTCGAAGCTGGGGACGCCAGCCGTGGTCTCGTCGTCGACCACCGGGCGGGTGGCGTGCAGTGTGCTCATCAGGAGTACGACCTCCGCTGGTCCGGGGGCGGCACGGTGGCGCCCTTGTACTCCACCGGGATGCCGCCGAGCGGGTAGTCCTTGCGTTGCGGGTGGCCCGGCCAGTCGTCCGGCATCTCGATCCGCGCCAGGCCGGGGTGCCCGTC
Organism: Cellulomonas sp.; assembly: GCA_036398695.1. GTDB lineage: Bacteria > Actinomycetota > Actinomycetes > Actinomycetales > Cellulomonadaceae > Cellulomonas. The sequence continues at coordinate 1,691 of DASWOL010000231.1, read as the reverse complement.
GAAGACGATGCCGAAGAAGTCCCAGGTCTCTCGCTCGTGCCAGTCGTTGGTGGGGTAGACCCCGACCGTCGACGGGATGTGCGGGTCCTCGTCGGGCGCCGTCACCTCGAGCCGCACCCGGCGCCCGTGCGTCACGGACACCAGGTGGTACACGGCGTGCAGCTCGCGGCCTGCCTCGTGCGGGTAGTGCACGCCGCTGACGCCCATGCTCAGCTCGAACCGCAGGTCCTGGTCGTCACGCAACGCCTGCGCCACCTCGACCAGGTGCTCGCGCGTGACGTTCAGCGTCAGCTCCCCGCGGTCGACGACGACCGACTCGACGGCGTTCGCGAAGCCGGTGCCGGAGTCGTCCAGGACCTCGGCGAGCAGGTCGACGACCTCGTCGAACCACCCGCCGTAGGGTCGCGGGCTCGGGCCGGGCAGGGCGACGGCCGCGACGAGCCCGCCGTAGCCGGACGTGTCACCCGAGCCGTGCACGCCGAACATGCCCTGACGGACCTCGACGATCGGCAGTGCCGCCGCGCCCACCGCCACGAGCGTCTGCTCGCCCTCCGTGTTCTGAGCCCCGGCCTCCAGCGCGGTCTGGCTCGTCGACTGCGCGGCGGCCGCTGCCGGCGTGGTCGCCTCGCCCTGCTTGACCGCCGTCGCGACGTCGGCCTTCTCGCCCGCCGGCGGAGGCGTCGCGGCGGCGTCGCGCGTCGCGTCCTTCGGCTCGCCGACCGCGGCGCGGGTGTCGGGCGGCGTCGTGCCGACCTCGGCCTCGCCGACCTTGGTCACGAGGTCCTCGTCCTTCTTCTCCGGCTTCGGCGGCGTCATCGCAGCAGGCCCGTCATGTGGGACGTGGGAGTGGCGTCCAGCGCGGCCTTCTCGGCAGCGGCGGCGGCGGCCTTCCGGTCGACCCCGAGCGGGGAGCGCTGGATCTGCTCGTGCAACGCGAGGATCGCGTGCAGCAGCATCTCCGGCCGCGGCGGGCAGCCCGGCAGGTAGATGTCCACCGGCACCACGTGGTCGACGCCCTGCACCACCGCGTAGTTGTTGAACATGCCGCCCGACGACGCGCAGACGCCCATGGAGAGCACCCACTTGGGCTCCGGCATCTGGTCGTAGACCTGGCGGACGATCGGGGCCATCTTCTGGCTGACCCGCCCGGCGACGATCATGAGGTCCGACTGCCGCGGCGAGGCGCGGAACACCTCCATGCCGATCCGGGAGATGTCGAACCGCGGCCCGCCGGTCGCCATCATCTCGATCGCACAGCACGCCAGGCCGAAGGTCACCGGCCACAGCGACGCCTTGCGGAAGTAGCCGACGAGGCCCTCGACCGTCGTCAGCAGGATCCCCGAAGGGGCGCTCTCCTCGATCCCCATCTCAGGCCTCCTTCCTCGTCGTCCTCGTGGTGCGTCCGGTCAGTCCCACTCCAGCCCCCCACGCCGCCACTCGTAGACGAACGGCACCGTGATGAGCACCAGGAAGCCGAGCATCGCGATCAAGCCGAACATCGCGAGCTCGCCGAAGTCCACCGCCCACGGGTAGAGGAACACGACCTCGATGTCGAAGACGATGAACGTCATCGCCACCAGGTAGTACTTGATGGGGAACCGGCCGCCGCCGATCGCGTGCGGCGTGGGCTGGATCCCGCACTCGTAGGCCTCGAGCTTGGCGCGGTTGTACCGCCGCGGGCCCAGGATCGC
>DASWOL010000230.1:0-14773 GCA_036398695.1 Cellulomonas sp. | reverse complement strand
CGACCGGCCACCGCTGCAGAGCGCCTTCGTCCTCTCGCAGACGCTCTGGCACCGGGGGGACGCGAGCTCGCTGCTCGACTACCAGGTGCTCGCGACCCTGATGCAGTCGACATGGGTGGCGGGCGTGTGGGCGCTCGCGCTCGTGCTGACCACCCGCCGTTCCGTTCGCGCCCTGATGATCGCCGGCTGCGCCGCGTGCGGCCAGGTGCTGCTCAACTCCTTCTACACGTGGCCAAAGCTGCTCGCTGCTGCCTTCGTCCTCGTCGCGGTGGCTCTCGTGCTGCACCGGGGCCGCATGGGCACCACGGCGCGACTGTCGTTGGCTGCTGCCGCCGCCGCTCTGGGGTACCTCTCGCACGGCGGTGCCGTCTTCGCCCTCATACCGGTGGCGCTGGTTGGAGCATGGCAGGCGCTGCGGGGCAGAACGGTGCTGCGGACTCTGGGAGCTGCGCTCGGCAGTGCTCTTGTGCTCGTCGTGCCCTGGGCGCTGTACCAGCGCATCTACGACCCACCCGGCGACCGCCTCCTCAAGTGGATGCTCGCTGAGGTGCATGAGATCGACCCGAGATCTGTCGTGCAGATCGTCGAGGACCGGTACCGCCAGGTGGGGGCAGGCGGCGCGATCCACAACAAGATCGAGAACTTTGCGCAGGTGCTGGGACTCCCGCCGCAGCAGATCCCTCCCCACGCGGACGTCGACTCGGTCATTCGCCTCCTGAGAAGCGCCTGGTTCTACTCGCTCGTCCCGTCGTTCGGCGTGCTGATCGTCCTCGCGCTGGGGTGGGTGGTGTGCCGGCGCGCCCAGCGGGCCGAGGTCCGCGCTCAGGGAGCACTCGTGGGCGTCCTGGTCGCGGGTGTCGTCGGCTGGTGTCTGCTGATGTTCGGTCCCAGGACCACCGTGACGCACCAGGGGACCTACGCGTTCGCGTTGATGGGTGTCATGGCGCTCGTGGGTGCGGGTGCGTTCTTCTCGGTACGCGCGACGACGGTCGTCGTCGCGCTCCAGGCCGTCGTGACGCTCGTCGTCTACGTTCCTGCGCTCCCGATCGCCCGCGTCGAGTGGACGCAGTCCGCGCATCCCGCGAAGCAGGCGCTCGTGGTGCTCGCCGTCTGCGGGATCGGCATGATCGCCGTCCTCGCCGCCTACGCACGGGGCGCTCGTGATCGACGAGTGCCGGGCCTCGGGTCCACCGACCCATCCGCGGTGCCCACGGTGGCCGACGTCCGCACCGATGGCCCGGAGGCCTTCCTTGAACGAGACTGAGCGACCGCGACGCGCGTGGCTGGTCGCGCACCTCGTGCTGCTCGCGGCTGCGACCGTCGTGCTCGTGCTGGCCAACCGGGGGCAGTGGTTCTTCGGTGACGAGTGGGAGTTCCTCGTCAACCGCGGGCTTGTCGGGGCCCGCTATGGCGCCTTCTACCCACACAACGAGCACTGGTCGACGCTGCCGATCCTCGTCTACACGGCGTTGCGGAACACTGTCGGCCTGGCGAGCTACTGGCCGTACATCGGCGTCCTGCTCGCCATCCACCTGGCCCTGACGCACCTGCTGTGGCGCGTGATGCTGCGCGCGGGGGTCCTCCCCGCCGTGGCGACGGCCGCGGCGGCCGTCTTCAGCGTCCTCGGCGCGGGGTCGGAGAACCTCCTGTGGGCGTTCCAGATCGGATTCGTGGGTGCCGTGGCGTTCGGGTGGGCCGCCGCCCTCGTCGTGGCGACGCCGGAGCGGCGCCCGGGGCGGCGCGACCTCTGGGCCGTGGCTCTCCTGCTGGGCGCGCTGATGTCCTCGGGCGTCGGTGTGCCGATGGTCGCCGTCGCGGCGGTCACGGTGTGGATCACCGGCCGCGCCCTCCTGCGTCTGCTCGTCGTCGGTGGTGTCCCGGCCGTCGTGTTCGTGGGCTGGTACGTCACCGTGGGCCGCACCCCCGACACGTCCGGTGCACCGTCGCACTCTCTCGGCTCGGTTGCGTCGATCGTCCTGGACGGGCTGGACCACGTGACCACAGCGGTGGCCGGGGTGCCGAAGGTGATCGCGACCGTGCTGCTCCTCGGTGGCGGGGTCCTCTGCGCCTGGTCCGCTGTCCGTGTGGTGCGTGGCGAAGCCGCGTCCCGCCGTCTGGCTCTCCCGCTCGCCGGCGTGGTGGGGATCGTGGTGTTCGCCGTGATGGTCGCGTTCGGTCGCGGAGACCTGGGCTCGTCGCGGTACGTCTACGTCCTGGTCGCCCTCGGCCTGCCGGTCGTGGCTGTCGGCCTCACCACGCTGAGCCGGTGGCGGTGGGTCCAGGTCGCGGTGGTGCTCGTCGTCATCGCCGTGGGCGCTCAGAACGTCCAGCAGCTGTGGGCGCGGGCGCAGTACGAGCGGGCCCGGGAGTCGTGGACCCGCGACGTCATCGAGTCGGCGGCACGGATGATCACGCAGGGGGACCACCTGGTCGGCGCCCAGCCGGAACCCGTCTACGACCCGGACATCACGGTGAAGGCGCTGCGGCTCTTCGTCGTGCGCAACAAGCTGCCGACGAACGCGACGAGCGACCGCGGCGAGCTCGGTGCCCGCCTCTGGCTCCAGGTCGCGGTGATCAACCCGGGAACCGCCTCGACGTCCACGCCGGCGACCGTGACGAAGCGGGAGGGCGTCGAGCCGGTCAGCGGGACGACGAGCTGCCTCGCACTCGCCGCCGGGGCGACGACAGGTGCCGTGGTAGCGACCACCGACGGGCACCTGAGATCGTTGTGGCTCCGCAGCCAGGACGGCAACAGCGCGGGGTACGAGGTCCAGGTTGGCAGCGGGCTTTCGGCGCCGCCCGTGCGGGTGGTTGCCGTGCCCGCCGGGAAGGAGAAGGAGCTGCTGACCAGCCTGCCCGCCGGCCAGCTGACGATCCGGCCCACCACGCCGGGAAGCGTCGTATGCACGTCGCCATGAGGAGGCCGAGCAGATGCGCGTGCTGATCGACGCCACTCCGGTCCCGGCCGATCGCGGCGGCGTGGGGCGCTACGTCGACGAGCTGGTCCCGGCACTGGTCCGGATCGGCGTCGACGTGGCGGCGGCCGTCCAGTCGCGTGACGCGGCGGCCCTCCGCACGGCGTGGGACGGAGCAGATGTCGTCGCGGCACCGAGGGAGACGAGGTCGCGGCAGGCGCGCTTCGCGTGGGAGCAGGTCGGGCTGCCCGGGCTCGCCCGACGGATGGGTGCCGACGTGCTCCACAGCGTCCACTACACGTCGCCGGTGCGGCCGTCGACCGCATCCGTGATCACCGTCCACGACGCGACCTTCTTCAGTCACCCGGAGCTGCACGGTGGGGTCAAGGGTCGGTTCTTCCGCGCGGCCGTCCGGCGCGCAGTCCGAGCGGCCGACGAGATCGTCGTCCCCTCGGCGGCGACGCGCGACGAGGTGCTGCGCTTCGCGGGCGGCGACCCCGTGCGCTTCACGATCGCCCCGCACGGCGTGGACGTGGCACGCTTCCATCCGGCCGACGAGGCGGACATCGCCCGGGTACGCTCCACGCTCGGTCTCGCAGACCTGCCGTACGTCGCGTTCCTCGGCACGCTCGAGCCGCGCAAGAACGTGCCCGCTCTCATCCGCGCGTGGATACGGGCGAGCGCGGGACGTGCCGTGCCGCCCGCGCTGGTCCTCGCCGGAGGCCCGGGCTGGGACGACCAGGTCGCGCCGGCGATTGCCGCGGTGCCGGCCGGACTGACGCTCGTTCGCCCTGGCTACCTCCCGCTCGGGGACCTCGCCGCCTTCTTCAGCGGGGCGGAGGTCGTGGCCTACCCGAGCCTGGGCGAGGGGTTCGGCCTGCCCGTTCTCGAGGCGATGGCGTGCGGGGCACCGGTGCTGACGACGCCGCTGCTGTCGATCCCGGAGGTGGGCGGCGACGCCGTCGCCTACACCGCCCCCGACGACACCGCCATCGCCGACTCCCTGACGGGCCTGCTGAACGACCCCCGCCGCCGCGCGGCGCTGCGCGGGGCGGCCATCGCGCGCGCCAGGACGTTCACGTGGGAGGCCTCGGCGCGCGCGCATCTCGTGGCCTACCACCGCGCCACGGAGCGTCGGCGTTCCACGGCCGGGTGACGTCCAGGCCACTCCCGTGGCACCACCTGTTGGCCTCGACGGGCAGACGGGCAGGGCCACTCGTCGCGTGACAGCCGCTGGGGTGGACGGCGTGGCGCCTCTCCGTCACCCGTCGCGCGACCGGGCCGCGGATGTCAGTCGGTGACGGTGCGGCAGGTCAGCAGGGGATTGGGCCCGTGCCCTGTCGAGTCCATGGCGTAGAGGCACACGGTATGGGTGCCCGCAGTGACCGGGTAAGACTCGTAGAAGCCGTGGGCGTCGCCTTTGCCGAAGGCCTTGCCGACGTCGGACCTCAGCGCGGCGGCCAGGGGCGCACCCACGAGCTGGTCGTCGATGTAGACGTTGACGTTGATCGACGCCGTCGTGTCGGGGTCCAGTGCCCAGCCTGCGACGGTGATCGCGGTGGGCGAGGCGGCAACGGTGTCCACCGACCCTATGGGTGCCTGGTTGACGACCTTGACGGTGCGGCAGGCGAGCAGCGGGTTGGGGCCGTGCCCGCCGGAGTCCATGGCATAGAGGCACACGGAGTGCGTGCCTTGGGCGGTCGGGTACGTCTGATAGAAGCCGTGGGCGTCGCCCTTGCCGTAGGCCTTGCCGACGTCCGGTCGAGACGCGTTCGCCAGGGGTGCTGCGACGAACGTGTCGTCGACGTAGACGTGGACGTTGATCGACGCCGTGGTGTCGGGGTCCAGCGCCCAGCCCGCGACGGTGATCGACGTCGCGTCGGCGGAGACCGTGTCGACCGAGCCGGTGGCCGTGTGGTTGAGCACGGCGACGGTACGGCAGGCGAGGAGCGGGTTCGGCCCGCGGCCGAGCGTGTCCATGACGTAGACACAGACCTGGTGACTGCCCTCGGCCACCGGGTAGACCAGGTAGAAGCCGTGGTTGTCGCCCTTGCCGAAGATCCGGCCGATGTCCGTCCGCGCAGAGCCCGCTGCCGGCGTTCCGACGAGCTGGTTGTCGATGTAGACGTGGATGTTCGCCGGGTCCGTGGTGTCGGGGTCGAGCGCCCAGCCTGCCACCGTGATCGACGTGGCGTTGCCGGAGATCGTGTCGACCGAGCCGATCGGGGTGTGGTTGACCAGTGTCACCGAGCGGCAGCCGAGCGACGGGTTGGGCCCGTGGCCGGTCGAGTCCATCGCGTACAGGCACACCTGGTGCGTGCCGGGCTGGGAGGGGTACTGCTGGTAGAAGCCGTGGTTGTCGCCCTTGTGGAACGCGGCACCGACGTCAGGGCGCGAGCCGTTGGCCAGGGGGGCGGCGACGAAGGCGCCGTCGATGTAGACGTGCACGTTGATGGATGCGGTCGTGTCGGGGTCCAGGGCCCACCCCGCGACCGTGATGAGCGTCGGCGACGCGGCTGCGACGATGTCGATCGAGCCGAAGGGATCGCGCTGCGTCGTCGAGCCGAACCAGTCGGTGAAGAAGTTCCAGAAGTTCCGGTTGCCGTACGAGGAGCAGCTGTCGCCCGTGCCGTAGCCGGCGGCCAGCGCGGCCGCGTTCGGCTGGTACGGCGTGTAGATGTACAGGTCGGCGGTCGCCTGGTTCTGGATGAACACCTGTGAGCTGCCGCAGGCGGCGTTCGGGTTGTACTTGATGGTGTTGAGCATCCCCGCCTGGTACCCGTAGTTGCCGGGGTTCTTGGTGTACCGCTGGAACTGGCGGGCGGCCGAGTAGACCTGGTTGAAGAACCCGTAGTACAGCGAGTCGCACACCGACGAGTCAGGGCAGCCGAACCCCATCGCGATCTTGTAGGCGTCGGGTGACTTGCCGGCCGTCGCAGACACGAGCGACTGCTCCTTCTGCATCGTGACGAGGAGGACCTGCGGGTTGATCCCGCAGGCGACGGCGACCTTGGCGATGATGTCCGACGCGCGCTCGTTCGGGGCGCCCTTGTAGGCCGCGCAGTAGGAGTCGGCGGCCTTGTCCGTCGTCGTCTGGACGTAGTTCTTGAGGCACGTGTTGCCGCTGGTGGCGACGCAGCTGGCGCCCTTGGCGCTGAGGAATGCCTGGACGTCCGCGGCCGTCATCGTGGTCGAGTCGAAGAAGATCGAGTCGCTGATGATGATCCCGGGCTCGAAGGCCGTCAGGTCCGCGGCCGACGCCGCCGTCGGGCCGGCAAGGGTGAGGCCGACGACGCCTGCCAGTCCCGTCGCCCAGGCGGCGACGCAGGCGACGATCTTGGCGGCCCTGCGGCGGCCGTGCGGAGGTTGCGTCATGGTCAGCCGATCGTGATGGTCGTCGGGGCGGAGGCGCCGGTGGAGGTCGGCGAGACGTACGTGAGGACCGCGCGCCACGTCCCGGCCGTCAGTCGCGCGTCGCGGACCTCGATGACGCCGCACGCCGTCGTGGTCGCGTCCGCGGTGGCGGGCCGGGAGCCCGTCACCGTCACGTTCCCGCGCGTCAGCGCAACCGTGCAGGTCCCGCCGTTCTCGAGAACGGTGGCATAGCCGGAGACGGCGGCGGCGCCGTCGCGCCAGCCGGCGGTGACGATGGCGACGGTCGTCACCGCGAGCGATGACGTCGGGGCTGCGGCGGACGGTGTCGGCGCGGGCGGAGCCGACGTCTGCGCACCGGAGGCGGTAGGCGTCGCGGCCGCAGTCGTCGGGTCCGTGGTGGCAGGACGCGAAGACGTGCTCGAAGGCACGGTGGATGCCGTCGCGCTGGCCGTACTGCTCGGGATCAAGGGGTCCGTCGTCTCCACCCGGGCCCGCCCGAGCGCGTAGGCCGAGGCGACGATGGCGGCCACGAGGAGCACGACGACGGGCAGTGCCACCCACCACGCGCGCTTCCGGGCGCGTGGCCTCGCCGTGCTCCGATCATCGCTCGTGTCCCGCGTGCGCATCCAGGGCAGGGTAGCGGTGCCGTCCGTCCCACCGAGGCAGATCTCGCCTGATGTCGAGAACCCGTCCGCTATGTCACGAATGTGCACGTGGCGGTGGCGGCGGCGGTCCCACCGCACGCAGAGCGTCGCGCCGCGTCACGGCGGCGCCCGCCCACAGGGACCGCCGCTCCGCCAGGCTGCGCGGAAGCCGGACGAGCGCGTCGCGCAGCGCGCGGCCTCGCGCCGTGGTGACGCCCGCGCCAGGGCCGTCCCGCAGCGCGGCGCGGATCAGCCCGCCGGCCTGCCTCAGCCATGCGCGCAGCACGACGAGCCCGGGCGCGTGCCGGGTGGCGACGACGAGAGAGTTCCGGGTGTTGTAGTACCGGAAGAGGGGACTCGTCGCACCAGAGCTGGCTGCGTGCCGGTGCCGCGCCACCGCGTCACGCACGTAGACGACGCGCCAGCCATGTGCCCTGAGCCGCCACGACAGATCGGTGTCCTCGTAGTAGAGGAACAGGTCGGCGTCGATGCCACCGGCCTCGACCACCGCCTCCCAGCGCAGTGCCGACGCTCCGCCGTAGAACCCGAACACCTCGGGGTCCGCATGCTCCTCGTCGGCGGGGACCAGCCAGTCGCGGTCGCCGCCGGAACCGTCGGCGTGGACGACGTTGCCGGTCGAGTTGACCAGCACGACGCCCGCGGGGTCCCCGCCGCCCGCCGGCTCCCACGCCGACCGGCCGTCGGGTGACACTGACGTGGCCCCGGCCGTGCGTCGCCACTGCCCTGCGAGCAGCACCCGGGCGGTCGCGGCCCCGACGCGGTCGCCCGCCAGCGCGTCGAGCAGCGCTCGCACGGCGCCGAGATCGAGCCGGGCGTCGTTGTTCAGCAGCACGACGGCGTCGCCGTCGAAGTCGGCGAGCCCCAGCGCGACGCCGCCGGCGAACCCGCGGTTGCGGTCCGAGGCGATCACCCGGACGGTCGGGTAGGCGCGAGCGAGCAGTTCGCGCGTGCCATCCGTCGAGGCGTTGTCGACGACGACGACTTCCAGCAGGGCGGGGTCCACGTCCTGTGCGAGCAGCGAGTCGAGGCACTCGGGCAGCATCGTCGCGGCCTGCCACGTCACGACGAGGGCACGGACGCGGGTGAGAGCGCCGCCGGGCACGGATGTCACCTCACGCCGACCGCGGAGCGGTACGGAGCATCGCTCGCTCGTAGGTCTCGAGCGTGCCTGCCGCTGCGGCTGCCCACGAGTACTGGCTCGCGCGCTGGATGCCACGCGTCGCGAGCTCGTCGTGACCGTCACCCGCTGCCTCGAGGATCGCCTCCGCCCAGCCGTCCGCACGACCTGGGTCGGCGAGCAGCGCGGCACCGTCCGCCACCTCGGCCATCGAGGTGCCCGACGACGTGATGACGGGCACGCCGTGCGCCATGGCCTCGAGCACCGGCATGCCGAACCCTTCCCACGTGGAGGGGAACACGAACACCCGGGCTCCGGCGTACGCGGCGTGCAGCCCCTGGAACGTCAGGCGGCCCAGGGTGTGCACGCGGTCCGCCGGAAGCGCAGCCAGCGCGGATCGCAGCGTGGCATCGGTGCCTCCCCACCCGGTGGGTCCGACGATCACCAGGTCGAGCCCAGAGCTCGCGACGCGTGCGTAGGCCGAGACCAATGTGCCGAGGTTCTTGCGCGGCTCGAGCGTGCCGACCCACAGCGCGTAAGGCCGCCCGAGGCCGTGGGTGGCGCGGAACCGGGCCAGCTCGCTCGCATCGACGGGCGGCACCCGCACCCCGTGTGGTACGACGGCGATCCGCCCGGCCTCCAGACCGGCCGCGAGGCAGTCGTCGGCCGTCGTCCTGGAGGGCACCAGGACCACCGATGCCTCGCGCAGCACCGTTTGCCACGAGCGGCGGAAGAACGCCACACCCCGGCGCGTGAAGTGCTCGGGGTGCCGGAGGAACGCGAGATCGTGCACGGTGACGACGAGCGGCTGCCGCGAGCCGGGAATCGCCCACGTCGTCGCATGCACGACGTCCGCGTGACGGGCCGATGCCGGCGGCAGTGGCCGCCGCAACCGGCTCCACGCGTCGTAGAGCACAGGCCGTGGCAGGCGTGAGGTGGCGACGGGATGGGGCAGTGCGCCGCCTGGTGGGGCGTGGCGCCCGTGCCGCGCAGCGATGCCGACGACGTCGGTGAGGCGGACCAGCTCGGCCGCCAGCTCGCGGATGTAGGTGCCGGAGCCTCCGGGAGTCGGCTGCCACAGCTGTTCGACCGTCAGAGCGACGGTCGGCGCGGTGCGTTCGTCGGTCATCGTGGTGGCATCGATCTCGCCCGGGACACCCGGTGCGGGCGTGCTAGGCGTCGAGCCCGGCGACGAAGTTGAGGACCTCGTCGTACCGGGGAAGGAGCCCTTGGTCGAGGGCCTCGGCAAGAGAGGGGGCGACGCGGTCCTTGGCGGAGAGCTGGTGTGCGATCGGCTGCCCGCCACGGCCGGTCGTGGGCCACTCGATGCCGATCGCGGGGTCGAGCGGGTCGACTCCGTGCTCGCGGCCTGGCGCATAGCCCGTGGAGCAGAGGTACACGACGGTGGAGTGGTCCTCGAGCGAGCAGAACGCGTGGCCCAGGCCCTCGGCGAGATAGATCGCGCGCCGGTTCGTGTCGTCGAGCAGCACGGAGTCCCAGCGACCGAAGGTCGGCGACCCGACGCGAATGTCGACGACGACGTCGAGCACGGCGCCGCGGACGCACGTGACGTACTTGGCCTGCCCCGGGGGAACGTCGGAGAAGTGCAGACCCCGGATGACACCGGCCGCGGACACCGAGCAGTTGGCCTGGGCCAGGTCGAGCCGGTGGCCCACAGCCTCGTCGAAGGCGGCGCCCTGGAACATCTCGAGGAACACGCCGCGGTCGTCGCCATGCAGAGTAGGGGTGATCTCCCAGGCCCCGGGCACGCTGAGCTCGCGGTACGTCATGACATCCTCTCGGTCGGCCGAACCAGAGCCAGCGTAGCGGGGCAGTAGGCTGCCGGAGCGCCAGGTCGGACGACGACGGGAGTGTGCTGTGCGCTGGTTGGTGACGGGTGCCAAGGGCATGCTCGGGCAGGATCTCGTGGCCCTGCTCGGGGATCGCGGCCACGACGTCGTGGGGATCGACCGCGAGGAGGCCGACATCACCGACCCGAGCTCGGTCGCCGGCCTCGTCGACGGGTTCGACCTCGTCGCCAACTGCGCCGCGTACACCGCCGTCGATGCGGCTGAGGCCGAGGAGTCGACGGCGTTCGGCGTCAACTCCGTGGGTCCGGCGCTGCTGGCTCGCGCGGCACGGGCGGCCGGGGCGCGCATGGTGCAGATCTCGACCGACTACGTGTTCGCCGGCAACGCCACGGAACCGTATGGCGAAAGTGCCCCGATCGCTCCGCGGTCGGCCTACGGCCGGACGAAGGCTGCCGGTGAATGGGCGGTCCGCGCGGAAGCACCCGACCACCTGATCGTGCGCACGGCTTGGCTGTACGGCGCGCACGGCGCGTGCTTCCCGAAGACGATCGCCCGCGTCGCGCGCGAGCGTGGGCACCTCGACGTCGTCGCCGACCAGGTCGGGCAGCCGACGTGGACGGCCGATCTCGCGCAGCTCGTGCTCCGCCTGGTGGAGTCGGGCGCTCCGGCGGGCATCTATCACGGAACATCGTCGGGCAGAACCTCGTGGTTCGAGTTCGCGCGCGCGGTCGTGTCGGCGGCAGGCATGGACCCGGCGATGGTCCGCGCGACCGCCAGCACGGAATCGGACAGGCCGGCTCGCCGCCCCGCCTTCTCGGTGCTGGGGCATGACGGGCTGGTCGACGTCGGAGTCGCGCCGATCGGCGCGTGGGGCGAGCGGTGGGAGCTGGCCGCGTCGTCGGTGCTGGCCGGTTGACCCTGTGGTCGCCGCCGGGCCGTCAGACCGATGGCTCCTGGGTGACAGGTGCCGGGAGGACGTCGCGAGCTGCGGGGCTCCTAGGCGGCCCCGCGGCTGACGCCGTGGCCGTCGGGCGCAGGGACCACCATGCCGCGCCGGTCACCGCCGCGACGAGGACGGCGTACAGCGCGACCGCCGAGAGGTAGCCGAGCGGCGACGACCAGTCCGGCGACGTCGTGATCAACTGACCCTTGAGTCCCACGCTGTAGCGCCGCAGCGCCCACCAGAAGGCGGCAACCTGCGCGACCGCCAGCGCGGGGACGGTCCAGCGCGCCATCCGGCGGACGAGCTCGTCCAGCGGGCCTCGCACGGACGTGAGAGCGACCGCGGCGACCATCGGCACGCCGACGGCCGCGGGAAGCGTGTATCGACCCTGCCAGATGATTCCCGTGTCGACCGCAGTCGGGATCTGCAGGGCGACCGGCGCCCCGACGACGACGAGCGCGGCGAGGACGAACCCGAGCCGGACGCGACGGCTCACGGGCGCTGCCAAGGTGACGAGCAGCAGGCTCCCGGCCGCGGCGAACCACAGCGCGGTCGTCAGCGGAGGGCTCGGCGCGTCCAGCCAGCCGAAGTCGCCGATCATCTGAAGCATGTAGGCGTTGGTGAGGGACAGGACGGCGCGCGTCACCCTGACGGGGTTGGCGTACTGCGGGAACAGGTGATCGCCGGTCACGACGCCGCCGTGAGTGGCGACCCATGTCGTCGCCGCCAGGCCTGCCGCGACGGCCAGCGCCACCGCCCAGCGCATCGACCGGACCGCCCAGAGTGCCCGGGCCCGCCCCTTGGGCGCGAGGACGAGCGAGATCACGACGATCGCCAGCGCCCACACGGGTCCCGACGTGCGGGCGTTGACCAGCAGTGCGCCCGCGACGACGGCCTGGACCACGGCGGCCCGGGCAGGACGGCCCGCCGACGTGGCCAGGGCCAGGCACGCCGCCCAGAACGCGACGGCCGACGAGATCTCGAGCGCCTCGGGGTTGACGGTCGCGCCCATGAAGAAGGTCATCGGGGTGAGGGCGATCAGCGCGGCCCAGGTCGCTGCGGCCGGAAGGGTCGTGGACCGCAACCGCGCGACACCCCACACCAGCAGCGCCGAGGCGATGAGCCCGGAGACCACGCGCATCGCGTACACGCTCGCCTCCACGGACAGGAACCGGGACGGCCATCCGACGAGGGCGTAGTACAGCGGCGGGTACTGCCCCGCGAACGTCTCGACGGACACCGTCGACCCGTCGGGTGGCGCGACGTCCTGCTGGCACGACGCCGGCTGGTCGGGGTAGAAGGCGAAGCAGTTCGGCAGCTTGAGGGCGGCTTCGTAGTCGCTCGGTAGACGCACCGTCGTCGCGGCGCCCGGCATCGAGGCGTCGGTGGGGGCAGCGCCCAGCTCGCCTGACCACTGACCGCGGGCCACGGCAGCCGCGCGGACGACGTGCGACGGCTCGTCGGGCGACGCCATGACAGGGATCGACACCGACCAGATCCCGTGGAGCGCCGCCAACGCGAGCCAGAGTCCGAGCCAGCCGACGGTGGTGCGCCAGCGACGCGCCGATCTTGCTCCTGGCATGAGCGTGCGTGTCTCCTCACCGAATCGGCCCTCGCGCCCCGTTGTCGCCGGGCCGGGGCCAGTGTAGGAGAGAGCTCGACCGCCGGTGGCGTTCACGCCGGTAGCCTTGTGCGCCATGGATACAGTGCCCGAGCATCGAGTGCTCGTGGTGGTCCCGGCCTGGAACGAGGCGGCGTCGTTGCCGTCGGTGCTCCGCGAGGTGGCGGCCGCGGTGCCCGGTGCCGGCGTGCTGGTGGTCAACGACGGCTCGTCCGACGCGACGAGCGCGGTGGCACGGGCCCACGGTGCCGAGGTCCTCGACCTCCCCTTCAACCTCGGGGTGGGCGGAGCGATGCGCGCGGGCTTCCGGTACGCGCTGGCCTATGGCTACGGCGTCGTCGTCCAGGTGGACGCGGACGGCCAGCACGATCCCCGCGACGTCCCCCGCCTCGTCGCCGCGCTCGACGAGGCGGACATCGTCATCGGCGCCCGGTTCGCCGAACGGTCGGGCTACGACGTCCGCGGGCCGCGGCGCTGGGCCATGCGGGTGCTGGCGACGTCGTTGAGCCGGCTGGCGCACGGGTCCTTGACCGACACGACGTCGGGCTTCCGCGCCTCTGGCCCGCTGGCGATCCGGCTCTTCGCCGTCCACTACCCGGCGGAGTATCTCGGCGACACCGTCGAGTCGCTCGTCATTGCGGCGCGCTCGGGGCTGAGGATCACCCAGATCGGCGTCACGATGCGCCAGCGGACGGCCGGACGGCCTTCGCAGCGTCCGTGGAAGGCAGCGGCCTACTTGCTGCGGGCGTGCCTCGCCCTGCTGATCTCCCTCACCCGCCGTCGCCTGACGGTGCCCACGATCGGCGCGGCGTCGTGAGCGGCTACCTCGTCGCCGTCCTCGGCGCGTGCCTGGTGCTCGGGTTCATGATCGAGCCCCTGCGGCGTCGCCGGCTGCGTGAGAAGTACGCCGCCCTCTGGATCGGCGTGTCGGTCCTCGTGCTCGCGACCGTCGCGCTGCCTGGTGTGCTTCGCGGTGTCGCCGCGGCCCTCGGCGTCACCGTGCCCCTCAACCTCGTGTTCTTCGGCTCCCTGATCCTGCTCCTGATCGTCTCCATCCAGCTGAGCGCCGAGATCACCTCGCTGCAGCGGCAGGTGCAGACCCTCGCGGAGGAGGTGGCGTTGATCCGGCACCGCCTCGAGGTTCTCGAGCGTGTGCGTGGCGAGCAGCCGGGTTCACCGGTCGCCGACCTCAGCCCGACCGTGCCCCCGGCACTGTGACGGTGGCGCTCGACGACGGTGCCGCGCCCAGCACGCGAGCGGTGTCCGGCCTCGTCTCCGTGGGGGGCGGCCTCGCGGTCTACGGTCTGGCGACGTACGGCTTCCTTGCAGCGGCGGGGCGTGGGCTTCCGGCCACGGACTTCACGCCTCTGTCCGTGATGTGGACGGTGCTCAACGCGGTCGGCATCGGCCTCTTCGTACCCTTCGAGCAGGAGCTCTCCCGCCGCACGGCCGTCGCGCGCGCGACCCGGGCGGGCAACGCGTCCGTCGTCCGTCACGTCGCACGGGCGGCGGTCGTGGTGCTGGTCGTGGTGGCCGTCGTTGCGGCGCTGGTCGCCAGGCCGGTCGCGGCGCACCTCTTCGCCGGCCGGGGTGGGCTGGTCGCGCTGCTCGTGGCGGCGATGGCGGGGATGGCGGCGTCGTACGTGGCCCGAGGTCTGCTGTCGGGCAACGGCCGGTTCGGTCGGTACGGCGCGCAGCTGGCCACCGACGGCGTCCTCCGCGTCGCGGGAGCGGCGGTGCTCGCCGGGCTGGGCGTGCGGGGACCGGAGCCCTACGCGGTGGTCCTCGTCCTGTCACCCGTCCTGGCGGTGCTGGCCACGACCCCACGTCCCGGGCGGCTGCTCACGCCGGGCCCGCCCGTGCCGCCCGCGGGAGCGACCACTGCCCTCGCCACCCTCGTGGCGGCATCGGCCCTGTCGCAGGTGCTGGCGAACGCCGGACCGATCATCGTGCAGCTCGTGGCAGGGCCGGGCGAAGCCACGGCGGCCGGACAATTCACCGCGGCACTCGTCGTGGCGCGCGTGCCGCTCTTCGCGTTCGCCGCGGTCCAGGCCGTGCTCCTGCCGGGTCTGGCGGCGTTCGTCGGCGCGCGTGACTCGCAAGGGCTACGGACGCGCGCGCGGCTGGTGGCAATGTGGACGGGAGCCCTCGGTGCGGTCGGCACGGTGGCGGTATGGCTGCTGGGCCCCTGGTTGGTGCGGCTCCTCTTCGGCGCGGACTTCATCACCGGACGCGGCGTCATCACGGCGATCGCCGCGTCCGGCGCCGCCTTCATGCTCGCTCAGGTGGCGGCGCAGGTGCTCCTGGCGCTCGGCAACGAACGGGT
>DASWOL010000229.1:0-3436 GCA_036398695.1 Cellulomonas sp. | reverse complement strand
ACGGCCTCGTTGAGCAGCTCGGCGATGCGGCTGCCGTCACGCGGCGCGGCCACCTTCAGTCCCGGGATGACCTGCACGATCGAGCCGTCCCACATGCCGTTGTGGCTGGCGCCGTCGGGCCCGGTGACGCCGGCCCTGTCCAGGGTGACGGTGACCGGCAGCTTGTGCAGGGCCACGTCCATCAGGAGCTGGTCGAAGGCCCGGTTGAGGAACGTCGCGTAGATCGACACCACCGGGTGCAGCCCGCCCATGGCCAGCCCGGCGGCCATCGTCATGGCGTGCTGCTCGGCGATGCCCACGTCGTAGACCCGGTCCGGGTAGGCGGCCTGGAACGGGGCCAGGCCAACCGGGTGCAGCATGGCCGCGGTGATCGCGACCACGTCGGGACGGCGGGCGCCGAGCGCGACCATCTCGGCCGCGTACACGTCGCTCCACGACCGCTTGGCCGGCGACGCGGGAACGGTGCCGGCCGGCTTGCCGCCGGTGCCTGGCACCTGGTGCAGCCGGTCCTCCTCGTTCTGCTCGGCGAGGGGGTAGCCGAAGCCCTTGCGGGTGATCACGTGGACCAGGACCGGGCCGCCGAACTCGCCCGCCCGGCGCAGCGCGGACTCGGTCATCGCCTCGTCGTGGCCGTCGATCGGGCCGATGTACTTGATGCCGAGGTCCTCGAACAGCACCTGCGGCTGGAGGAAGTCCTTCAGGCCCTTCTTGGCCCCGTGCAGCGCGCCGAACAGCGGGTTGCCGACGATCGGCGCGCTGGTAACCGAGGTCTTGATCAGGTCGAGCACGCGCTCGTAGCGCTCGCTGACCCGGATCGAGCTCAGGTGCGAGGCCAGGCCGCCAATGGTCGGCTGGTACGAGCGGCCGTTGTCGTTCACCACGATGACCAGCTTGGAGTCGCGCGCGACCGCGATGTTGTTCAGCGCCTCCCAGGCCATGCCGCCGGTGAGCGCGCCGTCGCCGACCACCGCCACGACGTGCCGGCGCGGGTGCCCGCGCAGCTCGTTCGCCTTGGCGATGCCGTCCGCCCAGGACAGGGCGGCGGACGCGTGGGAGTTCTCCACCACGTCGTGGACGGACTCGGCGCGGTTGGGGTAGCCCGACAGGCCGCCCGCCTTGCGCAGCCGGGAGAAGTCCTAGCGGCCGGTGAGCAGCTTGTGCACGTAGGCCTGGTGGCCGGTGTCGAAGACGAGAGTGTCCCGCGGGGAGTCGAACACCCGGTGCAGCGCGATGGTCAGCTCGACGACGCCCAGGTTGGGGCCGAGGTGGCCACCGGTACGCGACACCTGCTCGACGAGGAAGTGGCGGATCTCGGCGGCGAGCGCGTCGACCTGCCGGCCGGTCAGCCGGCGGACGTCCGCCGGCGAACGGATCGCCTCGAGCAGGCCCACACCCACCTCCCGTGCGCTCCGCGACCTCGTTGCCGCCGGCGCGTCCGGCGGGAGCGGGGCGCCGTCCGGGCGCCCGGCCGTCCACTGTACGGCCGTCGGCCCGCTCGCGAGTACCTGTGGCACCGACTGGCGCTGACGGGCGCCGACTGGCGCCGACCGACGCCGGCTGACGGCGACCGACACCGACCGGCGCGGCGCCCCGGGGCTGCGGGCTCAGCCGGCCGGCAATCGGGGCTCGTCGGGCGCGAGGGCCGGCTGCCTCGGCCGCCTGCGCCACAGCCGGACGAACGCCCAGACCAGCAGCGCGACGAGCAGCACGACGAGGACCGGCACGAACACCGCCACCAGGCTGAGCCCGACACTGGCCCCGTCCTCCGCGGTCGACACCAGCGGTGCTCCCACCCCGGCGGTCGCCACGTTGACCACCGGCCGCGCCGTCGCCTTCCCGGCATGCACCACCCCGGCGACCGCGACCCCGGCCAGCACCGTCACCCACGGGTGGTCCTGAACCCAGCCCGACGACTCGACGTTCTGCGCCGCGCTGGTCGCCGCGAAGATCACGCCGCCGCTGGCCGGTCGCACGAAGGTCTGCACCGCGTCGTTCACGGAGTCCACCGCGGGAACCTTGTCCAGCACCACCTCGGCGATCAGCAGCACGGCGCCGATGCCGATGGCCCACCAGCTCGACATCCACTCGTAGCCCACCGGCAGGTTGACCACGTCGGTGAAGCGGTCCAGCAGGGCGACGACCAGGAAGGGGATGTAGGCGTTGAGGCCGGCGGCCGCGGACAGCCCGATCCCGGTCAACGCGGCGAACATGGCTCGACGGTAGCGCGGGGCTGCCGGTTACGATGGCTCGAAAGGGGACGCCATGCACTTCCTGCCCGGCCACCAGGCCACGCACGACCTCACCTACGGCGACGTGTTCCTCGTCCCGTCGCGCTCAGAGGTGTCGAGCCGGTTCGACGTCGACCTGGCGACCTCGGACGGGACGGGCACCACGATCCCGGTCGTCGTCGCCAACATGACCGCCGTCGCCGGCCGCCGTATGGCCGAGACCGTCGCGCGCCGCGGCGGCATGACGGTGCTGCCGCAGGACACCCCGTCCGACGTGGTCGCCGACGTGGTCGCCAAGGTGAAGGCCTGCCACCCCGTCGTCGAGACCGCCGTCACCGTCGCGCCGCACGACACCGTGGGCGAGACGCTGGCGCTCGTCGGCAAACGCTCGCACGGCGCCGCGGTGGTGGTCGAGGACGGGCGGCCGGTCGGCGTCGTCAGCGCGGTGGACAGCGAAGGCGTCGACCGCTACACGCAGGTGGCCGAGGTGATGGCCGGCGAGCCGATGACCATCGACCTCGCTGTGCTCGAGCAGGGCGGCCCGGGCGGGTTGCGCACGGCCTTCGAGAAGCTGCACGCGGCCCGGCGGCGGTTCGCCCCGGTGGTGGACGCGTCCGGCCGGCTGGTCGGCGTGCTCACCCAGGTGGGCGCCCTGCGCTCCTCGATCTACTCCCCCGCGCTCGACGGCGCGGGCCGGCTGCGCGTCGCCGCGGCGATCGGCATCAACGGCGACGTCAAGCGCAAGGCGGCCGAGCTGCTCGAGGCACAGGTGGACGTGCTCGTCGTGGACACCGCCCACGGTCACCAGCGCAGGATGCTCGACGCCCTGGCCGCGGTCCGCTCGCTCGCGCCGCACGTGCCGGTGGTCGCGGGGAACGTGGTGACCGCCGAGGGTGTGCGCGACCTGGTGGCGGCGGGCGCCGACGTCGTCAAGGTCGGCGTGGGCCCGGGCGCGATGTGCACCACCCGGATGATGACCGCCGTCGGGCGGCCGCAGTTCTCCGCGGTGCTCGAGTGCGCCACGGAGGCGCGCCGGCTCGGCCGGCACGTGTGGGCCGACGGCGGCGTGCGCTACCCGCGGGACGTCGCCCTGGCGCTGGCCGCCGGGGCGTCGCAGGTGATGGTCGGCTCCTGGTTCGCCGGGACGCACGAGTCGCCCGGCGACCTGCACGACGACGGCACCGGCCGGCTGTACAAGGAGAGCTTCG
>DASWOL010000228.1:0-3254 GCA_036398695.1 Cellulomonas sp. | reverse complement strand
AGCTTTCCGCTGGAGCTCGTCCCGCCGGCCGTGACGGCCATGTTCGCGGCGGCGGTCGAGGGCCGGCTCAGCGTCGACTACGTCGAGCGTCCGCTCAGCGAGGTCGAGTCGTCCTGGGACCTGCCGGAGCGCCTCGTCCTGGTCCCGTGACCAGCGGGAGCGAACCTCAGATCGCCGGCGGCGTCGTCGTCTTCGAGTCGTCGAAGAGGTCGGTCGAGTAGGGCAGCGTGGTCTGCGTGGTGGAGGGGTCGCTGCGCAACGAGGTCCAGAGCGCGTTCCACGCCTGGGTCGGGGTGAGGTCGCCGGCGGAGGTGCACGAGGGCGGCCCCCCGGCCTCGCACACGGCCCGGTTCTCGGTCAGCGGCCCGACGAACGTCAGCTTCGGGTGGGAGTTGCTCGTCCCGTAGCGGTCGATCAGCTCCCACTGCGGCGCCATGTCGTCGTTGTAGATCTGGGGCAGGACCTCGATCCGGGTCGGGAACATCCCGCCGGAGACGTCGTAGTAATCGGCCTGGGTCCACCCCCCGTTGCAGGGGCCGCTGACGTTGACGCCACCCCCGCTGGAGGGGCAGCCGCTGGCCGCTCCGTGGTTCACGAAGTCGGCCGTGGTCGCCCCGAGGAAGGCGGTCAGCCAGGTCTTGGTGTCGGCCGGGCTGCCGTCGCCGTTCCAGTCCTCGACGTCCATCCCGCCGTCGACGACGACGCCGGAGTAGTGCCCCTCGGCGTAGGTCTTGACCGGGTCGATCACGTCGTTCGCCCAGTCGGTACCGGCCGCGGTGGCGTCCTGCGAGATCCAGCCGCTGTCGTTGTTCGGGCTGATCACCACGGTCAGCTGCGAGGTCGTGTCGACCGAGCGCCACCCGTCGATGTAGGCCTGCGCGCCCGAGACGATCTCCGGGTCGGTGATGCCCGGCCCGCCGCCGCCCGTCTGGGTCGCGCCCTGGTCCGGCGGCGGGGCCTGCTGGCCGTACGACAGCAGGATCAGGCTGGGGTTCGGGGAGGCATGGGTGGCGTCGTAGGCCCCCTCGCTCTTGGCGGTCGTGAGGTCGTCCGCCGTGCCGGCGCGGTTGCGGATGTAGTGGCTGTTCGTGGTCTGGGGCTTGCTCGTCACCACGGGCGGGCCGCTGACCGGCGTGACGGGCGCCGACCTGGCCGACGCCGGGCCGGTGCCGGCGGAGTTCGTCGCCGTCACCGTGAACGTGTACGCCGTGCCGTTCGTCAGCCCGGTCACCGTCGCTGACGTCGTCGTGCTGGTCGCCGTCTTCCCGCCCGGGCTCGCGGTCACCGTGTAGCGGCTGATCGCCGCTCCCCCGTTGCTCGCCGGCGCCGTCCAGCGCACGCTCGCCTGCGCGTCGCCGGGCGCCGCCTGTACGGCCGTCGGCGCGCCCGGCACCGTGACGGGGCCCTTCGGGGTGACGGCGGCGGACTTCGCCGACGCCGGGCCGGTGCCCGCGGAGTTCGTCGCCGTCACCGTGAACGTGTACGCCGTGCCGTTCGTCAGCCCGGTCACCGTCGCCGACGTCGTCGTGCTGGTCGCCGTCTTCCCACCCGGGCTCGCGGTCACCGTGTAACGGCTGATCGCCGCTCCCCCGTTGCTCGCCGGCGCCGTCCAGCGCACGGCAGCCTGCGCGTTGCCGGCCGTCGCCGCAACCGCCGTCGGCGCGCCGGGCACGTGGACCACCGGCGCCTTGTAGCAGTCGGGGACGCCCGCGAGGTGCGCAGCGCCGGTCAGGTAGACGTTGGAGACGAACCCTGAGGTGCTCGGCAGCACGACCCAGGTCCAGTACGCCGAGGTGGAGCCCGCGTCGGTGTTCGTGGCGCCGCTCTGCTGGCACAGCGCGGTGATCGTCGAGGGGTTGATGGTCGCGCCGACAATCGGGCACATCGTCGCGGACGGGGTGTTGTTGCACGCCGTGCTGCCGTGGCGGACGTTCACGCTGGTCGCCCAGACGTGCACCGAGGCGGGGTCACCGCTCTGGCAGTCCGGGACGCCGGCCAGGTGGGCGGCGCCGGTGATGTAGACGTTGCTGACGAAGCCCGAGCCGCTACTCAGCGCGAGCCAGGTCCAGTACGTCGAGGTGTAGCCGGAGTCGGTGACCTTCTGACCCACCCGCTGGCACAGCGCCTTCTGGTTGCCGGCGTTCAGCACCGCCCCGATCGTCGGGCAGCTCGAGGTCGAGGGGCTGCTGCTGCAGGTGGCGCCACCGTGCCGCACGTTCACGCTGGTGGCCCACACGTGCACCGTCGGCGCGGTGCTGCCCGGCGTCGGCGCGGCGTACGCGGCTCCCGCCCCCAGGAAGGTCACCAGCAGCAGAACGACCGAGACCACGGCGCCCGTCAACCCTCGCGCGAGTCGCTTCGACATGCTCGTCCCACTCTCTGCCGACCCCGACCACAACGACGGGCCCAGCAAGAGTCGGACGCGATCGAACGTCTGTCAATAGCCTGAGAATCCTTCCCGAGAAATTCCCTGAGCCCCTCTTGACCCTTCGTTTTCCTAGGGTGGACATTGATCAGGGTTCCTGACCGACCACGGGATCCGCCATGGTCAGGGCCCCGGAACCCACCTGAGGAAAGGCTGAATCAACATGCCCCGACACACCTCACGCAAGCGTCTGGCCGCGACCACCTGCGCCGCCACGATCATCGGCGCCGCCGCGCTCGTGGCCGGTCCGGTGAGCTCCGCGCAGGCCGCCACCGGCAGCTGCAACCCCGGCGACTTCTGCCTGTACTACTTCACCAGCCGCGCCGGCGGGCTGTACGAGTACAGCGGGTCGGACAGCTCGCTGGCCAACGACCACTTCGAGAACGCCGACACGAGCCAGGTCGTCAACAACAACACCGACTCGGCCTGGAACCGCGGCACCGGCACGGGTCTGATCGACGTCCTGGTCTACGACGGCACCGGCTACTCGAGCACGGCGCGCTGCATCAAGCAGGGTCGCGTGGTGAACAACCTCGGGTCGTTCAACAACAAGATCTCGTCCTACAAGTGGGTGACGCGGTCGGTCTGCGACACCTACCCGCAGGCCTGAGCCCGGACGCGCAAAACCCCTCTGTCCCACGGTGACGCGGGACGGAGGGGGCAGCGAGCAGCAGGAGGCGCGGTCGGCTAGAGGGGAGCGCCGATCCGGCGGACCCGGATCATGTTGGTGTGGCCGGCGACCCCGGGGGGCGAGCCGGCGACGATGATCACGAGCTCGCCCTCGGCGATCTTGCCCGACTGCGTCAGGGCGAGGTCGACCTGACGGATC
>DASWOL010000227.1:0-4861 GCA_036398695.1 Cellulomonas sp. | reverse complement strand
ATCGCCTCGGTGGTCACGGGGGTGGTGACGCTGCGGCTGCGGCGCGGGGAGGACTACACGATCCTCCGCACCGAGGGGCCCGGCTTCTCCTACCACCCCGACAGGCTGTCGATGGAGCGCACCGAGTCCGCCGCGTTCGGCCCCACCGACCGCATCGGCCAGCTGACGATGCGGAACCTCGATATCGCCGACTCGCGCGCCAAGCTCGAGCTGTACGCGAGCCAGCCGATCGACCAGGGGCAGCTGCTCGTCGAGCACGGCACGCTGTTCGGTGCGCTGCCCGCGGGTGGCGCGAAGGTCATCGCCAGGAACCCGCGGTCGGTCGGCGACGAGGAGGTCGCGCTGGACGCCGCCGCGATGGAAGTCGGGACGGACTGACATGGGCGCTCCCGACTCCGGCGCTCCCGCCGGTACCACGTCCGCCGCCGCCGGTGCCCTGTGGGGCGGGCGGTTCACCGGCGCGCCGGCTGACGCGCTGGCCGCGCTGTCGCGTTCCACCCACTTCGACTGGCGTCTGGCCAGGGACGACCTTGCCGGTTCGCGCGCGCACGCGCGGGTGCTCGCCCGGGCCGGGTTGCTCGGTGAGGCCGATCTGGTGGGCATGCTCGCCGCGCTCGATCGCCTCGACGAGGACGTCGCGTCGGGCGCCTTCGGCCCCGCGCCCGACGACGAGGACGTCCACTCCGCCCTCGAGCGCGGGCTCATCGAGCGGGCGGGGGCCGATCTCGGCGGACGGCTGCGCGCAGGCCGCAGCCGCAACGACCAGATCGCCACGCTGGTCCGGATGTACCTGCGCCGGCAGGCGCGCGCGCTGTCCGGGCTGGTGCTCGACGTCGTGGACGCCCTGACCGCGCAGGCCGAGGCGGCGGGTGAGGCGCCCATGCCCGGCCGCACCCACCTCCAGCACGCCCAGCCCGTGCTGCTGGCGCACCACCTGCTGGCGCACGCGTGGCCCCTGCTGCGCGACGTGCAGCGGTTCCGCGACTGGGATGCCCGCGCGGCCCGTTCGCCGTACGGCTCGGGTGCGCTGGCAGGCTCGTCGCTCGGCCTCGACCCGGCGGCGGTCGCCGCCGAGCTGGGCTTCGACGGGCCCGTGGAGAACTCGATCGACGGCACGGCGTCGCGTGACGTCGTCGCCGAGTTCGCCTTCGTCGCGGCGATGACCGGCGTGGATATGTCGCGGCTGGCCGAGGAGATCACGCTCTGGGCGACGGCCGAGTTCGGCTACGTCCGCCTCGACGACGCCTACTCGACCGGGTCGAGCATCATGCCGCAGAAGAAGAACCCCGACGTCGCCGAGCTGGCGCGCGGCAAGGCCGGGCGGCTGATCGGCGACCTCGCCGGGCTGCTGACCACGCTCAAGGGCCTGCCGCTGGCGTACAACCGGGACCTCCAGGAGGACAAGGAGCCGGTGTTCGACCAGGTGGACCAGCTGAGCGTGCTGCTGCCGGCGTTCGCGGGGATGGTCGCCACGTTGCGGTTCGACCTGCCGCGACTCGCCTCGCTGGCACCCGCGGGCTTCTCGTTGGCGACGGACGTCGCCGAGTGGCTGGTGCGCCAGGGTGTGCCGTTCCGCGTCGCCCACGAGGTCGCGGGGGCCTGCGTGCGCGCCGCGGAGGCGAAGGGGACCGGCCTGGACGGGTTGTCCGACGAGGACTTCGCGGCCATCAGCCCGCACCTGACGCCCGCGGTCCGCTCGGTGCTGACGGTGGCGGGCTCCGTCGCGTCGCGGGATGCCGTCGGTGGCACCGCGCCTGCCCGGGTCGCCGAGCAGCTGGCGGCCGCACGGGCGACGGCCGGCGAGCACCGCGCGTGGGCCCGCGGCTGACCAGGCGGTCCATCGATCCGCGGGGGTGTGCTGCGTGACCGGACCAACGCCCGACGACGCCGTCGTCGCGCTGCTCGCCGACCGGACGGTGGACGCCCCTCCGAGGCTGGGCCCGGTGGGAATGGTCGCGCTCGACGGGCCGGCGGGCAGCGGCAAGACAACGCTGGCGGCCGCCGTGGCCGGAGCGCTCGCCGGGCGCGGTGTCGCCGCCGCGGTGCTGCACCTGGACGACCTCTACGAGGGCTGGACCGGCCTGGAGGGCAGCCTGTGGCCCCGGCTGTCGGCCCAGGTGCTCGAGCCGCTCCGCCGCGGCCGGCCCGGCCGCTACCAGCGCTACGACTGGGGCGCCGGCGGCTTCGACGGCTGGGTCGACCTGCCCGTGCCGCGGGTGCTCGTCCTCGAGGGCTGCGGCTCGGCGCGGCGGGCGGCCGATCCGTCCGTGGTGCTGCGCGTCTGGGTGCAGGCGCCACCCGACGTGCGGCTGGCGCGTGGCCTGGCGCGCGACGGCGAGGCCGCGCGCCCGCACTGGCTGCGGTGGATGGCCGACGAGGCCGCGCACTTCGCGCGCGAACGGACCGCGGAACGCGCCGACGTGAGGCTGGACGGGTTTGGCAGGATGAGCGCGTGAGCACCCCGGAACGTGCGGTGGACGCCGATCCCTTCGGGATCGTCGCGGCGCACGTCTGGTATGCGCGGGACGTGCTCGCCGTCGCCGTGGACCTGCTCGGCGCCACCATCACCACACGCTCGCCGCAGGGGGACGTCTCGGTGCGGATCACCGAGGTCGAGGCGTACGGCGGCGAGGACGACCCGGGTTCGCACGCCCATCGCGGGCGTACCGCGCGCAACGCGCCGATGTTCGCCGAGCCCGGCCGCCTGTACGTCTACCGCCACCTCGGGCTGCACCACTGCCTCAACGTCGTCGCACAGCCCACCGGGAGCGCGGCGGCGGTGCTGCTGCGCGCCGGTCAGGTGGTCGAAGGAGCGGACCTGGCGTGGGCACGACGAGCGGCCGCCGGGGTCGTCGACAACGAGCGTCAGCTGGCGCGCGGGCCCGGGCGGCTCGCCGTGTGCCTCGGCCTGGACCTGGATGCGAACGGGGCTGATGTCACCGAGCAGGACGGCGACGTCGTCGTGCGGATGCGGCCCGAGGGCTCCGTGGTGCCCGCCCACCGGCAGGGGCCGCGCGTCGGCGTGGCGGGCGCCGGTGGCGACGCGGCCGCGCACCCGTGGCGGTTCTGGCTCACCGGAGAGCCCACCGTCTCGGCGTATCGCCCGGCGTATCGCTCGCCGGCGTCGGGCAACGCCCCTGGTGGGGCGGCGGCGCCGGCGTGATCGCCCTCGTTTCCCGTAGAGCCGTTCGGCGGCGCAGCAGCCGCGTGAAGGAGACCTTGTGAGCACCGTCCTCGACGAGCTGGAGTGGCGTGGCCTGCTGGCGCAGACCACCGACCGGGAGCAGCTGGCCACCGCGCTGGCCGCAGGGCCGGTCACGGTCTACTGCGGCTTCGACCCCACCGCGCCCAGCCTGCACCACGGCAACCTCGTCCAGCTGATCGTGCTGCGGCACATGCAGCGGGCCGGGCACCGGGTGATCGCACTCGTCGGCGGCGCCACCGGGATGATCGGCGACCCGCGGATGTCCGGCGAGCGGGTGCTGAACTCGACGGAGACCGTCCGCGCCTGGGTGGAGCGGCTGCGCACGCAGATCTCGCGGTTCCTCGACTTCGAGGGCGACAACCCGGCGACGATGGTCAACAACCTCGAGTGGACCGGCGAGCTGACGGCGATCGACTTCCTGCGCGACGTCGGCAAGCACTACCGGCTGGGCACCATGCTCGCCAAGGACACCGTGGCGCGCCGGCTGGCGTCGGAGGACGGGATCTCGTTCACCGAGTTCTCCTACCAGATCCTGCAGGGGATGGACTTCCTCGAGCTGTACCGGCGGTACGGCTGCACGCTGCAGACCGGCGGCAACGACCAGTGGGGCAACCTGCTGTCCGGCGTCGAGCTGGTGCGCAAGGCGGACGGCGGCGCCGTCCACGCGTTGACGACGCCCCTGATCACCAAGGCGGACGGCACCAAGTTCGGCAAGACCGAGGGCGGGGCGGTGTGGCTGGCGCCGGACATGATGTCGCCCTACGCCTTCTACCAGTTCTGGCTCAACACGGACGACGCCGACGTGGCCGGCTACCTGCGGGTGTTCACGTTCCGCACGGCGGAGGAGATCGCCCTGCTGGAAGGCGCGGTGGCGCAGCGGCCGGCGGCCCGGGAGGCGCAGCGCGTGCTGGCCGAGGACGTGACGACGCTGGTGCACGGCGCGGACGCGACGGCCAAGGTGGTCGCCGCGTCGCAGGCGCTCTTCGGGCGTGGCTCCCTGACGGAGCTGGACGACGAGACGCTCGGTGCCGCCGTGGCCGAGCTGCCGTCGGCGCCTGGCACGGTGGGGGAGCCGTTGGTCGACCTGTTCGCGGCCACGGGCCTGGTCGCGTCCAAGGGCGCGGCGCGCCGAGCGGTGGCCGAGGGCGGGCTGTCGGTGAACAACGAGCGGGTGTCCGACGAAGGCGCCCCGCTCACCGCGGACCAGCTGCTGGGGGGCCGGTACGCCGTGCTGCGACGCGGTCGCCGGTCGCTCGCTGTGGTCCACGTGGGGACCGAACCCGCACGCTCCGGAGCGTGACTGGCGTCACCACGTCACGGATTTGCGCTGGCCGCAGGCCTCGCGTAATGTCTTCCAAGCCCCCGCAGGGAGGAACGGACACCAGAGATGGTGGTCGGTCCCGCGGAGGGGCCAACCCCGACAGATCGGATCAGGCGCTTCGTGCGCCCTCGTTCCGGCTGGTCGGGGATCGGTAGCAAGCCTTCCTGGGCATCTCGTGAGGGATGCAGGGCGGTGCGTCTGTTTCTTGAGAACTCAACAGTGTGTCTTGATGTTGTCGATGCCGTTGCCTGCGTGAGTGGGCATGGTGTTGATGGTCGTGTGGTGCCTGCCTCCGTGGGTGTCATGCGGCTTTGAGATGCCAGTTTCTGTGTTGT
>DASWOL010000226.1:0-11600 GCA_036398695.1 Cellulomonas sp. | reverse complement strand
GTCGCGTAGATCAGCTCGCTGATCTCACGCATCGACAGGTGCACCGGCAGCCGGCGCAGCTGGGTGAACACCATGACGCCGAAGCCGAGGCCGAGCACGCAGAGCACGAGCCCGATGACGAGGAGCAGCCGACCGGAGATTCCTCCGACGACGTGGACGACCGAAAGGTCCGGCAGGACAAGGCTGGCCTCGCCACCTGGGGAATCGCCGGACGACTGAGGGAGGAGGCTGGCGAGCGACGCGATCTGTGTAATCACGGTTCCGATCCCGGGGCGAGAGCAACTTTGCTGTCCATGCCACGCTATGAGGGACCCGTCGATCCTGGGTGTGACCTACGACCCAGCGCTGCGGACGGCGCCGCCGGCCCTGCGACGCCGCAACGTCCGAGGTGAACTAGCCTTCGGCGTGGTCGACCTCGGACGCTGCGGGGATGCCGCGGGGGACAGAAGTGGGCGGATCGGTCAGATCCAGGTCAGATCCAGACCAGGTCCAGATCAGATGTAGATCAGATGTAGAGCGGTGTCAGCGCCTCGTAGTCCTCGACCGTCGCGTCGTCGAGCACCGCCTGGATGATCTGCCGGCCCAGGGGGTCCAGCTCGTCGGTGAGGAACTGCTGCAGCTCGGCCTTGAAGAACCCGGAGAGCACCGCGGCGCCCGCGTCGTAGGCCTCGACCCCCACCTGGGACTGGAACTCGGGCTGCAGCAGCGTGGGACGGATCTGCTGGCCGTCGATCTTGATCTCGCGCGGGCGGTAGCCGAACAGCGAGCAGCGTGCCGCGGTCAGCTCTTCCTTGCGGATCCGGCCGCCACCGCGGCGGGCGAGGTACTCGCGGGTCAGCCACTCGCCCGCGAAGCCCACCTTGTACGCACCGATGTGCTGGTTGGGGATCAGCACGTACCGGGTGCGGTCGTTCGCGACGATCTGGGACAGCAGGAGGTTGGCCGAGCCGACCTTCGTGTTCGTCGAGAACGGCCAGTACGAGCCGACGCCCTCCGCGACCAGACCGCCGTGCGCCAGCGCCGTGCTCTCCGCCTTCGACTCGCCGATCGACGGGTTCTTGTCCCCGCGCGGGGCGATGAGCCGCCACACCCACGCCAGCGACGGCGGGATGATGTGCATCATCCCCATGATCCCGTAGTTGGGCTTCTCCCGGGTCGAGGCCGGCATCCGCACGCCGAACGTCCGGACGTCGACCTCCTTCGGCTCGGCCACCACGTGGCGGATGAACCGACGGGGAATGATGACGCGCGGGTTCGGGCACCGCTTGCCGTTGGAGTCGAGCGTGTGCTCCCACGGCAGGGCGGTAGCGTCGGGCACGCCGTCGAGCGACAGGAAGACGAGCGGCTCCTCGGGGTGGATCACCGCGCGCTCGAACGCCGGGTCCTCGCCGTAGCTGGTCATCCCGTCGACGCGGACGAACCAGCCGGCCTCCGCGTCGGAGACGACGAGCTTGTGGTCGCCGCGCTGCACCGAGGGGTGGCACAGCGTCATGTCGTCGGTGACCGGCGCCAGGGAGCTCGTCTCGCCGAGGGTGATGTGGTACGGCTCGCCGGTAACGACGTTGGTGCCGACCAGGATGCGGCCGTCCTCCTCGCGCCGGATCTCCTGCGTCATCTCCGACTTGCCGCCGCCCGAGGCGCCCTCGTGCATGATCACGGTCTGGTTCTCGTACGGCGTGGTGACCTCGACGCTGGAGGCGTGAGCGGTGATCCAGCCTTCCTGCTGGCCGATGTCCAGCAGCACCGAGAACACGCCCTTCTTGGCGCTCGGCCCGGGGTAGACGTTGTAGGCGAACACCTCGTGCAGCGTCGTCGTGCGGTCGTGGACCACCACCTGCCGGCCGCCGAACTGCGTGTGCCGGAACGGCGGCGCGAGGTACAGGATCGAGCGGGGCGTGAACGGCCCGATCTCGTCGAACGTCACCCAGCCCTGCAGGTCGACGAGGATCAGGGCGAAGAACGCCGCGTTCGCCGGGACGATCGCCAGCGACGGGTAGCCGAACGTCGGGCCGCCGGCCTTGAAGGGCACCACGACGAGCTCCTGGCTGCCCAGCCAGTCCAGCGTCTTCTGCTTGACGGGGGCGAACTCCTCACCGAACACGTCGCGGTAGCGCGGCTTGTCCGTCGGCAGGTCGTCGGCGATGCGCATGCAGTCCGGGTCGCGCCGGCGCATGTAGTCCTCGGGGTAGTTGACGGCGACGCCGTTGCGGCAGCGCGTCACGGTCGCCTCGGGGACCAGCGTGCCGTCGACGTCGTACTCGACGGTGAACTCCGGGCCGCCCGCCGGGCCGAGCGCGAGCGCGTACAGGTCGGCGCGCGACTCCGGGACGATCAGGCGCGGGCTCGCGTCCAGGGCGGCGCGCACCGCATCCGGCAGGTTGACCTCGGCCAGCGGTGTGGCGGTGGTGACGCTCACGGCAGCTCCTTCGACGAGAGGCGGCCTCGGCGGCCGCGTCAGACGCTGTCGTCAGGGCGCCGGCACTGGCGATGCCGCTCTATTCAACGGCAAGGACGTGGTCTTGACGCTACGAATGCCCGCCCCGGAAATCATGGGACCTTCGGGTAGCGCCGCCTAACACAGGGGCTCGGCGATGCCGCAGGTCAGGGACGCGGTGCGGAGGGCGGTGCGGAAGGCGGCGCGGCGGGTGGTGCGGAGGGCGGTGCGGCGGGCGGCGCGGCGGGCGACTGCGGGGGCGGGCCGGAGAGGGGCCCGAGGAACGGGCCGGATGGTGCAGCAGGTGCCGCAACAGGTGCCGCAACAGGTGCCGGGACGAATGCCGGCAGGACCGCCGGAGCGGGGGCCGGAGCACGCCGGCGGCGCCGGCGCACGGGGACGACGACCGCGACGGCGACGACGGCGGCGAGCACCAGCCACGGCAGCAGCACCCCGAGCACCACGGACGCGCCGCGCAGCGCGGCGATCAACGAACGCCACCCGACGCCGATGCCGGCGGCGAACGAGCGCGGGCCGGGCGCCTGGATCACCGGGTGACCCGGTGCCGTCAGCGACACGTACAGGGTGGACATCGCCACCTGGTCCGCGAGGGCCGCTCGCTGGCCGCGCAGCTGCTCGAGCTCGGTCTGGCGCTGCGAGAGGGCTTGCTCGGTGTTGAGCAGCTCGGTGGTCGTCGAGGCATGCTCGAGGAAGCCCTGGACGCGTTCGACGGACGTCTGCGCCGCGGAGATCCGCGCGTCGAGGTCGACCACGGTTCCGGTGACGTCCTGCGACTTCTCGGTGTACCGCGTCACGTCGCCCAGGCCACCTAGCTCCTTGACAGCGTCGTCGAGCGAGTCGGCAGGCACGCGGATGGTCATCGTCGCCGAGCCGGCCTGACCGTCGGCCCCGGCCTCCTGCTCGCGGTCGTCGACGCGCCCGCCGAGCCGGCCGGCGACCTGGGCCACGCGGTCGGCGGCCGCGAGCGGGTCGTCCACGGTGAGGTAGAGCTCGCCGTTGCGCACCACCTGGCGGTTCGCGTCCGACGAGGCTGCGGCCCCCGGCGTGGCCGCGGCGGCGGCCTGGGGCGCGCCCGCGTCGGCGCCCCCCTGGACCGAGCCGCCCGCCGAGCCCTGCTCGGCCTGCTGGTCGCCCGACGTCGCCGATCCGCCGTTGGCCGAGCAGCCCGCGAGCAGGGTCCCCGCGACGGCGAACGCGGCCACCGCGGCCCGGAGGCGGGCACCCCTGCGGCGGGCCGGTGGCACGGGCCCGGTGATCGTGACGGGCACGGTCGCAGCGCGGACGGTGGTCATGCGGCGGACGTTAGACCCGCGGCCGTGACCGGGAGGCCGGTTTGCCTCGATCGTGACCGGCCCGTCACCCTTCCGCTGCCATCGGGTCGCCATATTGCCCGATGCAGACGGGTCCGGACCCGGCTCGACCCTGGGCTGGGGGATTTCATGACGAATCCATGGGCCGGATTGCCGCGTTCGGGGTGCCGCCATGACGGTTCCGTGCTACAACTGTGACATCGGGCCGTAGCGGTGCGGCCCAGCGGTAGTGAAGGGCCGGCGAGAGCCGACCCGCCCCAACCGGGTTCCGGAGTCCGCCACGCCTCGTGCCGGCGAGACGGCTCCCGTTGACGCCCCGCTCCCCGCCGGGGAGCGGGGCGTCGTGCCGCCCGCGGCCTGCACAGGCCCCGGCACGGCCACCTACGCTGGCCCCGTGACGGCTCCCGTGACCCTCGAGGACGTGCTTGTCCCCGCTGCCGTCGTGGTCGGCGCGGTCGCGGTCGCCCTCGCGGTCGCCGCCGCGGTGGAGGCGGTCGCCCGGAGGATCGGGCGGCACTCGCCCCTGGTCACCGATCTGAGTGCCCGGTGCCACCGGCCGCTGCGCGCCGTGCTCGTCGTGGTCCTCGGCTGGGTGGGGCTGCTGTCCAGCACACGTCCGGCGCCCTGGCAGCCGCCCGCGTCGCACGCGCTGCTCATCGTCCTCATCGCGGCCGTGGCCTGGCTGCTCACGGGGCTGGCACACGTGCTGGAGGACGCCGCGCTGCGCCGGTACGCGTCGGTGACCGCGGCCGACCGCCAGGGGCGCCGGGTGCAGACCCAGGCCCAGCTGCTGCGGCGGATCGCGGTGGCGGTGATCGTCGTCTGGGCGGTCGGCGCGGCGCTGCTGACGTTCCCCGCGGTGCGGGTGGTCGGCGCCAGCGTGTTCGCCTCGGCGGGGCTGCTCTCGGTGGTCGCCGGCCTGGCCGCGCAGAGCTCGCTCGGCAACCTGTTCGCCGGCCTCCAGCTGGCGTTCACCGACGCGATCCGGATGGACGACGTGGTCGTGGTCCAGGGCGACGTGGGCCGGATCGAGGAGATCACGCTGACGTACGTCGGCGTGCGGCTGTGGGACGACCGGCGCGTCATCCTGCCGTCGAGCTGGTTCACCACGACGCCCTTCGAGAACTGGACCCACCACGCTCCGGAGCTGCTCGGCACCGTGGAGATGGACGTCGACTGGTCGGTGCCGGTGGACGCGATGCGCGCCGAGCTCGACCGGCTCCTTGCCGGCAGCGCACTGTGGGACGGGCGCGCCGGGCGACTGCAGGTGACCGACGCCACCGGCGGTCGGTTACGGGTGCGGGCGCTCGTCTCCGCGGTCGACTCCGCGACCCTGTTCGGGCTGCGCGCCGAGGTGCGCGAGGGGCTGGTGGCCTGGGTGGTCCGCCAGGTGCCGTCCGCGCTGCCGCGCACGCGCACGCAGCCGATGGGTCAGGCGGACCTGGAGATCGCGCCGGCGGGGGGTCACGGGGACAGCGAGGGCGACGGCGCCCCGCCGCCGCCGTCCGCGGCGGACGAGACCTAGGCGGGCAGCTGCGCCGACTGCAGCGACGGCGGCACGTGGTCGGCGTGTCCCGCGTCCCGCAGGGCGGTGCGCAGCGTCTCCATCGCCGCGTCGAGCGCCTCGCCCGGCGTGTCCGGCCTCGCATCGGCGAACGACAGGTGCGCCTCGCCCCAGGCCGGCAGCACGTGCAGGTGCAGGTGCGGCACTTCGAAGCCCGCCACCAGCAGCGCGGCGCGCGGGGCGCCGAACGCCACCTCCTGCGCGGCGCCGATCGTCTTGGCCACCGTCATCAGGTGGGCGAGCAGCTCGTCGGGCGCCACGGTGAAGCGGTCCACCTCGGCGCGCGGCACCACGAGGACGTGACCGTCACTGATCGGTGCGATGGTCGCGAACGCGACGCAGACCTCGTCGGACCAGACGAACCGGCCGGGGATCTCGCCCTCGATGATGTGCGTGAACAGCGTGGCCATGGCGGCAGGCTAGCCCCGCCGGCTCCGGCGCTCGTCGGCCAGCGTCTGCAGCGCGAGGACCGTGCGCCAGTTGCGCGCGGTGCCCACCAGCCCGGCCTCGCGGCTCAGCACGTCGAGCGTCAGGCGCGAGCGGCCGATGCCGTGGGGGTAGTACACGTACGTCTCGTCGCCGTGCCACACCACCTCCTCCTCGCCGTACCGCCCCGGGTCGAAGCCGGCCACCGCGTCGGGGTCGGGCGTGCCGTCCCAGACGACGACGGTGAGGCGCGACGGGTCGTCGGCCGCGTGCTCGGGGCACGGGACGTCGGCGACCACGCGGCCCCATTCCTCGCCGGTTCGGGTGATCACGGGGACCGCGAACCCGACCTGGCGGCCCAGCGCGCGCGACAGGCGCGGGCCGATCGTCGCCGGGTCCGCGTCGGGGGCGGGGACCAGGACGAGGTTGCCGCTGGCGGCGTAGGTCGCGACCTGGTCGTGACCGAGCTCGTTCGCGGCCGCCTTGAGGTCGGCGGTGCGCACCGTGCGGCCACCGACGTTGACGGCTCGCAGCAGCGCGACCAGCACTTCGTCCCCCACGGGAGCCCACTGTGCCGCGACGGCGTCCCGGCTGCCACCGGCGGACGTCCCGGACCAGGCCGTGGCCACGTGCTCGCCGTGCCCTAGAGGTAACGGGTCGGGTCGAACTCGTCGAGCGAGATGATCCGCAACCGGGGCAGCTGGACGTTGAACGCCTGCACGTCGAGCTCCAGGTCGTGGATCTCCAGGCCACGGGGCTGCAGCGCGGTCAGCGCGGTGCTGGTGAACTCACGGAAGGCGAGCAGGCCCACCCGCCGACCGAGGTCGAGCAGGCGGGCGACCTCCGGCGCGAAGTCGCCGTCGTGGCTGCCGAGCAGCACGTCACCGCCGTGCTCGGCAATGGCGTCCAGCATGCGCTTGATGCCCACGTCGACGACCTTCTCGGACGCGTCGCCCGCGAGCGGGATGGGCTGGAAGCCGATGGCCAGCAGCGCCTGGACGAAGGACATCGGCAGTGACCCGCCGGACGCGTTGAGGAAGAACAGGCCCTTGACCGGCTGGTCGAAGCGGGACCCGGCGAAGGCCAGCACGCGCTCCCAGCGCGGCCGGTGCTCCGGAGTGGGCCGCCCGCCGAGGATCGAGGAGCCGAGGGTCGCGTCGAGGTTCTCGCCGTCCACCACCAGGTAGGTGGTGGACTGTGCGGCCGGCGTGGTCATCGCCACACTGTAGGCGGGGTCACCACGGGAGGCGGACATGGCGGGCGGTTCGGGACGGCGGGCGACGCCGCGCGAGTCCTCGGACGCGTGGGAGTCGCTCTTCCGCACCCAGGTGGAGCTGCTGCGCCGGTTCCGGCGCGACGACGTGTGGCACGAGCTGTCGCTCGACGAGTACGACGTGCTCTACACGTTGGCCTCCAGCCCGGGGCACTCCGCTCGGATCAGGGACCTGCAGGACCACAGCCTGCTCACCCAGCCGAGCCTGTCGCGCATGGTCGAGCGGCTCGAGACCGGCGGACTGGTGCGGCGGGGCCCGGTGGCCGGGGACCGCCGCGGCGTCGCGGTGACGCTGACCGACGAGGGGCTGCGGCTGCAGCGGCTCGTCGGCGGCCGCCACGTGCGGTCGATCGACCGCGTGGTCGGGGAGGCGCTGGATGCCGGCGAGCTGGCGACGCTGCGGGAGCTGCTGGAACGGCTCCGGGCTCGCGCACGGGGGATTCCCTCGTAGGAGCGCGCGCCCACGCGCAGGTCACCATGCCCGGCCGGGACCTCCGGCCCACGTCGGCGCGAGCGTCACGGGACCTCCGGCCCACGGTGCGTGACCGCTTGCGTTGCACGATGACGCTTACGTTCTCTTCCGCGCATGCGGAGGCGTGCTTCCGAGCCCGTGGGGAGGGTCGATGAGAGTCCTGGTCGTCGTGGCCTCCCGGCACGGGGCGACGTGGGAGATCGGTGAGGTCGTCGCTGACGCCCTGACCTCTCGCGGTCACCTCGTCGACCAACGCGCACCGGAGGACGTCGAGTCGCTCGAGGGCTACGAGGCCGTGGTGCTCGGCTCCGCCGTGTATTTGGCGCACTGGATGCCGTCCGCCCGCGAGTTCGCGGACCGGTTCACCGAGCAGCTGGAGCGCGTGCCGGTGTGGATGTTCTCGTCCGGCCTGGCCACGCAGCCGGCCGCGTCGGCGAACTCGCCGCACGAGCTGATGGCCCTGCGCAACCGGATCGGCGCGCGCGGGCACCGGGCCTTCCGCGGGCGGCTGGACCGGGCGCTGCTGACCTTCGCGGAGCGCGCGGCGATCGCCGGTGCGCGGGCCCGCGAGGGCGACCACCGTGACATGGCGGCGGTGCGGGCGTGGGCGGTGGGCGTGGCCGACGACCTCACGGCACAGCCGGCGGTCGACGACGTGCGGCACAGCGCCGCCGTCTGACCCGCCGCGCGCCGCGCGCAAGTCTTTCATCGGACTGCAAGCGATTTGCGTGATCTCGTCATACGATGCTCCTATGTCGAGACGGCTGGCCGACGTGGCGCGCAAGGTCGGGGTGTCCGAGGCGACGGTGAGCCGCGTGCTCAACGACAAGCCCGGGGTGTCGGAGCAGACGCGTGCGGCGGTGCTGTCCGCGCTCGACGTGCTGGGCTACGAACGCCCCACGAAGCTGCGCGGCGAGCGTGCGCGGCTCGTCGGGCTCGTCATCCCCGAGCTGCAGAACCCGATCTTCCCGGCGTTCGCCGAGGTGGTGGGCGGCGCGCTGGCGCAGCAGGGCTACACGCCCGTGCTCTGCACGCAGACCGCGGGCGGGATCACCGAGGCCGAGTACGTGGACCTGCTGCTCACCCAGCAGGTGTCGGGCATCGTGTTCGCCGGTGGCCTCTACGCGCAGCGCACCGCGTCGCACGAGCACTACGGGCGGCTGTCCCGGCTCAACCTCCCGGTGGTCCTCATCAACGCGTCGATCGAGCAGCTGCCGTTCCCGCGGGTGTCGTGCGACGACGAGGTGGCCGTCGAGCAGGCGTTCGGCCACCTGACGTCCCTCGGCCACACCAACATCGGCCTGCTGCTCGGACCGGACGACCACGTGCCCTCCGAGCGCAAGCTGGGCGCGGCGCGCGCGCTGGGGGCCCGGCTGGGGATCGAGGTGCCGGACCGCTGGGTGGCGCGCTCGGCGTACTCGCTGGAGAGCGGTCAGGCGTCCGCGACGCGGCTGCTGCGCGAGGGCGTGACGGCCATCGTCTGCGCGTCCGACCCGCTGGCGCTCGGTGCGATCCGCGCTGCCCGGCGCGCGGGGCTGCGCGTGCCCGAGGACGTCTCGGTGGTGGGGTACGACGACTCCGCGTTCATGAACTGCACCGAGCCCCCGCTGACGACCGTGCGCCAGCCGATCGACGCGATGGGGCGGGCGGCGATCGACCTGCTGGTCAACCAGATCGCGGGGTCGGGGACCACGGCGGACGAGCTGCTGTTCGAGCCGGAGCTCGTGGTGCGCGGGTCCACCGCGCCGGTGCCGGCGCAGGTGCCGGCCGCTGCGCTGGTCCTGCGCTGAGGGTGGGCTGACGCTGGTCCGATGTCGGCCAGGCGCCGGCCAGGCGCCGGCCAGATGCTGGTCCGATGCCGGCCAGGCGCCCGCCAGGCGCCGGTGTGGCCGTGGCCTTGGCGGTTGCCTGACGGTGGTGCGAGGCCGGACCCAAGGCGAACCGAGGCGTGACGAGACGAACTCGAAGCAGGCGCTGCCTGCGCCGACGTCGTCGTGCTCGGGCCTGGTCGCGTGCGGGCCGGGTCCCGCCGCGCGGCCGGCGCGCAGACATCGGACGACTTAGTGCAGGAACCGGCGTTGTCTTGGTCACACTTCGATAACGTGCTGTCGAGTTCTTGCGCAGATCCCGTCGAGTCCTTTAGTGTCGGCGTCGTCGACAGCGCAGTCCGTGCTTGTCGCGTGAGCACGAGAGATGGGGCCTTCGTTGGCGCAGGCGCACTCCGATCCGCTCTGGTGGCGGGACGCGGTCATCTACCAGGTGTACCCGCGCTCGTTCGCGGACGGGAACGGCGACGGGATCGGCGACCTCGCGGGCCTGCGCGCGCGGCTGCCGTACCTGGCGTGGCTCGGCGTCGACGCGATCTGGGTCACCCCCTGGTACGCCTCGCCGATGGCGGACGGCGGCTACGACGTCGCCGACTACCGCGCGATCGACCCGGAGTTCGGCACGCTGGAGGACGCCGAGCGCGTCATCGCCGAGGCCCGTGAGCTCGGGATCCGGACCATCGTCGACATCGTGCCCAACCACGTGTCGGCACAGCACGCCTGGTTCAAGGCGGCGCTCGCCGCCGGCCCCGGCTCGCCGGAGCGGGCTCGGTTCTGGTTCCACCCCGGCAAGGGACCGCGCGGCGACGGGATCCCCACCCGCTGGCGCAGCGACTTCGCCGGACCCACGTGGACCCGCACGCGCAACCCCGACGGCACGCCGGGGGAGTGGTACCTCCACCTGTTCACGCCGGAGCAGCCGGACCTCAACTGGAACAACCCGGACGTCGTCGCCGAGCACCTCGACATCCTGCGGTTCTGGTTCGACCGCGGCGCGGCGGGCATCCGCATCGACTCGGCGGCGCTCCTCGTCAAGGACCCGGCGCTGCCCGAGGTCCCGGCGCACCCGCGGCCCGGCCAGCACCCGCACGTGGACCGCGACGACCTGCACGACATCTACCGGGGCTGGCGGGCGGTCGCCGACTCGTACCCCGACACCCGGGTGCTGGTGGGCGAGGTGTGGCTCGACGACCGCGAGCGGTTCGCCCGCTACCTGCGGCCCGACGAGATGCACACCGCCTTCAACTTCGACTTCATGGCCCGGCCGTGGGAGGGCAAGGAGCTGCGCGACTCGATCGACCAGACGCTCGCCGCCCACGCGCCCGTCGGTGCGCCGCCGACGTGGGTGCTGTCCAACCACGACGTGACGCGGCCCGTGACGCGCTACGGGCGCGAGGACTCGTCGTTCTCGTTCGCCGGCAAGCGGTTCGGCACGCCGACCGACCTCGCGCTCGGCACCCGCCGCGCCCGTGCCGCCGCGCTCCTGACGGCCGCGCTGCCGGGCTCCTGGTACGTCTACCAGGGCGAGGAGCTGGGCCTGCCCGAGGTCGAGAACCTGCCGCTCGACGTGCTGCAGGACCCGATGCACTACCGCTCCGGGGGCACCGACCCCGGCCGCGACGGCTGCCGCGTGCCGCTGCCGTGGTCCGGGCAGGAGTCCCCGTACGGCTTCAGCCCGGCCGACGCGACCCGCAAGCCGTGGCTGCCCCAGCCGGCGGACTGGGCGGCGCTGACCGTCGACGCCGAGGAGTCGGATCCCGACTCGATGCTCCACCTGTACCGGCAGGCGGTCCAGGTTCGGCGGGCTGAGCCGAGCCTCGGCGACGGGTCCTTGACCTGGGTGGACGCTGGGCCTGACGTGCTCGCGTTCGCCCGCGGCGACGTGCTCGTCGTCGTCAACTTCGGCGCAGAGCCCGCCGATCTGCCCCCCCACCAAGACGTCCTGCTCTCCAGCGGCTCGCTCGAGGCAGGGCGGCTACCCCGCGATACCGCGGTGTGGCTGCGCACTTCACAGCACCATGTCCACCAGTAGAACGCACACAGAGAATCCGAGCGGATCCCGGACCACGGGACCATCAAGGAGGAGTGACGAGACGATGAGGTCCTCACGCACGACCGCGCTCGGCATGGCCGGCGCGCTTGCCATCGGCCTGCTGGCCGCCTGCAGCTCAGGCGGCGGAACGGACAGCCCGAGCACCGGCGGCACCGAGCCGTCGGGCGGCTCGCCGACGTCGGCCGCCGCCGAGCCGATCACCATCACGGTCGCCGGCAACC
>DASWOL010000225.1:0-35898 GCA_036398695.1 Cellulomonas sp. | reverse complement strand
GCGGACGGCGCGACGGAGGGGCGCGACGGGGTGCGCGCGAGGGAGGGGAGAACGGCGGTGCTCGACATGTCATGTCCTGGGAGTCGTCCTGCGCGTGGGCGCAGGTGGCCGGCCGGGCCGGCCGCGGGTCAGTGAGGAAGGCTCAGTGCTGACGCGGACAGCTGGACATACACATTCGGCACACGGCGCGCGACGACACCGCAACGGCGGTGCTGGGTCGCGTGCTCACGGGCCGAGTGTGACACGCAGGACGGCCGGTGCCCGCGCACCGTCGGGCTGAGTCTCGACATGTGGGACGACGTGACCGTGCGGTGGCCGGACGTCGCCCGGATCCCACCCCGTCGGCGGCGCGGCGAACCGGCTGGTAGGATCGACGGGCCGTAAGAACGGCCGCGGAACCAGAGAGCCCGGGTGGACATGCCCCGGCGCACCGCGCAACGACAACAAGGAGAGCCGTGGCCCTCGACGCTGCCACCAAGCAGGCCATCATGACCGAGTACGCGACGCACGAGGGCGACACCGGCTCGCCGGAGGTCCAGATCGCGGTGCTCACGCAGCGCATCAAGGACCTCACCGAGCACCTCAAGGTGCACAAGCACGACCACCACAGCCGTCGTGGCCTGCTGCTCCTCGTCGGGCAGCGCCGCCGGCTCCTCGGCTACCTGCAGAAGATCGACATCGCGCGCTACCGCAGCCTCATCGAGCGGCTCGGCCTGCGCCGATAGCCAGCCCCACCGGCTCGGACCCGCGGACGGGTCCGGGCCGGTCGTGCGTCGGG
The DNA here is from genome assembly GCA_036398695.1 of Cellulomonas sp. Classification (GTDB taxonomy): domain Bacteria; phylum Actinomycetota; class Actinomycetes; order Actinomycetales; family Cellulomonadaceae; genus Cellulomonas. Next base: position 35,120 of record DASWOL010000225.1, on the reverse strand, counting down.
ACCGTCCGGCGCCCCAGATGAACAGAGCTCCATCATCACCACCGCGTCGGCCGCCACGTCCGGTCCTCGGTAGTGGCTTCCGGACTCGGGCTCGACCCGGTCCGTGGGCCTCGATCGAAGACCGCCGCGGTCTCGCCCGGCGCCTTCGAGAACAAGGAGGGCACCCGTGGAGGGTCCCGAGATCCAGTTCGCCGAAGCCGTCATCGACAACGGCAAGTTCGGCACTCGCACAGTCCGGTTCGAGACCGGACGCCTCGCCAAGCAGGCCGCCGGCTCCGCCGTCGCCTACCTCGACGACACGACGATGCTCCTGTCGGCCACCACGGTCGGCAAGGAGCCCAAGGACCAGTTCGACTTCTTCCCGCTGACGGTCGACGTCGAGGAGCGGCAGTACGCCGCCGGCAAGATCCCCGGCTCGTTCTTCCGCCGCGAGGGCCGGCCGTCCACCGAGGCGATCCTCGCCTGCCGGCTGATCGACCGCCCGCTGCGCCCGCTCTTCGTCAAGGGCCTGCGCAACGAGATCCAGGTGGTCGTCACGGTGCTGTCGCTGCACCCCGACGACGCGTACGACGTGCTGGCGATCAACGCCGCGTCCGTGTCCACCCAGCTGTCCGGTCTGCCGTTCTCCGGCCCGGTGGCGGCCACGCGCATCGCGCTGATCGACGGCCAGTGGGTGGCGTTCCCGCGCTACTCCGAGCGCGAGCAGGCGACGTTCGACATGGTGGTCGCGGGCCGGATCATCACGGCCGCCGACGGCTCCCCGGACGTCGCGATCGCGATGATCGAGGCCGAGGCACCCGAGCACACGTGGGACCTCATCCACGGCGGCGGCGGCACGGTGCCGACCGAGGAGGTCGTCGCCGGCGGCCTCGAGGCGGCCAAGCCGTTCCTGCGCGCGCTGTGCCTGGCCCAGATCGAGCTGGCGAAGAAGGCCGCGAAGGCCACCGTCGAGTTCCCGCTGTTCCCGGAGTACCAGGCCGACGTCCTCGCCGCGGTCGAGGCCGGGACCACCGCCAAGCTCGAGACGGCCCTGTCGATCGCGGGCAAGCAGGAGCGCGAGAGCCGCATCGACGAGATCAAGGCCGAGATCAAGGCCGAGCTCGCCGCGCAGTTCGCGGGCCGGGAGAAGGAGATCTCCGCCGCCTACCGCTCGGTGCAGAAGAAGCTGATCCGCCGTCGCATCCTCACCGACGGGTTCCGCATCGACGGCCGTGGCCTGCGGGACATCCGCACGCTGTCGGCCGAGGTCGAGGTGCTGCCGCGTGTGCACGGCTCGGCGTTGTTCGAGCGCGGCGAGACGCAGATCCTCGGCGTCACCACGCTCAACATGCTGCGCATGGAGCAGCAGATCGACTCGCTGTCCCCGGTGACGCGCAAGCGCTACATGCACCACTACAACTTCCCGCCGTTCTCCACCGGTGAGACCGGCCGGGTGGGCTCGCCGAAGCGGCGCGAGATCGGCCACGGCGCGCTCGCGGAGCGAGCTCTCGTGCCGGTGCTGCCCACGCGTGAGGACTTCCCGTACGCGATCCGGCAGGTCTCCGAGGCGCTCGGCTCCAACGGCTCGACGTCGATGGGCTCGGTGTGCGCCTCGACGCTGTCGCTGCTCAACGCGGGCGTGCCGCTGCGCGCGCCCGTCGCGGGCATCGCGATGGGCCTGGTGTCCGACACGGTGAACGGTGAGACCCGCTACGCCGCCCTCACCGACATCCTGGGCGCCGAGGACGCGTTCGGCGACATGGACTTCAAGGTCGCCGGCACGCGCGAGTTCGTCACCGCGATCCAGCTGGACACCAAGCTCGACGGCATCCCCGCGAGCGTCCTGGCCGGCGCGCTGACGCAGGCCAAGGAGGCCCGCCTGGCCATCCTCGACGTCATCGCCGAGGCGATCGACACGCCGGACGAGATGAGCCCGTACGCGCCGCGCGTCATCACGGTGAAGGTCCCGGTCGACAAGATCGGCGAGGTCATCGGCCCGAAGGGCAAGATGATCAACCAGATCCAGGAGGAGACCGGCGCGGACATCTCCATCGAGGACGACGGCACCGTCTACATCGGCGCCACCGACGGCCCGTCGGCCGAGGCGGCGCGGGCCGCGATCAACGCGATCGCCAACCCGCACATGCCGGAGATCGGCGAGCGGTTCGTCGGCACGGTGGTCAAGACGACCACCTTCGGCGCCTTCGTCTCGCTCTCGCCGGGCAAGGACGGCCTGCTCCACATCTCGCAGATCCGCAAGCTCGTCGGCGGCAAGCGGGTGGAGAACGTCGAGGACGTCCTCGCGGTGGGCCAGAAGGTGCAGGTGGAGATCGGCGAGATCGACCCGCGCGGCAAGCTGTCGCTGCACGCGGTGGTCGACGAGGCCGACGGGATCTCCGAGGCCGAGGCGACGCCTGCCGTCGCAGAGCCGGCTGACGCCTGACGTGCCCCTCGACCTCCCGCTGGTCCGTAGCGGCCAGCCCGGAGCCGAACGTTCCGCCGGGCAGGACGGCGGCGCACTCGTGCGTCGCTCGGTCCTGCCCGGCGGCGTCCGCGTCCTGACGGAGCGGATGCCCGGGCTGCGCTCCGCGACGGTGGGGGCCTGGGTGGGCGTCGGCTCGCGCGACGAGACCGACGGCCACTTCGGCTCGACGCACTTCCTGGAGCACCTGCTGTTCAAGGGCACGGCGAAGCGTTCGGCGATGGACATCGCCGAGGCGTTCGACGCCGTGGGCGGCGAGGCCAACGCCGCCACCGGCAAGGAGGACACGTGCTACTACGCACGGGTGCTCGACGCCGACCTCCCGATGGCGGTCGACGTCATCGGGGACATGGTCACCTCGGCCCGGCTGGACGGTGACGAGCTCGAGACCGAGCGCGGCGTCATCCTCGAAGAGCTTGCGATGAACGACGACGACCCGAGCGACGTCGTGCACGACGAGTTCGCCGCCGTGGTGCTCGGCGCCCATCCGCTGGGGCGGCCGATCGGCGGCACGCCGGCGACCATCCGGGCGGTGCCGCGCGAGGCCGTGTGGGAGCACTACCGCTGGCACTACCGCCCCGGCACGCTGGTGGTCACCGCTGCGGGCGGCGTCGACCACGACGCGCTCGTCGCGCAGGTGGGCGAGGTGCTCTCGTCGGGCGGCTGGACGGTGGCCGACGACGCGGCACCGCTGCCGCGCCGCGTCGGCACCGAGCGCTCGCTGCCCGTCGGCTCCGCCGGCATCCCCGCGGTGGGCGTCGAGCGCAGCGTGCGGCGGCCCACCGAGCAGGCCAACGTCATCGTCGGCAGCGTCGCGATCACGGCGACCGACCCGCGGCGGTTCTCGCTGTCCGTGCTCAACGCCGTGCTGGGCGGCGGGATGAGCTCACGGCTGTTCCAGGAGATCCGCGAGAAGCGCGGCCTGGCCTACTCGACGTACTCGTTCTCCTCCGGCCACGCGGACACCGGGCTGTTCGGCCTGTACGCCGGGTGCACGCCGACCAAGGTCGACGAGGTGACGCGCCTGCTGGTCGCCGAGCTGGAGAAGCTCGCCGACGGAGGCGTGCCGGCACCCGAGCTGCAGCGGGCCGTCGGGCAGCTGAGCGGCTCGCTCGTCCTCGGCCTGGAGGACACCGGCTCGCGGATGTCACGGCTCGGCCGTGCCGAGCTGGTGCACGGGGAGCTGCTGTCGCTGGACGAGACCCTCGAGCGCGTGCGTGCCGTCACGGCGGACGAGGTCCAGGTGCTGGCGGCCGAGCTGGCTGCGGCGCCGCGGTCCGTGGTGCGTGTCGGGCCGTTCGGCGACTGATCACCCGCCGCCGGGAAGGTTCGGCGGCACGCGCGGCGAGGGCGCCACCACCGCCGGCAGGACCTGCGGGACGAGCTCGCTGAGCACGTCACCGGTGGCGTGTGCACCGACCGGCCACGCGGAGCGGGCGAGGGTCAGGTAGACCAGCACGGTCGCCGTCGCCGCGCCCACCGCGGGCAGGCCGACGACGACGGCGGCGACCGGACGGCCGACCAAGGCAGCGTCCAGCGCCCCTCCGAGGAACAGGGCCGCCACGGCGAGCAGCGTCAGGTCACGCAAGGCGGTCAGCAGCGACCGCGGAAAGGCCCCCATGCCGTGGCATCGTCGTGCGGAGGTGTCGGCTTGAGCCGCGGGTGCGCCGGTAGGGTGACCGACGTGGCAGAGGACCTGCGAGTCGCCGTGCTGGGCGCGGCCGGGCGGATGGGCTCGACGGTGGTCGGTGCCGTCCGGGCGGCGCCGGGCCTCGAGCTCGTCGCGAGCGTCGACGCCGACGGCGACCTGTCGCGGCTGACCGACGCCGGCGCCCAGGTGGCGATCGACTTCACCGTGCCGGCCGTCACCGAGGCCAACGTGCACGCACTGATCGACCGGGGGATCCACGCCGTCGTCGGCACCACGGGTTGGACCGACGAGGCGTACGGGCGGGTTCGGGACCACCAGGTGCGCGCGCCGGGCGTCGGAGTGGTGATCGCGCCGAACTTCGCGCTGGGCGCCGTGCTGGCGCAGTCGTTCGCGGCCCAGGCGGCGAGGTTCTTCGAGACCGCCGAGGTGATCGAGCTGCACCACCCGGACAAGGTCGACGCGCCGTCCGGCACGTCCCGCGCGGCGGCCCGTGCGATCGCCGCGGAGCGTGCCGCAGCCGGGCTCGGACCGATGCCCGACGCGACGAGCACGTCGCTGGACGGTGCCCGCGGCGCGGACGTCGACGGCGTGCACGTGCACGCGGTGCGGCTGCGCGGGCTCGTCGCGCACCAGGAGGTGCTGCTGGGCAACCCGGGGGAGCTGCTGACCATCCGGCACGACTCGTTCGACCGGGTGAGCTTCATGCCCGGCGTGCTGATCGCGGTGCGGGCGGTGCCGTCGCGGCCCGGCCTGACCGTCGGCCTCGACGCCCTGCTCGGGCTGGACCGCCGGTGAGCGAGCCCGTCCCCGCGCCGGCGCGTCGGCGGTACACCGGGCTGATCGGTGCGGTGCTGGTCACCGCCCTGCTGGCGCTCTACGTCGGCCTCGTCGTCGTGCGTGCGGTCCAGCTCATCGGCACCCGTCGCGGCATCGGTGTGGGGCTCGGCGTCGCGCTGCTGGTGCTGCCGCTGCTCGTCATCGCCCTGGTGGCGCGGGAGTGGTGGCTCGCGGTGGACGTACGCTCGATGGCCGACGTGCTGGCTGCCGACGGCGCCCTGCCGGTGGACGACCTGCCGCGCTCGCCGGGCGGGCGTGTGGACCGGGAGGTGGCGCGCGAGCGGTTCGGCGCCGCGCGGGACGCGGTCGAGGCGGCGCCCGACGACTGGCGTGCCTGGTACCACCTGGCCTTCGCCTACGACGCGGCGGGGGACCGCAAGGCGGCTCGCGGGGCGCTGCGTACCGCGAGCAAGCTGCATCGGGGCAAGGGCGCAGCGGCGGGCTGAGTCAGATCGAGGCACCCCAGCGGCGTTCGCGGAGAACACTCCGCTCGCCGTCCGGGCCCGGACCGGAGGCCAGCTCGCGCACGGCGCCGTCCGGGGACAGTCCGGCGGTCGACAGGAACCGGATCCGCGCCTCGTCGCCGTCGGCCACCCAGGTGATCACCTGGTCGGCCCCGTCCGTGCGCAGCGTGTCCACGGCCGCGGCGAGCAGGCGCGAGCCGTGGCCGGTGCGTTGCTCTCCGGGCGCCACCTCGAGGGCGAGCAGGATCCCGCCGGGAGTCTGGTCCGTCGCGTTGGGCGGCGCCGGAACCGGCGCGACGGAGACGAACCCGACCAGTCGCGGGCCGGCCATCGCGACGAGCACGTGGAACGTCCGGCCCGGAGGGGACGAGATCGCGGCACGCCAGCGCTCGACCACCGCCACCTCGTCGACCATGTCGAGCGCGCCTGCGCCCAGGGAGTCGGCGTAGGCGGCGCGCCACGCGCCGAGCTGCACCGCCGCGATCGCCGCCTCGTCCCCGGCGATCGCGGAACGCACCGAGACGTCGGCGGTCGGGTGTGGGTGGGAGCTGGACGACACCGGGCGAGCCTAGGTGCTCACGGCAGGCCCGCCCAGCGCAGCGCAGCGGTCACCACGGCGGCGACGAGCACCACCACGACGAACGGTGCCTTGGCCAGCAGCGCAACGGCGGCCGCCGCCATGCCGGCCAGCCGGGAGTCGAGGACGATCCGCCCGCCGCTGGTCGCTGCCTGGACCGCGACGAGCGCGGACAGCAGGGCGACGGTGACGAAAGCGGCGACGCGGGCCACCTGCGGCCTGGCCAGCCAGTGGCGCGGCACCAGGTGGCCGACGAGCTTGACCGCGAAGGTCGCCAGGCCGGCGCCGACGACGGCGGCCCACAGGACGGCGCCCTTCACGCGGATGTCTCCGTCGCGGCGGGTCGCGACGGCCCGTGGGCCGTGACGACCCCGACGAGCAGCGCGACCACGGCGGCCAGGAGCACCGGCACGCCCGCCGGCAGCAGCGGCGTGGTCCCCAGGGCGACGAGGGCCGCGGCGCCGGCGACTGCTCGGGCCGTGCCGGCGCGTGGTCCGGACAGCCGCGGCCACACCAGGCCGAGGAACGCGGCCGCGGCGGCGGCATCGAGACCGTAGCGGCGCGGGTCCCCGGCGGCGTCACCGAGAAGCGCTCCGACCAGCGTGAACGCGTTCCACAGGACGAACACGCCGCCGCCGGCCCACCAGAACCCGGCGCGCGCGGCGAGCGGGTCGCGCTGCGCGGTGGCGACGGCCGTGGACTCGTCGATCGTCAGCTGGGCCGCCAGCGCCCGGCGCGGACCCGAGACGTCGATGAGCGGGGCCGCCTGCGGCCCGTAGAGCGCGTTGCGGACCCCGACGAGCGTGGCGGTGGCGATCGCCGCGCCGGCGCCGCCACCGGCGCCGGCCACGCCGATGAAGGCGAACTGCGAGCCGCCGGAGAACATCAGCAGGGACAGCACCATGGTCTGCGCCACGTCCAGGCCCGCGACCACGGACAACGCGCCGAACGAGAGGCCGTACAGGCCGGTGGCCACCGCCACGGACATCGCCTGGCGGACGGCCGCCGAGACGGCGGGCGTCGTCGCACGTCGTCCCGGCACCCGAACAGCGTGGCACGTCGTGCCCCGCCCATGTCGGCCCTGCTCACGCCGCGACCGCTCATGCTGGGCCCGCCCATGCCGCTCAGACCGCTCATGCCGCTCACATCGGGGCCCGTGGGGCTCACGTCCGTCTGGCTCGTGCCGAGCCGGGGCGGCGTCTCAGACCGCGACGTACACGGTGTCGAGGTACTCCTCGAGGCCGCTCTCGCCGCCCTCGCGTCCCAGTCCGGACTGCTTGACGCCGCCGAAGGGCGCCGTCGCGTCCGAGACCATGCCGCGGTTGACGCCGAGCATGCCGGTGTCGATCGCCTCGGCCAGGCGCAGCGCGCGTGACAGGTCGCCGGTGAAGGCGTAGGCGACGAGGCCGAACGGGGTGGAGTTGGCCAGTGCGATCGCCTCGTCCTCGGAGTCGAAGGTCACCACCGGGGCGACCGGGCCGAAGATCTCCTCGGTGACCACCGGCATGTCCGGGGACACGCGGTCGAGGACGGTGGGGGCGTAGAACCAGCCGGGCAGGTCCGGGCGCTCGCCGCCGATCCGCACCCGGGCGCCGGCGCCGGCCGCGGAGGCCACCAGCTCCTCGACCCGCTCGACGGCCGCCTGCTCGATGAGCGGCCCCACCGTGACTCCCGGCTCGGCGCCGTGGCCGACGACGAGCCCGGCGAACGCCTCGGTCAGCCGTTCGGTGAACTCGGCGGCCACCTTGCCGTGGACCAGGAACCGGTTGGCCGCGACGCAGGTCTGGCCGGAGTTGCGCATCTTCGCGGCGACCGCCCCGGTGACGGCCGCGTCGAGGTCGGCATCCTCGAACACCAGGAACGGAGCGTTGCCGCCCAGCTCCATCGAGGTGCGCAGAACGTTCTGCGCCGCACCGGCCAGCAGGGTGCGGCCCACCTCGGTCGAGCCGGTGAAGCTCAGCTTGCGCAGCCGCGGGTCCGCCAGCAGCGGCTCGCTGACGGCCCGCGCGGACGACGAGGGGACGACGTTGATCACGCCCGTGGGCAGCCCGCGCCGCTCGAGCTCCTCGCGGACGATCTCGGCGACGAACGCCGTGGTCAACGGCGTGAGCCGTGCTGGCTTGACCACGGCGGTGCAGCCTGCGGCCAGGGCCGGGGCCAGCTTGCGGGCGATCATCGCGATGGGGAAGTTCCACGGCGTGATGAGCAGCGCCGGGCCCACCGGACGGCGCAGCACCAGCTGGTGGTAGGTGCCGGACGGCGCGCGCCGGGCGAGACCTCCCAGACGCAGCGCCTCGCCGGAGAACCAACGCACGTAGTCGGCGGCGTACGCCACCTCGGCGCGCGCCTCGGCCAGCGGCTTGCCGCCCTCGGCGGTGACGAGCGCCGCGATGTCGTCCGTGCGGGCGGTGATCGACTCGTAGACGGCCCGCAGCAGCTCGGAGCGGACGTACGGCGCGGTGCTGCGGTACTCGTCGAACGCCTCGTGGGCCGCGGTGAGGGCCGCCACCGCGTCCTCGCTCGTGCCGTCGGCGACGTCGAACAGCACCTCGGTGGTACCGGGATCCTGCACCGGGAACGTCGCCCCGCCCGAGGCGGGGCGCCACGCGCCGCCGACCAGCAGACCTGTGGGAACGTGGGCCGCGACCGTGGGCGGCAGCGATGGCGTCATGGCGCCCAGTGTGGCCCGCGATCGCACGACGCACCTGGTGCAAGCCGTCCTTCGGACGGACGCCGTGCCTAGCATGTCGCCGTGACCGCCGGACCGATCGAGACGCCGTACGAGGACCTGCTGCGGCTGGTGCTCGAGACCGGGACGCCGAAGGCGGACCGCACCGGGACGGGCACGCGCAGCCTGTTCGGGCACCAGATGCGCTTCGACCTGCGTGCCGGCTTCCCGCTGGTGACGACGAAGCGCGTCCACCTGAAGTCGGTGGTCTACGAGCTGCTGTGGTTCCTGCGCGGGGAGTCCAACGTGGCCTGGCTGCGGGAGCACGGCGTCACCATCTGGGACGAGTGGGCCGACGAGCACGGCGAGCTCGGTCCGGTCTACGGCGTGCAGTGGCGCAGCTGGCCCACCCCGGACGGACGGCATGTCGACCAGATCGCCCAGGTGGTCGAGAACCTGCGGCGCGACCCGGACTCGCGCCGGCACATCGTCTCCGCCTGGAACGTCGCCGACATCCCGGACATGGCGCTGGCGCCGTGCCACGCGCTCTTCCAGTTCTACGTCGCCGACGGTCGGCTGAGCTGCCAGCTGTACCAGCGCAGCGCCGACCTGTTCCTCGGGGTGCCGTTCAACATCGCGTCCTACGCGCTGCTGACCCACATGGTGGCCCAGCAGGCCGGTTACGAGGTGGGCGACTTCGTCTGGACCGGCGGTGACTGCCACGTCTACGACAACCACGTCGAGCAGGTGCGCGAACAGTTGGGCCGCGCACCGTACCCGCCGCCGCGTCTGGAGCTGCACCGGGCGCCGTCGATCTTCGACTACAGCTACGAGGACGTCCAGGTGCTCGACTACCAGCACCATCCGGCGATCAAGGCGCCGGTGGCGGTGTGACGGATGCCGCGATGCCGGCGAGCGTGTGGCGCGGTTTCGTCCTCGGCCTGATCTGGGCGCAGACGCCGGCCGGGGTGATCGGCAAGGGCGGTGCCCTGCCGTGGCGCGTGCCGGAGGACCTCGCCCGCTTCCGCCACGTCACCAACGGGTTCCCGGTGGTGATGGGCCGGGCCACGTGGCTCTCCCTGCCCGAGCGGAACCGGCCGCTGCCGGGACGCCTCAACGTGGTGCTGTCCCGTGATGCGGGGTTCGTCCCGGAGGGCGCCCGTCCGGCGCCGTCGATGGGCGCGGCGCTGTCGGCGCTCTCGGAGCCGGACGGGATCGACGACGAGGTGTGGGTGATCGGCGGCGCGGCGGTCTATGCGGCCGCACTGCCGCTGGCGGACCGGCTGGAGGTGACCGAGGTCGACGTCGACACCGACGGCGACGCGTTCGCCCCCGAGGTGGACCCGGCCGACTGGGACACCGCCGCGGGTCCCTGGCTCACCTCACGTGCCGGCCCGCGCTACCGGTTCGTCAGCTCCGTCCGCCGTCGCTGACCTCCTCCGGCTCAGCAGTCGTCATCACGACGGCGGCCGCCGGTGCGCAAGGTGGGATTCCGGGCCGCGACTCGGGCACGTCGTGGACCGGACGGGCAGGTCGGGGTGGGGGTTCGGGCGGTAGCGTGAGCCCATGCCGCCTGCCAGTACCGCGGCGCGGCCCTTCGGGTCCGTGCTCACCGCCATGGTCACGCCGATGACGCCTGACGGCGCCGTCGACCTCGCCGCCGCGGTGGCCCTGGCGAAGCACCTCGTTGACCAGGGCAACGACGGCCTGGTGCTCAACGGCACCACCGGCGAGGCGCCCACCACCCACGCACCCGAGAAGGCGGAGCTCGTCGAGGCCGTCGTCGAGGCGGTGGGCGACCGCGCGTTCGTCGTCGCGGGCGCCGGCTCCAACGACACGGCACACGCCGTGCGGATGGCCGAGCAGGCGGCCGAGGCCGGGGCGCACGGGCTGCTCGTCGTCAGCCCCTACTACTCCCGCCCGTCGCAGCCCGGCCTGGCAGCCCACATCGAGACCGTCGCGAGCTCGACCGGTCTGCCGGTGCTGGTCTACGACATCCCGGGCCGTGCCGGTGTGCGGATCGCGCCGGCGACGTTCGCCCGCCTGGCCGCGCACCCGCGGATCGTCGGCGTCAAGGACGCGGCCGGCGACGTGTACGGCTCGACCAAGGTGATGCGTGACACGCACCTGGCGTACTACGCGGGCGACGACGGCCTGTTCCTCGCGATGCTGGCAGCAGGCGCCGCCGGGATCGTCTCCGTCGCCGGGCACGTCGTCACGCCCCTGCTCGCCCGCGTCAGCGAACGCTGGTTCGCCGGCGACACCGCCGGTGCCCTCGAGGCGTTCCGCGCCGCCGCGCCCGCGATCGACGCGCTGAACGGCGCCGGCCAGCAGGCTCCGACCGCCAAGGCGGCACTCGAGCTGCTCGGCCTGATCCCGAGCCGCGCCACGCGCCTGCCGATCACCCCGCTGCCCGACGAGGAGCTGCCGGCGCTGCGCGCCGGGCTGGCCGCCGCGGGCGTCATCGACCTCGTCGCCGGCTGACCGGCGCCGTACCACCCGCAGTCCAGGAGACCCGTGAGCCACCCCCATCCCGACCTGACCCTGCCCCCGCCGCTCGCCACCGGAACCCTGCGCGTCGTCGCGCTGGGTGGTCTCGGTGAGGTCGGTCGCAACATGTCCGTGCTGGAGTACGACGGCCGGCTGCTCGTCGTCGACTGCGGGGTGCTGTTCCCCGAGGACTCCCAGCCCGGCGTCGACCTGATCCTGCCGGACTTCGACTACATCCACGAGCGGCTGGGCGACATCGAGGCGATCGTGCTGACGCACGGCCACGAGGACCACATCGGCGCCGTGCCGTACCTGCTGCGGCTGCGGGGCGACATCCCGCTCGTCGGATCGCAGCTGACGCTCGCGTTCGTCGAGGCCAAGCTCAAGGAGCACCGGATCACGCCGTTCACCCTCGCGGTGCGCGAAGGGCAGACCGAGCGGTTCGGCGCCTTCGAGTGCGAGTTCGTCGCGGTGAACCACTCCATCCCGGACGCGCTCGCCGTCGCGGTGCGCACGCCGGCCGGGACCGTGCTGCACACCGGCGACTTCAAGATGGACCAGCTGCCGCTCGACGGCCGGATCACCGACCTGCGGGCCTTCGCGCGGCTCGGCGAGGCCGGCGTGGACCTGTTCATGGTGGACTCCACCAACGCCGAGGTGCCCGGCTTCGTCGCCGGGGAGCGCGAGATCGGGCCCGTGCTCGACCGCGTGTTCGGCGAGTCGACCAAGCGCATCGTCGTCGCCTCGTTCGCGTCCCACGTGCACCGCGTGCAGCAGGTGCTCGACGCGGCGGCGCTGCATGAGCGCAAGGTCGCCTTCGTCGGTCGCTCCATGGTCCGCAACATGACGATCGCCGCTGAGCTCGGGTACCTGCGGATGCCGGCCGGTGTGGTGGTCGACCAGAAGGACGCGAACAGCCTGCCCGACGACGAGGTGGTGCTCATGTGCACCGGCTCGCAGGGCGAGCCGATGGCTGCCCTGTCGAGGATCGCCAACAACGACCACAAGGTGAAGGTCGGCCCCGGTGACACGGTGATCCTCGCCTCGTCGCTCATTCCCGGGAACGAGAACGCGGTGTTCCGCGTGATCAACGGGCTGACGCGGCTCGGGGCGCGTGTGGTGCACTCCGGGAACGCGAAGGTGCACGTGTCCGGGCACGCCTCGGCCGGCGAGCTGCTCTACGTCTACAACGTGCTCAAGCCGCGCAACGTCATGCCGGTGCACGGTGAGGTGCGCCACCTCGTCGCGAACGGCGCGCTCGCCGTGCGCACCGGCGTGCCGCCGGAGCGCGTGCTCCTCGCCGAGGACGGCGTGGTGATCGACCTTGTGCAGGGGAAGGCGTCGATCGTCGGCGCGGTGCCGTGCGGCTACGTGTACGTCGACGGGTCGAGCGTCGGCGGCGTCACCGAGGCGGAGCTAAAGGACCGGCGCATCCTGGGCGACGAGGGGTTCGTGACGATCTTCGCCGTCGTCTCGTCGGCGGACGGCAAGGTGCTCGCCGGCCCGCAGATCCATGCGCGCGGCGTCGCCGAGGAGGACGCCGTCTTCGACCAGGTGCTGCCCGAGGTCACCGCCGCGCTCGAGGCCGCCGCCGTCGGCGGGACGATGGACACCCATCAGCTCCAGCAGGTGGTGCGGCGGGTCGTCGGGCGCTGGGTGGCGTCCCGCCTCGGACGCCGGCCGATGATCATCCCGGTGATCGTCGAGGCCTGACGCGCCGCCGGTTGCGGCTCACGGTGGCGTGGCCCACCGTGAGCCATGGCCGAGAAGTGGTTCCTCAAGCTCGACGGGATACCCGGCGGGTCCACCGATGCCCGCCACCGTCACGAGATCGACGTCGAGTCGTGGTCCTGGGGGCTGACGGGTGCGGTGACGCACGGTTCCGGCGGCGGCGCGGGGGCCGGCAAGGCGTCCTTCGAGGACCTCCAGATCGTCGCTGCGCTGAGCGCGGCGTCTCCGAAGCTGTTCCTGGCATGCGCCGCGGGAACCCATGTCGTGGAGGCCGTCCTGTCGGGCTTGCGACCCGGTCCGGCGCCGTTGCAGCTCCTGGTACTGACCCTGCGCGACGTCGTGGTCAGCGGCTACCACGTCGGTGACGAGCTGCTCGACGTGCCGAAGGACCGGTTCTCGCTGGCGTTCGGGCAGGTCGAGCTGCGCTACACGCCGCAGGACGCGGGGGGCAAGGCAGGCTCGGCGGTGAGCGCGGGCTGGGACGTGTTGCAGCACCAGCTCCTCTGACACGGCCTGCTCCTCTGACAGGGTCTGCGCCCTTCCCGCCCGGTCCCGGCGGGTCATCTGGAACGCTGGCGTCGTGGCGCAGGCGAAGAGGCTCGCCGACGACCAGGACGTGGGCCTGCTCGCGGAATTGCATGCCTCCGGAGGGCAGGCCGACGAGCGGCCTCGGCGGCTGCCCGGGGAGAGCGCCGAGGATCACCCGTTTGGTCGCAGCGCCTATCGCCTGTTCGGGTGACACAGGTGGCGTCTGACCTGCGGCGATGTGGGTGCTCGGTGATGGGGTAGTCGGTATGCGGACGATGGTGGTGGGCGAGGGGCGGGACATCGCCGTGCTGCCCGCGCCTGATCTGTCCGCCCGGACTCCCGCCGCCGAGCGGCCGTCGGTCACCGCGACGCTGACCAGTCTCGGGAACCTGGTGGTCGACGAGTGGTGCGATCCGGTGGTGGCGCGGATCGGCGCTGTGTCTGCGGGCGTGACGACCGCTGCGGCCCGCACCGCGGTGGCCGAGCAGGACCTTCTCGACACCTACCTGTGGGGTGCCGCCGAGCTGGCGGCACGCGTGCGGGCATCGACGGCCCGCGAGCGCCGTGAATGGGGCGCCCGGGAGATGCTCACCGAGCTGGCGCTGGCACTGCGGCTGCCCGAGGGGACGCTGGCGCACAAGCTGGCACGTCTGGCCCGGCTGGCGGAGCTGCCGCGGCTGCGGGAGGCGAGCCTGGCCGGCCTGGTGTCGTCCTGGCACGTGGACGTGGTGCTGGACGTGTTCCGTTCCGTGACGGACCCTGCCCTGCTGGCCCGGGCGGACGACTTCTTGGCCGAGCGGGCGGTGCGGATGACCGCCCCGGAGCTGCGAGCGTGTGCGCGTGGCTGGCGGTCTCGGCATGTGCCGCGCACGGACGAGCAGCGCGGGCTCAACCTGTCCGCGCGCCGTGTGGACGTCACACCGGCGGACGACGATCTGTGCTTTCTGACTGCCCTGATCCCCGCCGCGCAGGCGGTCGCGATCGACCACAAGCTGGACCAGTGCGCTGCCACGGCGATCGAGGCCGGCGATGAGCGAACCCATGCCCAGGTGCGCGCGGACGCCTTGGTCGACCTGCTGCTCAGTCCCGGCAGCTTCGTCATGCCACCCGACGGCGGCGGGGACTGGCACGAGGCCGAGGTCCCGGCCTTGAGCGGCGTGTGCGACGTCGGCGACCGGTTGCCCGGCGGGGCAAACGGGAGCACGGAACGCGCGCCAGGCAGCACGGTTCCGGGATGGGTGTTCGGTGTCCGGCCGGAGGTCGTGCTGACGGTCCCGGTGCTGTCCTTGCTTGGCCGTGGTGACGAGCCGGCGCAGCTGGAAGGCTTCGGGCCCATCGACCTGGACACCGCGCGGATGCTCGCTGCCACCGCGCCCTCGTTCGTCCGCGTGCTGACCCACCCCGAGACGGGTGCCGTGCTGTCCCTCGGGCGCGACCGCTACCGGCTGCCGGAAGACCTCAGGCGCGTAGTTCGGCTGCGCGACCGGACCTGCCGTTTCCCCGGGTGTCGCAGGCGCGCACGCGGCTGCGACATCGACCACTCCCGAGCGTGGGTGGACGGCGGTAGCACCGAGACCTGCAACCTCGCATGTCTCTGCCGCAAGCATCACCGGCTCAAGCACCAGATGACCTGGACAGTCACGCACGAACCCCACGATGTGCTGCGCTGGCGCTCGCCGCTGGGCCTCAGCTACTGGACACAACCCGACGGCATCTGGCCACGACAACCCGCGCCGCCGTCGTCGATCGGCCCGCCCCCGGGGGTCGCGTCGGCGCCGTCGATCGGCTCGCTGTCGGGCGTCGGCTTACAGCGGGGGATCCCGCCGTCGATAGGCTCGCCGCCGGCGAAGCCGCTGCCAGGTACGTCGTCGGCGGCCGCCGAGGCCTGCGACTTCTCGTCCGGCTATCCCGACGAGCCGCCCTTCTGACGCTCTCCCGAGGCTGTGTCTAGCCGAGAGCCGGGCTGGAACGGCTGATGAGCGGATGGGGGCCAACCGCGCACTCGGCCGCTGCGAGGTGTGCCGGTCACGGCTGCGCTTGTTCGAAGACGGAGCTGATCGGGGCCTTCGCTGCGAGTGGCAGCGGTACAGGCGGCGGGGCCGCCTGCTCAGCGGACAGGGGCCGTGCACGTAGTCCGAGCGAGGTGCAGCGCCTGGAGAACCTGGGCGGCGTGGCCCCGAGAGCTGGGCGCCGCGCAGGTCGGCGGTGTCGCCGGCCGCGCCGCCCGGCGGCGCAGGATCTCGTTGCGTCGGTCGAGCTCGGCGGCGCGCCGGGACGCCAAGGTCTGGGCGGTGGTGACGTTCGCGAACATCTCGGACTCCTCGGGTCGGGCCGGCGTTCCGGCTGTGCGACTCCAGGAACTGTGCTCGCTAAGGCATCACGCGCCCATCGGGCAGGTGCCTCATTCGGTGCCCTATCTCCGCCGGCACGCCACGCCCACGGCCACTGAGGGCGCAGTAGGGCGATGCGAGACCGGTGCCGAGGTGACGGTGCCAGGTTCGTCGTCGCCGAGGTCGTCGTCGGTGTCGAGGGGGACGGTGGCGAGGTCGTCGACGGTGTCGAGGGGGACGGTGGCGAAGTGGTCGTCGGTGTCGAGGGAAACGTTGCCGAGCTCGACGGCGCTCAGGAGGCCGTCTCGATCGCGGTAGCCCCGGCGTGTGTCGAAGCCCTGGGCGTGGCGAGTGCGTCGTCGCCCCCGATGGCGCCGGGATCGAGCAGGGGTTCGGCGGCTCGACTTTCGGGCGTCACGCAGTGGCCCACCGGGGCAATGGCTTCTGCGGGCGGCCGTGGCTCGGGAACACGGAGCGACGCGTCGGCGCGCACCGCCGCGACGATCTCGTCGGCGGGGATCGGGTGGCTGTAGCGGAAGCCCTGAGCAAGAGCGATCCCCGCGCAGCGCAGCGTGGTCTCGTCGGTCAGCTCCTCCACGCCCTCGCCGACGATCTCGAGCCCGAAGGTGCGCGCCAGCCGGACCACCAGCGAGAGCACCTCGAGGTCGATCGGGGCCCGGGCGGAGGCGCCGACGACGACACTGCGGTCCAGCTTGATCGTCTCGATCGGCAGGCGGTCCAGCACCCGCAGCGTGTCCAGCGAGGCACCGAGGTCGTCGAGCGCGATGCCGACTCCCGCGTCCGCGATCTCCTCGAGGCGGCTCAGGGCCCTCGTCAGGTCCTGGACGCCGGCACGTTCCGAGAGCTCCAACCGGACGCATCCGCGCGGCAGCCCGGTGGCGTCGATCGTCGTCAGCACCACGGCGACCAGCCCGGCGTGGGTCAGCGAGTCGGCCGCGAGGTTGACGTGCATGGCCCCCGGGGCGCTCTCGCCCAGCTCCTCCCGCCAGACCACCATGTCGCGACAGGCGCGATCGAGGACCCAACGGTCCAGGTCGAGCGACATCCCGGCGCGTTCCGCTTCCTCGAGCGCCTCGCCGGGTCCGTCGAGTCCGCCGTCGGCGTTCCGCTGCCGCAGCAGCGCCTCCACGGCGACCATCTCGTGCCGCGCGATGTCGACGATCGGCTGGTAGACGACCTCGAGGTGTCGTCCCTCGGCCCACGCGCCCGGCCGCGGCACCTCGGTCCCCGCCAGGCACGCCCGGCCGCCGCCGGCCTGTTTCGCCGCGTACATCGCCTGGTCGGCGGCATGGAGCACGGCGTCGACCGACGTGTCGGCGGAGGTCGCCACTGCGAGGCCGACGCTGGCCGTCGAGTGGGCGGTGCTCGGCAGCCGGGGATCCTCGGCTGCCACGGCCGCGCAGAGGTCCTCGCCGAGCTCGAGCGCGAGGCACGCCGCGTCGGGCGCGTCGTACGGCCGCAGGGAGCGCACCACGGCGAACTCGTCGCCCCCGAGGCGTCCGATGCAGTCGGTGGGTCGAAGCCGCGCGCGGATCCGGCGCACCACCGAGCGCAGCAGCGCGTCGCCCCAAGAGTGGCCGAGTGCGTCGTTGACTCCCTTGAGACGGTCGAGGTCGAGGTAGGCGACGACCACCGCTCCCGTGCCCCGGGCGATGTCCTCGAGCCGCTCGCCGAGGAGCGCCACCAGGTGTCCCCGGGAGGCCACGCCGGTGAGGCCGTCGGTGGCGGCGCGCTGCACGGCGAGGTCCGCCAGCGCCTGCATCAGCCGCACCGGCCGGATGATCCCGCACGGCCTGCCGGCCTCGTCCACGACGACGAGGTCGTGGTAGCTCTCCGGGTCGTTGCCCAGGAGAGCGACGGCCTCGGCGAACGATGCTGTCCTCGCCAGAGCGGGGACGGCCCACTGGGCGAGCTCGCCGATCGGTCGGCTGTCCCACTGCAGGCGCCCGTAGCCGCGGTGGCCGGCCATCGTGGCCAGGAAGCGTGACCGGCTGACCGTGCCCGGGTGCCCGCCGGGGTCCGGCGCGGTGACGACGATCGACGACGACGTCCAGCGGTTGCGGAACGACCGCTCGATCTCGCCGCAGGTGGTGGTCGGCGCGACGACGGTCACCGGCTCCAGCAGCCCACGCAGAGACGGGCTGACGGCACGCGACACGTCCGGGTCCACGTCCGTCAGTCGGCCGCCGGACCGTCGAACTGACCGGAATCGCCAAAGTTCATCCGGACGTGTCAGCGTCTCCTTGACCTGCAGCCGGGCCGGCTCCGGGCCCGCTGCCTCGCGGAGGTCAGGCGTTCGCGGGGCATGCCATGCGCTCGATCTCGGCTGCCGGGACGGCGTGGCTGTAACGGAAGCCCTGCATCAGGTGGACGCCGGCGGTCCGCAGCGTGTGCTCCTCGCCGCACTGCTCCACGCCCTCGCCCACGAGCTGGAGACCGAGGCTCTCGCCGAGTCGCACCAGCAGGGACAGCACCTCGATGTCGATCGGCACGTGGCTGTCGGCGCCGACGACGACGCTGCGGTCGATCTTGATCGCGTCGATGGGCAGCCGGTCGAGGATGCGCAGCGAGTCCAGGGAGGCGCCGAGGTCGTCGAGGGCGATGCCGACCCCGGCGGCGGCGATCTCCTCCAGACCCGAGAGCGCCTCGGTCAGGTCCAGCACGGCCGACCTCTCCGAGAGCTCGAGGCGCACGTGCGCGCGTGGCAGGCCGGTGGCGTCGATCGTCGCGAGCACCGCGGACGCCAGACCCGGGTGCGTGAGCGAATCGGCCGCGAGATTGACGTGCACCACGGCGGGCGCGACGGCGCCGAGGCGCTCCTGCCAGCCGAGCATGTCGCGGCACGAACGCTCCAGCACCCAGCGGTCGAGGTCGAGCGACATGCCGGCGCGCGCAGCATCCTCGAGCGTGGCGAGCGGGCCGTCGAGCCCGCCGTCGGCGTTCCGCTGACGCAGCAGCGCCTCCACGGCGACGACGCTGCCGCTCTCCGTGTCGACGATGGGCTGGTAGGCGACCTCGAGGTGCCGCGCCTGGGCCCAGGTGGCGGGCCGCAGGTCGGACGAGCCGGCCAGCCGCACGGCGTCGCCGCCGGCCGCCTTCGCGGTGTACATCGCCTGGTCCGCCGCGAACAGGGCCGCGTCAACCGACGACTGGCACGACGTGGCGACGGCCACGCCGACGCTCGCCCGGGACTGTGCCCGGCTCGGCAGCTGCGGGTCGGCCGCGGCGATCGCCTTGCAGAGCTCCTCGCCGAGGCGCAGCGCCCGCTCCTCGGCGTCCGGCACGTCGCGCGGCGGCAGGCTGCGCACCACGGCGAACTCGTCGCCGCCCAGGCGGCCCAGCACGTCGGTCGGCGCGAGCCGCTCGTCGATGCGGCGGGCGACCGAGCGCAGCAGGGCGTCGCCCCAGGAGTGCCCGAGCCCGTCGTTGACCGCCTTGAGGCGGTCCAGGTCGACGTAGGCGACGATCACCGCGCCGGTGCCGGTGCCGATGTCGGCCAGCCTCGCCGTCAGCAGCTCGACGAGGTGCGTGCGCGATGCGGCGCCCGTCAGGTGGTCCGTCGCGGCCTGCTGGGCGGTGCGGTCCGCCAGCGCCTGCATCACGCGCACGGGCCGGACGATCCCCACGGGCTGGTCCCGGCCGTCGATGACGACGAGGTCGTGGTAGCCGTCAGGGCCGTCCGCGAGCAGCGCGGCCGCCTCCCCGAGCGTCGAGGTCTCGTGCAGCAGAGGCGCGTCCCACGCCGCGAGGTCGCCGATGGGGCGCTTGCCGTACAACGACCGGCCGTACCCGTAGCTGCCGGCCATGGTGGTGAGGAAGCGGGACCGGCTCACCAGACCCGGCCGGCCGCCGCGCTGGGTGGGGACGATGAGGATGGACGACGAGGTCCATCGGTTGCGAAAGGAGAAGTCGACGTCGGCACAGGTGGTCGTCGCCTCGACGACCGCGACCGGCTCGACGAGCGACCCCAGGGGGCCCGCGACGGCGTGCGGGGACTCGGTGTGGTCCACGCCCGCTCAGTCGACCGCGGGCGGCTCCTCCTGATCCGAAAGGCCACACGTTCACTGAACGTTCATCTGCCCGCGCGGCCGCGGCGCCCGTGGCGGCATCGCCGACACGCGACCAGGTCACCGGGCCCGGGAGCGCGCCACGGCTACCGTGAGGACCATGGCCACGCGTACGTCCTCGTCAGGCACCGCGCGGACCGTCGCTCGCTCCGGCTCAGGCACCCGACCCGGCTCGTCGCGACCCCGGTCCGCCGCACCGCCGCGCCGCCCCGCGCTGCCGGTACGCATGGTCAAGGGCGCATGGATGGGCGCCGCCCACCTCGTCGGGGGCACGGCTCGTCGCGTCGGGCGCGGCGCGCGGGACCTCGACCCTGCCCACCGCCGGGACGGGCTGGCCTTCTTCCTGCTGGCGCTCGCGGTGGTCGTCGCAGCGCGCGAGTGGCTGGGGTTGTCCGGCACCGCCGGGACGGTGATCCACGACGCGTCCGCCGGGTTCGTCGGCCGTGTGGCGCTCGTCGTCCCGCTGGCCCTGCTCTGGGCTGCGGTGCGGCTGATGCGGCATCCCGAGGAGTCGGCGGCATCGTCGCGCATCGGCATCGGGCTGTCGGCGCTGGCGGTCGCGGTGTGCGGCATCTGGGAGGTGGGCGCCGGTGTGCCGTCGCCCGACCAGTGGGATGCGCTGCGAGCCTCGGGCGGCGTCGTCGGCTACGTCGTCGGGACGCCCCTGGCCAACGCCCTGACCCCGGTGGTCGCGGTGGTGCTCTTCGTCCTGCTGGGGGTGTTCGGCCTGCTCGTGGTCACCGCGACGCCGGTGAACCAGGTGGTCCCGCGACTGCGCGCCGGCTGGGAGCGCGTCTCCGGGCGCCACGGCGCCGACGATGCCGACGATGCCGACGATGACTCTCCGCTGGTGATCAACGCCGGCCACACCGCGCTCGTCGAGCCGCCGCACAAGCGGGGCGTGCTGGGCCGGCTGCGGCGCCGCGCCGACGGCCACGCCGCGGACGAGGACGGCCTCGACGGGTACGAGGGCGACGAGGCCTACGAGCGCGCGCACCTGGTGGTGCCGGCCGCTGCCCTCGATGAGACCGGATCGGACGAGGCCGCCCTTGCCGCGGCCCGCGCCGCGCTGACCGTGCCGACCGCCGCGATCGTGCCGCGCGCCATCGAGGCGCCGCCGACGCGCACCGTGCCGCGCGGCGAGCAGCCGATGCTCGGCGGGGACGTGCTCTACCTGCTGCCCGACGAGGAGATGCTCGTCAAGGGTCCCCCGCACAAGGTGCGCTCGGCGGCCAACGACCGTGTCGTCGAGTCGCTGACCAGCGTCCTCGAGCAGTTCGAGATCGACGCCCAGGTCACCGGGTTCACGCGCGGCCCCACGGTGACGCGGTACGAGGTGGAGCTGGGCCCCGCCGTCAAGGTGGAGCGGGTGACCGCCCTGTCCCGCAACATCGCCTACGCGGTGGCCAGCGCCGACGTGCGCATCCTGTCGCCCATCCCCGGCAAGTCCGCGATCGGCATCGAGATCCCCAACACCGACCGGGAGACCGTCGCGCTCGGGGACGTGCTGCGGTCGGCCGCGGCCAAGCGCAGCGAGCACCCGCTCGTCGTGGGCGTCGGCAAGGACGTCGAGGGCGGCTACGTCGTGGCGAACCTGGCGAAGATGCCGCACCTGCTGGTGGCCGGCGCCACCGGGTCCGGCAAGTCGAGCTTCGTCAACTCGATGATCGTGTCCCTGCTCATGCGCTCGACCCCGGACGACGTCCGGATGATCCTCGTCGACCCCAAGCGTGTCGAGCTCACCGTGTACGAGGGCATCCCGCACCTCATCACGCCGATCATCACCAGCCCGAAGAAGGCCGCCGAGGCCCTCGAATGGGTGGTCCGCGAGATGGACGCCCGGTACGACGACCTGGCGAACTTCGGCTTCAAGCACATCGACGACTTCAACGCGGCGGTGCGCGCGGGCAAGGTCAAGCCGTTGCCCGGCTCGGAGCGCAAGATCGCGCCGTATCCGTACCTGCTGGTGATCGTCGACGAGCTGGCCGACCTGATGATGGTGGCGCCGCGCGACGTGGAGTCGTCGATCCAGCGCATCACGCAGCTGGCGCGAGCCGCCGGGATCCACCTGGTGCTGGCGACGCAGCGGCCGTCGGTCGACGTCGTCACCGGCGTCATCAAGGCGAACATCCCGTCCCGGATCGCGTTCGCCACGTCCTCGCTGACCGACTCCCGCGTGGTGCTCGACCAGCCGGGCGCCGAGAAGCTCATCGGCCAGGGCGACGCGCTCTTCCTGCCGATGGGCGCCGCCAAGCCGATGCGCACGCAAGGTGCGTGGGTCACCGAGTCCGAGATCCACGCCGTGGTGGCGCACGTCAAGGCGCAGCTCAAGCCGACGTACCGGCCCGACGTCACCGCGGTGCCCGCCAAGAGGCAGGTGGACGACGACATCGGCGACGACCTCGACCTGCTGCTGCAGGCCGCCGAGCTGGTGATCACCACCCAGTTCGGCTCGACGTCCATGCTCCAGCGCAAGCTCCGCGTCGGGTTCGCGAAGGCCGGCCGGCTGATGGACCTGCTCGAGTCCCGCGAGATCGTCGGGCCGTCCGAGGGGTCCAAGGCTCGCGACGTGCTCATCAGGCCCGACGACCTGGCGGGAACCCTCGCGTTGCTGCGCGGCGAGCCGCCGGCGGACGGGTACGACGACGAGGGCGAGAGCTGGAACGACGAGGACGACGCCGGGTCGTGGCCGGGCCGCTGAGCTGACGGCGCGCCCGACGGGAGTCCGTCAGCCGGTGACCCGGGGCACGACGACGGGAGGCGGGCCGGTTGGTGTCGGCGGTGCGGTGCGCTCGGGGGCCTGGGTGCCGGCCGCGGCCGTGACGCGCGCGGTCCGGTCGGCGACCTGCGCGGGGGACAGGGTCCCCGTGCCGGCGGTGATCTGCGGCAGCGCGTAGACCTTGTGACCGCCGGTGCGGTCCACGGTGATCGGCGTCCACTCGACTCCGGTGACGTGTGCCGGGCCGGCGGCGCGCCCCTGTGCCGGGAACGCGCCCTGGCTCTCGACGTGGACCGTCAGCAGGATCCCGGAGTCGGTGTCAGCCTGGCCGGTGGTGCTGGCGTCCTGGTTGGAGATGTAGTTCCCCAGCCCGTAGGCCACCCACATGCCGGCGCCGCCCGGGCCGCCCGCCAGCTTGACCACGGGCTGCGGCACGTGCGCGTGGTGGCCGATCACCAGGTCGATCACGCCGGAGTCGGCCAGCTGCTGGTCGACCTGCTGCTGGAGCGCGGTCGGGGCGGTCTGGTACTCGACGCAGCAGTGGACCGAGGCGATGACCAGGTTCGCGCCCGCCGCCCGGGCCGCGGTGGCCTGGGCGATCATGTGGGGCACGTCGATGAGGTCGAGCGACCACGGCTTGTCGGCGTCGACCGGCATGCCGTTGGTGCCGTAGGCGGCGGCGATGTGGGCGACGGTGATCGTCTGACCGGCGCGCTCGAGCTTGTACAGCTGGGGGGTCGCCTCTTCGGCGGCGCTGCGTGCGCTGCCGGCATGTCCCAGGCCCGCCGCGTCCAGTGCGTCGAGCGTGGCCTTGATGCCGGCGAACCCGCGGTCGACCGTGTGGTTGGACGCCGTCGAGCACCCGTCCCAGCCTTGGGCCTTGAGCGCGGCGGCGATCTCGGCCGGCGCGCCGAACACCGGGTAGCCGCTCGACTTGGTGCCCGGCGGCGCGATCGGCACCTCGAGGTGGCAGATCGCCAGGTCCGCGCCCTGGATCCACGGGTCCATGGCGGCGAGCTCGGGAGAGAAGTCGTAGCCGCCGGCGGTCTTCGCGTCGGCGACCACCGGCTGGTGGGGGAGCACGTCGCCCGCCGCCACGATGGTGAACTCGGCGTCGGGATCCGCCGTCGGCGTGGGGGTGGGCGTCGGCGTCGGGACGGCTGCGGCGGTGGACGCGCCCGTGGTGCTCGCCGGGCCGGTCGCGGCTGCGCCGGGGACGCCGTCGTCGTGCGGTCGGGACGCGGCGTACGCGGCTCCGCCGGCCGCCCCGAGGACGACGACGGCCGCCACGATCGCCGACAGCACCGACCGCGGCCGGGACCGGGCATGTCTCACGGGCAGAGGGTAGTCGTCCCGGCGGCGCGGACCGTCACCGCGGAGGAGAGGATCTGGGACCGTGCGGGGCGGGCGCTGCGCCGAGGGCGCGGCGGCTCTCGTCGACCGACCGGGCCGGGAGGGGCCGCACACCCGCGCGGTGCCCATAGGCTGTCGGCGTGGTCGACGCAGCCCCCTCGGCATGGAACCCGGCGAACGCCTTGACGGTGCTGCGCATCGTGCTGGTGCCGGTGTTCGTCGTGGCGCTGATGTGGAACCAGGGCCAGACTGTCGCGCTGCGGCTGGCGGCGCTCGCCCTGTTCGTCGTCGCCGCCCTGACCGACCGCGTGGACGGCTGGCTCGCCCGGCGCAACAACCTCGTCACCGACCTGGGCAAGCTGCTCGACCCGATCGCCGACAAGCTGCTCATGGGCGCGGCGCTGGTCTGCCTGTCGATCCTCGGCGACCTGCCGTGGTGGGTGACGGTGGTCATCCTGGTGCGCGAGCTCGGCATCACGGTGATGCGGTTCTTCCTGCTGCGCTACCTCGTGCTGCCCGCTTCGCAGGGCGGCAAGCTCAAGACGGTGCTGCAGACCGTGGCGATCGGCCTGTTCCTGCTGCCGCTCGACAGGCTGCCCGGATGGCTGGCCGTGGTGGCGTGGGTGGTGATGATCGCGGCGGTGCTGCTCACCGTCGTCACGGGTGCGGACTACGTGCGGACCGCGGTGCGGGTGTGGCAGCAGGCCGCAGCCCCGCGCGCGAAGGGCGGCGACGGCGATTCGGCGAGCGGGGGGCCGGATCCTGCTCCGACGACCCCGGCCCAGATTCCGGCCCCGACCCCGGCCCCGGCGCCTGCCCCAGCCCCGACGCCTGCCCCAGCCGCAGCCGCAGCTCTGGCACCTGCTCCAGCTCCGGCGCCCGCCCCAGCCGCAGCCCCTGGCCCTGGTCTCGGCCCGGTCCCCGGCTCTGGCTCGGTCGCCGGACCGGCGCGCCCGGCGCGACCGGCGCCGGGCACGGCGAGCACCTGACGTGTCCGCGTCGGCACCCGCCGCGCAGGGCGTCGTCGATCTCGCGGCCCGGCTCCTGTCCGCGCTGGAGTCGCGCGGCTGGACGCTGGCCGTCGCCGAGTCGCTGACCGGCGGCGCGGTGTGCGCGCGGCTCGTGGACGTGCCCGGCGCCTCGCGCGTGCTGCGTGGCGGCGTCGTGGCGTACGCGACCGACGTCAAGGCCACTCTCCTCGGCGTGGACGGCGTGCTGCTGTCCGAACGCGGCGCCGTCGACCCCGACGTCGCAGGTGAGATGGCGGGTGGCGTGCGGGTGCGGCTGGGGGCGGACGTCGGCCTGGCGACCACCGGCGTGGCCGGGCCGGATCCGCAGGACGGCCGCGCGCCGGGCACCGTGCACGTCGCGGTGGCCACGCCCGCCTCGACACGCGTCGCCTCGTGGCACATCGACGGCGACCGTGCGAAGGTCCGTGCCGCGACCGTCCGCGGTGTGCTCGAGCTCGCCCTGGCGATGGTCGGGGAACAGGACGGGCCCACCTCACGTTGAACCGCCCGTGATGATGAACCGGCCGATGGGACGACGCGGCGGAGCACGTGTCGTAGGTGCACGGTACGGTGGACATCGTCCGGCAGACGTGAGAGCGGCTGCCGCGACGAGCGGTCGGACGGAAGTGCCGGGCACGGTCCCGGCCAGTGACACGAAGGGGGGAGCCCACATGGTGGTCCTTCGACACCACATCGGTGATGTGCTGCGCGATGCACGGCAGCGTCAGGGGCGGACCCTCCGCGAGGTGTCGTCCGCGGCCCGCGTCTCTCTCGGCTACCTGTCCGAGGTGGAGCGTGGGCAGAAGGAAGCGTCGAGCGAGCTCCTGTGGAGCATCTGCGACGCGCTGGACGTGCCGATGTCGCTCGTGCTGCGCGAGACGGCCGATCGGATCGCGGTCGCCGAGGGTCTGATGATCCCCGACACCGTACCGGCGGATCTGGCTCTCGACGCCTGGGGTCGTCGGTCGGAGCTCGCTCCCGTCGGCTGACGGTCAGCCGCGCGGTGCCGACTGGCATCGCGGGCACCAGAACACCGGTCGCTGCATCGGTGCCGCGCGCGCCTGGCCGCGAGCGATCAGAGTTCCGCAGCGAACACAGCGCAGTCGTTCGCGCGCGTGCACGCGTCCGGGCGGCGCGCCGACACGCACGGACTCGGCCATGAGCCGCCGCGCCGTGCGCAGCAGCCGTGCCGGGTCCGGCACGGTGTCGGCGGGCATCCACGGCCACAGTCGCTCGACGAACAGCGACTCGGCCATGAAGATCGTGCCGATTCCCGCCACGACGTGCTGGTCGAGGAGCACCTCGGCGACCGGCGTCGCACCTCGGGCCGCGAAGCGCCTCAGTGTCTCGTCGATGCCGGCACCGTCGCCCTTGGCCGGCATCCCGCCTGGCGCGTCGATGCCGAGCGGCCCGGAGCGGCCCGGCGGTATGCCGGAGCCGGGGCCGTCGCCCGGGTCGAACGTGTCATCGAGCAGGTCCGGGCCAAGCGTCCCCACGAGCGTGTGCTCGTCGCGAGTGCGGACGACGTCGAGCATCCCCAGCAGGTAGCCGACCGCCAACCCGGCGTCGCTCGCCAGCACCGCGCGGATCTCGGGGCGGTGCAGCGCAAGCGGCTGGTCGGCGGCGCGCCGCACTCTCCACGACCCGTCCATCCGCAGGTGGGTGCGCACCGTTCGGCCGTCGTCGAGCCTGGTGAGCAGGTGCTTGCCGTAGGGCCGGGTGCCCAGCACCATGCGTCCGACGAGGTCGACGCCGGCTGCCGACGGCCACCGCAGCTCGGCGCGCACCAGCACCCGCCCGGCCAGCGCCGTATCGAGCTGGGCCGCCGTGCGGCGCAGGATGTCGCCCTCAGGCACGGTGCCTCACGGCTGCACCCGCAACCGCAGACCGCTCGGGGTGGGCGTGAACCCGGCCGCGACCAGCGCGTTGCCCAGGCCGCCGTGCAGCGCCCCGCCGAGCACCGGCACGCCGTCGACCCGGTCGATGGTCAGCCGCCCGGTGCGCCCGGCGCGCACGGACTCGCCGAGGGCGTCGGCTGCCGCTGCCAGCACCGTGACATCAGGGGTGAACGTCAGCGTCGTCCGGCCGCCGCGCTCCACGTAGAGCGCCGGAGCGCCGTCGACCAGCACCACGAGCGCTCCCGCCTTCCGACCTGGCCGGTGCCGCGGCTGCTCGCCGGCGGCGACCCACGGGTCGGGCCAGGCGAGTGCGGCGCCATAGGGGTTTGCCGGGTCCGTCGCCGCGAGCACGACGACGAGCGACCGCGTCCCGCTCAGCCCTGCCTCGGCGCGCCAGCCGGATCCGCCGGTGGTCGACGCCGCGGAGTCAGCGGTGACGTCCTCGCTCGCCCGCACGGCCGCCCGCGCGACGATCTGCGCGTCGGTGCGCAGCCGGTCCACTGCGCCCGGCAGCGCGAACTGCGAACCGCCGAGATGCTCGACGAAGTAGCCGCGCCGCACCTGCCCACCCTGCTCGAGCGCCGACAGCACCTTGTACACGTCCCCGAACGTGCCGCCCAGGCCCTCGCTCGGTGCGAGCGCCCGCGTGACGATCCCGTGCCGGTCGAGCATCTGGGCGGCGGCGGCGTGGGCGCGCAGGGTCGGGTCGGGCTCGCGCCCGGGCAGGAGGGACCAGCGGCCGGAGCCGCGCCCCACGGCGGGGTCGGTGGCCGAGCCGGCCCGGCCGGTGGTGGCTGACCCCGCAGGCGGCAGCACGCCCAGCCCGCGCAGGCCGAGCCGGGGCCGCAACGAGCGGCCGCGCGGAGCCGTCGGCCGCGTGCGGTGTGCGGTGCTCCCGGCGCCCAGCCACGCGCGCAGCGGGGCGAGCCCGTCGTTGGTCACCCGACCCGCCCAGACCAGCGCCCACAGTGCGTCGAGCACGCGCGCCTGCGTGGCGCCCTCGTCGAGGCCGTCCCGCACGCGCGCCGTCAGCGCCGGCAGGAACCACGCCCCGCCGCCGGCCAGTGCCGCGAGCACCTCGGCACGGACCAGGTCGCCGGGTTCGTCGTCGGCCGGCGCGGGAAGCGTCAGGTCGGCCACGGCCGCCGGGTGCAGGCTGACCAGCCCGTCGTGCCCGGCGAGCGCGGCGTGTCCCGCCCAGACGATCTCGCCGGCGGCCGTCAGCTCGTCGAGCATCGCGGGGGAGTAGTCCGCCACCCTCGACGGCAGCACCCACGTCTCCAACGCGGAGGCGGGCACCACGGAGCCTGCGAGCTGCTCGACGACCCGCGCCACGCCGTCGACGCCCCGCAGGCCTCCCGTGACACCCGCATGTGCCGGCCGCACGCCTTGCCACGCCGGCAGGAACACGCCGAGAGCCTGCGGCGGCACCGGCTCGACCTCGGCGCGCAGCGCGGCGAGCGAGCGGCGCCGCAGCATCCGCAGCACGTCGGCGTCGCAGTACTCGTCGCCCGTGCCGCCCAGCACGTCCGGCCGCAGCCTGCCCTGGACCAGCACCCCGCGGCCCACGAGCCGGGACAGCGCCTCCGTGACCACCGCGATGCCGAGCCCGAACCGGACCGCGACCGCCCCCGCCGGGAACGGCCCGTGCGTGCGCGCATGCCGGCGCACGAGGTCGCCGAGCGGGTCGGGGACCACCTCCGTGAAGGCCTCCGGCACACCGACCGGCAGCGCGACGCCGAGCGCGTCGCGCAGGCGCCCGGCGTCCTCGACGGCCGCCCACTGCTCGGCGAGGTCCGGTCGCAGCCCGCCGATCCGCACCCGGATGGCCCGGCGCGCCCGCTCCAGCTGCGCCAGCCACGCCGCCGTATCCGCGCGGTGCTCACCGGCCACGCGGTCCTCGAGCCCCACCAGCGGCAACGGACCTTGCCGGCGCAGCACGTCGGCCAGCTGCTCCATGCTGGTCGCCTGCCGGTCGGGTGCCAGGGCGCCGAGCTCGGCCTCGGTCCGCTCCACGGCCCGCGGGTCGAGCAGGTCGGCCAGCTGCGACTGCCCGCCCTGGCCGAGCAGCTCGGCGAGCAGCGTGGGGTCGAGGCTGAGCGCGGCGGCCCGCCGCTCGGCCAGCGGCGCGTCCCCGTCGTAGAGGAACTGCGCCGTGTACCCGAACAGCAGCGACGCGGCGAAGGGAGACGGATGCTGCGTCGTCACCTCGACGATCCGCGCCCGGCCCGTCGCGAGGTCCCGCATCAGGGCGGTCAGTGCGGCGGTGTCGAAGTCGTCCTGCAGGCACTCGCGCGCCGCTTCGAGCAGGATCGGGAAGTCCGGGTACTGCGCCGCGACCGACAGCAGCTGCGCGGCCCGTTGGCGCTGCTGCCACAGCGGCTGACGCTTGTCCGGACGGCGGCGGGGCAGGAGCAGTGCGCGTCCGGCTGCCTCGCGGAACCGTGCGGCGAACATCGCCGACGAGCCCAGCTCGGTGCGCACCTCGTCGACCACCGCGTCCGGGTCCACCAGCAGGTCGGCCGCCGAGACGAGCGGTCCGCCACCGCCGGGGCCGCCGTCGGGCTCGTCGAACGAGGACTCCATCTGGTCCGGCAGGCGCAGCACGATGCCGTCGTCCGCGCTCATGACGGCCGCGTCGACGCCGTACCGCTCGCGCAGCCGTGCGCCGAGCACCACCGCCCACGGGCTGTGCACCCGCGCGCCGTACGGGGAGTGCAGCACCACCCGCCAGTCGCCGAGCTCGTCCCGGAAGCGCTCCAGCACCAGCACCGTGTCGGTGGGGACCTCGCCGGTCGCCTCGCGCTGCTCGCGCAGGTAGGCCAGGAGGTTGTCCGCCGCCCACTCGTCGAGCCCGGCCGCGCGCACCCGTTCCCGGGCGGCCGGCTCGGGCAGCGTCATCAGCTCGCGCACCCACGCGCCCATCGCCCGGCCCAGCTCGGCGGGGCGGCCGGGCGCGTCGCCCTTCCAGAACGGCAGCCGGCCCGGCAGCCCGGGAGCGGGCGTCACGATCACCCGATCCGGCGTGATGTCCCGGATCCGCCACGTGCTGGACCCCAACGTGAACGTGTCGCCCACGCGCGACTCGTAGACCATCTCCTCGTCGAGCTCGCCGACGCGCTTGCCGCCACGCAGCCGGCCACCGGTCCGCTCGGCGTCGACGGGTACCCCGGCCTCGTCGGACCCGTCGGCGAGGAAGACGCCGTACAGACCGCGGTCGGGGATGGTTCCGCCGCTGGTCACCGCGAGCCGCAGCGCCCCGGGGCGCGCCGACAGCTCGTCACGCACCCGGTCCCAGACCACTCTGGGCCGCAGCTCGCCGAAGTCCTCGCTCGGGTAGCGACCCGCGAGCATGTCGAGCACCGCGTGCAGCGTCGCCTCGCCCAGGCCGGCGAACGGTGCCGCCCGGCGCACCACCCGGGCGAGCTCCGGCACCGACCAGTCATCGACCGCCACCATCGCGACGATCTGCTGCGCCAGCACGTCCAACGGGTTCTGCGGCACGACGAGCGCCTCGAGCAGGCCCTCGCGCATCCGCTGCGCGGTGACGGCCGCCGGCACCAGCTCCCCGCGGAACGTCGGGAACACGATGCCGTGGCTCACCGCACCCACCTGGTGTCCCGCGCGACCGATCCGCTGCAACCCGCTCGCCACCGACGGCGGGGCGCCGACCTGCACCACGAGGTCGAGCGCCCCCATGTCGATGCCGAGCTCGAGGGACGACGTCGCCACGACGGCCGGCAGCACGCCCGCCTTGAGCTCGGACTCCGTCCGCGTCCGCTCGGCCCGGCTCATCGAGCCGTGGTGGGCGCGGGCGAGGATCGTTCCGGCGTGCCGGGTGTCGACGCCGGACGACGTCCCGGACTGGCCCGGCGCGGCGGCCGGCTGGGCGGCACCCGGGTCCGGCAGCTCGGCGCCCTGCCGCTGCGCCCAGACCTCGTTGATCCGCGACGTCAGGCGCTCGGCGCCGCGCCGTGCGTTGGTGAACACGAGGGTCGAGCGGTGGGCCGCGACGAGGTCGACGACACGCTCCTCGACGTGCGGCCACACCGACGGCTTGGCCGCGGCAAGCTCGTCGTCGGACTCCTTGCCCACCACCCCCGGCTCGGTGAGGTCCGGCACCGGCACGACGACCTCGACCTCGATCCGCTTGTCCGCCGGCGGCTGCACGACGACCACCCGGCGCCCGGCGTCGTCCAGCGCCCGCGCCCCGCCGAGGAACCCCGCCACGGCATCCACCGGCCGGACCGTCGCGGACAGCCCGACGCGCTGTGTCGGCCCCGGCCCGCCGGGCCGCTCGAGCATCGCGTCCAGCCGCTCCAGCGACAGCGCCAGGTGCGCTCCGCGCTTCGTGGCGGCCACCGCGTGGATCTCGTCGACGATCACGGTGCGCACGCCCGACAGCCCGGCGCGGGCGGCGGACGTCAGCACCAGGTAGAGCGACTCCGGGGTGGTGATGAGGATGTCCGGCGGCCGCTTCCCGAACGCCCGCCTCTCCTCCGGCGGGGTGTCACCGGTGCGCATTCCCACCTCGACGTGCGGCAGCGTCCGGCCCAGCCGCTGCGCCGCCTGCCGGATCCCGACCAGAGGCGAGCGCAGGTTGCGCTCGACGTCCACGGCCAGCGCCTTGAGCGGCGAGACGTAGAGCACGCGGCACCGCGCCAGCGGGTCCGCCGGGGGCGGGGAGGACAGCAGCCCGTCCAGCGCCCAGAGGAACGCCGCGAGCGTCTTGCCGGAACCGGTGGGTGCGACGACGAGCGCGTGGTCCCCACCGGCGATCGCGTCCCACGCGCCGCGCTGGGCCGCCGTCGGCTCGTCGAACGCGCCCGCGAACCACGCGCGGGTCGGCTCGGAGAAGCGATCGAGGGCCACGGCCCCATCATCGCCGCCCCCGCCGACACCCGCCCGCGTGGTCTGCCCTCACCTGCCCTCCGGCGGCCGAGGCAGACGCATGGTGATGTCCCCGCGCGGTGGCAGGCTGGGGCCCGTGCGGTACAGCGAGTTCTGGGGCCTGGTCGACGAGGTGCTCGGCCGTGCGCACGGTCGCGTGCTCGCCACGTCGTTGCGGCTCGGGGCGCTCGGTGACCGCACGGCCGAGGTCGCGCTCGCCGACAACGAGGACCCGCGCGACGTGTGGCACGCGCTCTGCGACGAGCTGGAGATCCCGGACTCCCGGCGCTGGGGCGTCAACCCGCGCCGCACGGCCCCGCCGCGGCGCGCGGGAGCGTGAGCGCCACCCCGCCGCCCGTCACCAGGACGGGGCGGCGGTGGCCCACCCGCGCCGACCTCGCCGAGGCGGCCTGGTCGCTGGCGACGACGACGCTCGGCCTGTCGGTCGCGATCGGCGTCGTCGAGGGTGTCGAGGCCCGCTCGTTCTGGTCGGTGCTCCTCGCCGGTGCCGTCGTCGCGGTCGGCGCCCTCGTCCTCGCCCCGGCGCTGCGCCTCCTGGCACGTCTCGGCGGCGCGGGCGGGGCACTCCTTGCCGGCGTGGCCGGTCAGCTGCTCGTCGCGTGGGTGGCGCTGCGCTTCGTCCCCGGGATCGTGCTGCGCAGCGGCTGGGCCGTCGTCTGGGTGCTCGTCGTCACTGGGGTCGTCATGGCAGCCGGCCGATGGGTGTGGGCCGCGCCCGGCAACGGCTACGTCGTCGACGCCACCGTGCGCCGCGCGCGTCGTCGCGCGCTTGCCGAGGGCACGGGCGCAGACGCGCCGGGGCGCGCGCCTGGGCTGCTCGTGGTCCAGCTGGACGGCGTCTCCGCGCCGGTGCTGGACCAGGCGCGAGCCGCTGGCCTGGTCCCGACGATGGATCGCTGGCTGACCAGCGGCACGCACGTGGTCGAGCCGTGGTGGGCACGCGTGCCCGCGACGACGCCGGCGAGCCAGGCCGGGCTGCTGCACGGCGACTCCTCCCGCGTCCCCGCGTTCCGGTGGTGGGACCGCGCCGCCGGCCGGCTCGTCGTGGCCAACCGCCCGGCGGACGCCGCGTCGATCGAGGAGAGGATCTCCACCGGCGACGGCCTGCTGTCCGGCGGCGGCGTCGCCGTGGGCACCATGGTGTCGGGCGACGCGGACACCACCTACCTCGTCATGAGTCGCGGGCCGCGGCGGGGCGTCGGCCCGGGCAGCGGCTACGTCCGCTTCTTCGCTGACCCGTTCGTGCTGGTCAGAGCCCTGACGGTGACCGTCGGCGAGATGCTCAAGGAGCTGTACCAGGCGCGTCGTCAGCGCGAGCACGGCGTGCGGCCGCGGATCCGCCGCGGCGGCTGGTACGTGCCGCTGCGCGCGTTGACGAACGTCCTCATGCGGGACCTGTCGACGTCGATCGTCGCCGGTGCGCTCGAGCACGGGGCCCCGGTGGTCTTCGTCGCGCTCGTGGACTACGACGAGATCGCGCACCACGCCGGACCCACCCGTCCGGAGTCGCTGCGTGCGCTGGAGGGCCTCGACGGGGTGCTCGGCACTGTGGAGCGCGTGCTGCCGTGGGCGCCGCGTGAGTACCAGGTGGTCGTGCTGTCCGACCACGGCCAGGCGCTGGGTGCGCCGTTCTCCCAGGTGGCGGGCGCGAGCCTGCTCGACGTGCTGCGCCGGCTGATGGCGGTGCCGGACGCCGCGGGCCTGGCGTCCGCGGGCGGCGAGGACTTCGGGCCGCTGGACGCGCTGCTCACCGACCTGTTCGGGCGCTCGTCCGCGCGCACGGCTCTGCTGCGGCGGGCCGGGGCGGCGCACGACGAGCGCGGCTCGCGCGACGAGGGGCCGCACGGGCGCGAGGAGCCGGCGAGCGGGCGAGACGGGCGAGACGGGCGAGACGGGCGAGACGGTGGACGTGCCGGGCATGCCGGGGTGCGCGGCGAGCGGGCCTTGGCGGACGAGGAGCCCGCGGCGGCGCCCGAGCGCGCGTCGGACGGCGGGCGTGCGGTTCCGCCCGAGGTGGTGGTCGCCGCGTCCGGGAACCTGGCGCTCGTCTGGTTCCCCCGGCTGGCGTGCCGGCCCGTGCTCGAGGACCTCCAGGGGCTGTACCCGGGTCTGGTCGCCGGGTTGGCGCAGACGCCGGGCGTCGGGCCGGTCGTGGTCGACACCGCCGACCGCGGGCTCGTCGTCGTCGGCCCCCGCGGAGTGCGGCCGCTGGAGGTGGACGAGCCCGGGGACGGGCAGGACCCGCTGGCCGGGTACGGGCCGCGGGCCGCGGCGGACCTGGCGCGCGCGGCACGGCTGCCGGACGCCGGCGACCTGCTGGTGGTCTCCGCGGTGACGCCCGAGGGGCAGGTGCACGCCTTCGAAGGCCAGGTCGGGTCCCACGGCGGGCTGGGCGGGGACCAGAACTGGGCGATGCTGCTCCACCCGGCGGCCTGGACGGTGGCCGACGAGAGCCGAGAGCTCGTCGGCGACCGGCGCGTGCTGGTCGGTGCCGAGGCCGTGCACGACTGCCTCGAGACGTGGCTGCGTGAGGCGGGGCTGCGCGACGGGCGCGGTGGTGGCGGGGGAGCGGCACCGTGACCGGAGCGCTGGTGACGTGGCTCGGCCATGCGAGCGTGGTGGTCGACGTCGCGGGCGTCCGC
Source organism: Cellulomonas sp. (assembly GCA_036398695.1). Lineage (GTDB taxonomy): Bacteria > Actinomycetota > Actinomycetes > Actinomycetales > Cellulomonadaceae > Cellulomonas. The sequence goes on along the minus strand of DASWOL010000225.1, from coordinate 762 downwards.
CTGCTGACCGACCCGCTGCTGCGGGAGCACGCCGGCCTGCTGCGGCGTCGCGGTGCCGCGCCCGACCCGGCGGCGTGGCGTGACCCCGACGCCGTGCTGCTCTCGCACCTGCACCACGACCACGCCGAGATCGGCTCGCTGGAGCTGCTCGGGAGCACGCCCGTGGTGGCGGCACCGGCGAACGCCCGCTGGCTGCGCCGGCACAAGATCCCCGGCGGCGTGGGACTGCCCGAGGGCACGTGGTGGACGGTGCCGGCCGGGCGACGGTCCGAGCGGGTGCAGGTGCGTGCGGTGCCGGCCGTGCACGGCGAGCGCCGGATGCCGCACCGGCCCAACGCGGCGTGCGGTTTCGTCGTGCGCGCCGGCGACCTGCGGATCTGGTTCGCGGGGGACACCGGGCCGCACCCGGCGATGGCCGCCGTGCCGGACCTGCTCGGCGGACGGGTCGACCTCGCGCTGGTGCCGGTGGGCGGGTGGGGGCCACGGCTGTCCGGCGGGCACCTGGACCCTGTCCAGGCGGCGCGGGCGTGTGCGCTCGTCGGCGCCCGCGCCGCGATCCCGGTGCACTGGGGCACCCTGCACGCGCCGGCGTCGCGGCGGCTGCCGCCGGGCTGGATGGACCGGGCCGGGCCCGCGTTCGCCGCCGCGGCACGGCACGAGGCGCCGGGGTGCGACGTGCTGCTGCTGGCGCCCGGACAGTCGGTGCAGGTCGCGTCGGGCGCCTGACGAGAAGAGCGACACGCCATCGGCGCGTCGCGTGCG
>DASWOL010000224.1:0-3448 GCA_036398695.1 Cellulomonas sp. | reverse complement strand
GCATGTCAGCATGCCCAAGATCATCGGCGGGTCGCTGCGCGAGCACCGCGCCCAGACGCGCCGCCGACTGTTCGACGCCCTCTCCTCCCTCATGGCCGACCGGGGGTTCGACACGATCACCCTCGCGGACATCGCGGCCACCGCCGGGGTGGGGCGCACCGCCGTCTACAACCACTTCGCCGACAAGGAGGCGCTGCTCGTCGCCTACATCGCCGACGAGACCGACCGCTACGCCGCGTTGCTGCAGCGGCGGCTGGAGGAGATCGAGGACCCGGTGGAGCAGCTGCGCCACTACGTGCGCGCGCAGGTGAGGCTGGACCACGACCACCAGTTCCCCGGCGCCGACCTGCGGACCATGGTGTCCCGGCAGACGCAGGCGCGGTTGCGCGAGCACGTCGCCGCCTTCGAGTCGGTGCTGCGCGGCGTGCTGCGCCGCGGCATCGTCACCGGCGCGTTTCCCGAGCAGGACCTCGACACCACCGTGCCGCTGGTGAACGCCTGCCTGTCGGCGCACGGCCCCGGCACCGGTGTGGCGGACCACGAGCGCATGGTGCGGCAGACCGAGCAGTTCGTGCTGCGCGCGGTCGGTGCGGTCGCCGCCGAGTCGGCCTGACCCGCGTGCCAGGCCCACGAGAGTCGGGTGGCCCGGCCGGCCGCCGGCGCCCGGCGGACAGACCCGCGCCACGCCGGCAGTCCCTGCCGCCCGGGCGCGAACGCCCCGCCGGTCCCGGCGGGCGGGGGGCGTCGCGGCGACCGGGCAGCACGGTCGAGGTCACCTTCCTGCCGGGCCTGGGTGACGTGGTGGCCGACGAGATCGCCGAGCGGCTGTCCCCCGAGCGCCCGCCGCGACCCGTACCCGCCCGGGACGACGCCCTGCGCGTCGAGCTGACCGGCCCTCTCACGGACGTCCTCGCACTGCGCACGGCGGTCGCCGCCTTCGTCGTTCGCCACTTCGACGTCCCCCGGCCGCGGTCGCTGACCAGCGGTGACCACCTGGCGCGCATCATCGAGGCGATGTACGCGTCGCTGCGGGTCGCCGGCTCGTCGTCGTTCCGCTTCGAGGCCGCGGGCGCCGACTCGTCGGCGTTCGCCCGGCTCGCGACGCTGCTCCACGAGGCAACCGGCCTGGCGTACGAGCCCGAGCACGGCGAGCTCGTCGTGCGCGTCGCTCGCGGGTCCCGGAACGCCGGAGCCCGGCAGGACGAGGACCCCGGCTGGGACGTGCTGGTCCGGCTCGGCCCCCGGCCGCTGTCCGCCCGGCGCTGGCGCGAGGTCGACTTCCCCGGCGCGGCCAACGCGACGATCGCCGCAGCCATGAGCCGGCTCGCCGGCGTGCGGCCCTCCGAGCGCGTACTCAACCTGATGTGCGGGTCGGGGACGCTGCTCGTGGAACGGCTGCTGGCCGGCCCCGCGGCGGCCGCCGTCGGCGTGGACCACGACCCGTCGGCGCTCGACGCGGCGCGGGCCAACCTGCGCGCCGCCGGGCAACGGACCGCGCGGCTGGTCCAGGCGGACGCGACGTCGCCGAGCGGACTGGTCGCCGCGCTGGCGCACGAGCGGTTCGACCTCGTCCTCGCCGACCCGCCCTGGGGTGCGCTCCACGGTTCGCACGAGACCGGGCCCGCCGTCCACGCCGGGCTGCTGCGTGCCGCGCACGCCGTGACTGCGCCCGCGGCACGGCTGGCGGTGCTGACGCACGAGGTGCGCGTCATGGAGCGCGCGGTCGCCGACGCCGGCGCCCTCTGGGCCGCCGCCGAGCCGCCGCTGCGCGTGTTCGCCAAGGGACACCACCCGCGGATCTGGCTGCTGGACCGCCTCTGACCGGTGCGGGTGATTCGCGTCGGTTCACCCCCACGCGCGCACGCGCTGCGGTTGGATGTCACCGACGCGCAGGGTGCCGTCACCTGAGGGGGTGCCATGGACGACCAGACGAGCTGGACGCCCGGCGACCTTCCGAAGCCCCCGCAGCCCGCGGCGCCCTCGTGGAGCACGCCGTCGGCTCCGGCCGCGCCGGATGGTTCGTTCCACCAGGGCTCGCCCTCTCCCGGCTCGCCGTACCAGGGCTCGCCCTACCCACCGGCGGCCGGACCCTCGCCCTACTCGCCGCCGCAGCCCACTGGCTACCCTCCACCGACGACAGGCCCGGCCTACGCTGCCCCTGCCGTCCCGACGCTGGGATATCCGGGTCCCGCCGCACCGGGCTACCCGCCCATGCCCGGCCAGCCGTTCGGCCAGCCCTACGGCGCCCCGTACGGTCCGTATCCGATGCCCGCCGCGGACCCCGGTACGGACGGCTTCGCGATCGCCGCCCTGGTGTTCGGGATCCTCGGGGGCTGGCTGGCGCTCATCTTCGGCTTCATCGCGCTGAGCCGCATCAAGAAGTCCGGCGCGCGCGGGCGCGGGATGGCGATCGCCGGCCTCTCGATCGGCGCAGCGTGGATCGTCATCGGCATCCTCGCGGCCGTCGCCATCCCCGTGTTCGTCAACCAGCGGCACGAGGCCCTGCACAACCAGTGCGCGGGCGGGGACATGGCCGCGTGCGACCAGCTCTACAACTCCTCGGCGGCCGGGTCCGACGACAAGGACTTCGGCAACACCTGCGGCGGACGCACCGAGGGCGGGTACCTGTGCACGTCGATCGGCGCCGTGACGTACGGGGACAACGACCACCTCGACTCGCTGTGGGACGCCTGCGCCGGCGGTGACGGCGCAGCGTGCGACGAGCTGTCGTGGTCCGCGGCGCCGGATTCCACATACGCGCAGTACGGACAGACCTGCGGTGGCCGCACCGACGGTCGCACTGACTGCGTCGACGCGCTCTCCCAGGACGATTCATCGACCTGACGCAGGGTGCACGCCGGCCTCGGCGTCGACACAGGGGACGAGCCTTCCCGGCCGCTGGCACCACCGCCCGGTCTGCCCCGGAGGTCCTGCGACAATCGCCGGGTGACGTCTTCCGGCACGCTGCCCAGGGTTCGCGCGTCCGAGCTGGTCGGACGGGGCTGGCTCAACACCGGCGGGCGGTCGGTGAGCCTTGCGGACCTGCGCGGCAAGGTGGTGCTTCTCGACTTCTGGACGTTCTGCTGCGTCAACTGCCTGCACGTGCTCGACGAGCTGCGCGAGCTCGAGGCGCGGTTCCCCGACGTCCTGGTGATCGTCGGCGTGCACTCGCCGAAGTTCGTCCACGAGGCCGACCCGGACGCGCTCGCGGCCGCCGTCGCGCGGTACGAGGTGCACCATCCCGTGCTCGACGACCCCACGCTGGTCACCTGGCAGGCGTACACCGCGCGGGCGTGGCCCACCCTCGTCGTGGTCGACCCCGAGGGGTACGTCGTCGCGCACCTGGCCGGCGAGGGGCACGGGCCGGCGCTGTCGGCCCTGGTGCAGCAGCTGGTCGACGAGCACGCGGCGAAGGGCACGCTGCGCCGAGGGGACGGGCCGTACGTTC
>DASWOL010000223.1:0-2290 GCA_036398695.1 Cellulomonas sp. | reverse complement strand
CTCGGCGGCGATCTCGGCGGAGATCGCCTCGGTGGCGCCCCGCAGGCTCATCTCGCCCGCGTCGGCGTGGTCGTAGGGGTGCGACATCGCGACGTGGCGCAGCGCCGACTCCGCCTGCACCCGGACGAAGTCCCCGTAGTCCTGCACGGCGAACGCGGCCCGCGCGGTGTCGGCGACCTGCCAGACGACGATGGCCGCGATGTTGACGGGGTTGCCGTCCGCGTCGTTGACCTTGAGCTCGTTGGTCTCGAAGTTGCGGACCCGGACCGAGACCTTCTTCCTGGACGCGAGCGGCACGACGAGCACCAGCCCGGTGCGGCGCACGGTGCCGATGTAGCGGCCGAAGAACTGCACGACCCGGGTCTCACCGGGGTTGATGACGGTGAGCGCGGCGAGCAGGAGCACGGCGAGGAGGTACGCGACGGCGCCGAGCACGGCCAGCAGGGTGACCCCGGAGGCGGCGTCACCAGCCTCGCCCCGGGTGCCTGCACGGGCCACGAGCCAGGTGCCGACGACGAGCAGAGCGAGGGCCCCGATCAGTGCCGGCGCGGGGTTGGCGGTCCAGGCCGTGCGCTCCTCCACCTCGACACGGGTGCCGTCGTGACCGACCGGCCGGCCGGTCGCGGGCCCCCCGACGGACTCCTGGGGTGCCTCGGGCGTGATGGACATCGGGTGCCTTCCTCTCGTCACGTGCGGTCCGGTCCCGGCCGACGGTGGACGGCTGCGCCCGGTGGATAGCAAAGTGATATCACATTACGGTGTGCTGCGGAGGTCCTTGCTGATAATGCGGACAAATCACCCACATGGAGGCTGGCATTTCGGGCAAAAGGGACGCAGGCTCGATGCATGAGCGACGACGAGGAGCCGCGGGTCGTCATCACCAACAGCGACATCGCCGCGGCGAAGCGGGAGTGGCTGCTGGCGCGCAACCGGGGTGACCTCCCCGATCGCATCGACAGCGCCTACGACCTGTACCGTCGCCTGGTGTCGGCGCAGGCGCAGCAGATCGCTGACAGCTTCCGTCTGCACGGGTACGTCCCGGCCGACCAGGGCTGAGCCGCGGTCGGGACGGGGCCGACCTGCTCCGAGCTCGATGCCGGGCCGCGGTGGGCGCCGGACGACGGGTGTCGGGCATCGGGCACGGTGCGAGGCGGCGGGCGCACGAGGGAACCGTGCGCGCGGGTCGGACCCCGCGTGCGGATCAGGCCGCGCACGGCCGGACCGGGCCGCGCACGGCCGGACCGGGCTGTGCGCGCGGATCGGGCTGTGCGCGCGGATCGGGCCGGCCGTGCAGTTGGCCGGCGGCGACCAGCCAGTTAGCCGGCGGCGACCAGCGCGGCCTCCGCGGTCACGAGCGTGGCCCCCGCGCCGACCACGCGGGTGAGCGCGTCGATCGTCGTCCGGACCGCCACCCCTGCGGTGAGGTCGGCCAGGACGCGCACGTCCAGCCCCGCGTCGCGCGCGTCGAGGGCCGTCGCCGCCACGCAGTGGTCGGTCGCCAAGCCGACGACGTCCACGGCCGTCACCCCGCGGTCGCGGAGCGTCGAGGCCAGGGTGGTCGGTGCGCCCGCAGGGGCGTCGACGACGGTGCCCTGGAAGCCCGAGTAGTCCTGACGGCCCTGCCCCTTGCGGACGTGCACCGTGCCCGCGGGCAGGTGCAGGTCCGGGTGGTAGGCGGCGCCCGTGGTGCCGCGCACGCAGTGCACCGGCCAGGTGGTGACGTAGTCCGGCTCGCCGACGGCGAAGTGGCCGTCGTTGGTGTCCGGCAGCGGCTCGTGCCAGTCGGCGGTCGCCACCACCACGTCGTAGGCACCGGCGTGCTGGGCCAGGAACTCGCTCACCTGGGCCGCGACGCGCGCCCCGCCGGCCACCGCCAGCGCCCCGCCTTCGCAGAAGTCGACCTGGACGTCGACGACGACAAGACCTCGTCCCATGCTGTCCTCCGCTCGCGTGCCGACCCATCGTACGGACGCACGCGGGGGAGGTGCAGTGGGAGGTGCAGTGGGGGTGCAGCGGGGCAGCAGGGGGACGGTACAGCGGGGGGACGGTGCAGCGGGGGGGACGGTGCAGCAAGGGGGACGGTGCGGTGTGAGGGATGGTGCGGTGTGAGGGATGGTGCGGTGTGAGGGACGGTGCGGCGTGAGGGACGGTGCAGACTGCACGGGTGGACGCGGACCCGATCGCCCGGCTGCTCGCCGACCCGCCGGAGCTGCCGGTCCGCGCCGGGCTCGCCGCCGTCGTCGCGGCGGTGCGCGCGCACGGGGTGGCGGTCGTCCAGGCGCCGCCCGGG
>DASWOL010000222.1:0-3665 GCA_036398695.1 Cellulomonas sp. | reverse complement strand
CGGTCGGCCGGCGGGGCACCGAGGCGGATCGAGCAATCCGTCCGATGTGCTCGGGCGACTAGCGGACAGTCACCTCACGCGTCCAGGAAGACTTCATCTCGTGGACCACCTCCTTCCAGTGTCCGACGACCGTACGTCCGGATCCGCCCACCCGCCAAGACCTTTTCCCGCACTCACAGGTGCGGGAAACAGGCAGGGAACACGACCCCTGCCGCCGGGGTTGTCCCCGGCATGACGACCATCGGCTTCATCGGCAGCGGACACATCGGCGGCACCCTGGCCCGGCTCGCGGTCGAGCACGGCTACTCCGTGATCCTGAGCAACTCGCGCGGACCGGAGACGCTGGTCCCGCTCGTCGCCGAGCTGGGCGACGCGGCCCGCGCCGGCACCGCGCAGGAGGCGGCCGAGGACGGCGACCTCGTGGTCGTGAGCGTGCCGTTCGGGGTCTACCAGCAGGTGCCGGCCGAGCCGCTCGTCGGCAAGCTCGTCATCGACACGAACAACTACTACTGGGAGCGCGACGGCCACTTCCCCGCGATCGACGACGGCAGCACCACGAGCGCCGAGCTGCTCCAGGCGCACCTGGCCGGGGCGTTCGTCGTGAAGACGTTCAACCACATCACGTCCGCCGACCTGGGCACCCAGGGGCTGCCCGCCGGCACCCCGGCCCGTCGTGCGCTGGCCGTCTCGGGCGACGACGCCACGGCGAAGGCCACCACGGTCGCGCTCCTCGACACGTTCGGCTACGACGCCGTCGACGCCGGACCGCTGGCCGAGAGCTGGCGCTACCAGCGCGACGAGCCGGCCTACCTGGGACGGTTCGACGTCACGAGCCTCCAGGCGGCGCTGGCCGCGGCGGTGCGTCCCGGCCAGGGCTGACTCGCGAGGCTGGGCCCTCGACCGCCGCGGCAGTCAGGCCGAGCGCAGGCCGGCCGCCAGGTGCCGGCTGTTCGCGACGTGCCCCACGGCGAAGACCGCGCTCGCCACCGCCAGCCACCAGTCCGACCCGACGACCGCGACGCACGCCAGCACCACGACCGGGAGCGCTGCGCTCGGCACCGGCAGCCCCCCCAGCGGTCGGAACAGGTCCGTCAACCGCCGGCCACCGCGCAGGTAGCGCACCCACGGGACGTAGTTGAGCACCGCGCAGACCGCACCGACGGCGAGCAGGACCGTCCGGGTCCCGGCCCCCCCGCTCGACCAGCCGAGGTCCGCGTCCTCCCAGGCGGGCTCGACCGCCACCAGCAGCACGCACACCACGACCTGACCCGCGTGCTCGGCGACGTCGAACACCGCCCCCGCGCTGCGGGAGGCCGGCCACGGGTCGGCGGGCGGGCGGAGTGCGAGCAGCAGGGTCGGCGCGAGGATCGCCACCAGGACGAGCAGCCCGCCGAGGGAGAAGCCGATCACGCGGGCACCGGGCCGCTCGGGGTGCGGGTGGCAGCGGGCGTGGCGTGGATCACGGCCGTGATCGTAGCGGCGCGGCGGTGCGCACCGAGGCGGTTCAGCGGTCGGCCGTGGGCGCCGAGGCCGGTGCCGCGAGCGCCCGCACGGTGCCGATCGTGTCGGCCTCGGCCGCCGTCTTGTCCTCCCGGTAGCGCAGCACCCGGGCGAACCGCAGTGCGAGGCCGCCGGGGTAGCGCGGCGACCGCTGCACCCCGTCGAACGCCACCTCGACCACCTGCTCGGGTCGGAGCTGCACCGTCCAGCCGTCGTCCGCGACCTCCAGCCCGCGGAACCGCGCCGTCTGCCACGCCAGCATCTCGTCGGTCATGCCCTTGAACGTCTTGCCCAGCATCACGAACCCACCCGCGGGGTCCCGGGCGCCGAGGTGGATGTTCGACAGTGCGCCCTGTCGTCGGCCGGAGCCGCGCTCGACGGCGAGCACCACCAGGTCGAGCGTGTGCCGCGGCTTGACCTTGACCCAGGCGCCGCCGCGTCGGCCGGCCTCGTACCCGGCGGCGGGGTCCTTGACGACCGCGCCCTCCTGCCCGCCCGCGACCCAGCGCGCGAACGCCTCCTGCGCGGCACCCGGCTCCCCGGTGATGACCCGCTCCACCACGTACCCTGCGGCGACAGGGTCGAGGGCCGCCAGCCGCTCGGCCAGCGGGGTGTCCATCAGGTCCCGGCCGTCGAGGTGCAGCAGGTCGAAGAAGAACGGTCGCAGCGTCGTGGACGCGGCGAGCTCGGCGTCGTGGGTCGCGCTGCGGGCCGCCGTCTCCTGGAACGGGAGCGGTCGACCGTCCGGGCTCAGGGCGAGCGCCTCGCCGTCGAGCACCGCGTTTCGCACCGGAAAGGCACGAACGACCGCCACGATCTCGGGCACCCGCGCGGTGATGTCGTCGAGGCTCCGGGTGAACACCCGCACCTCGTCGCCGTCGCGGTGCACCTGGATACGGATCCCGTCGAGCTTGACATCGACGACCGCGGCTTCGCCCGGGATCTGCTCGAGGGCCGCCGCGACGTCCGGCGCAGACGCTGCCAGCATCGGGCGCACGGGACGGCCGACGGCGAGCGTGAACGCCCCCAGTGCCGCGAGCGCCTCGTCCGGACTTCCCGCGGCGAGCGCGGCCTCGGCCACGGACTCGCTAGCACCGGCCAGCATCGCTGCCCGGCGGACGGCGGCGACGGGCACCCCAGCGGCCTCGGCCACCGCGTCCAGCAGCAGGGCGTCGAGTGCCCCCTGGCGCAGGTCCCCGGTGACCAGGCCACGCAGCAGGCGCTGCTCGGGCTCCGTCGCCGCGGCGAACAGCCGCCCGGCCAGCGCCGACCGCTCCCCCGCTGACCCCGGGCCGGCCAGCGCCGCCATCTCCTCGAACAGCGCGTCGACCGCCAAGACCTCCAGCGACGGCTCGACGGCGGGCGCCGGCAGCGAGGCGAGCGACCGCCAGCCGAGACCCGTGCGGCGCTGGCGCAGCCCACCCGCGAGGTAGCGGGCCACCACCGGGATCTCTGCCGGGGCCGCACGGCGGAGCAGGTCGACGAGCAGCGCGCGCTTGGCCAGCCGCGACCGGGTGGCGGTCAGGGCGGCGGAGGTCGCGGCGACGTCGGCGAGCAGCACACGGACATCGTGCCCCGCGGCGCCGACATGCGCAGGCGGGGTGATCGGCACAGAACGCGGCACGAGCCGAAGTGACCGGTCAGTCCGTCGACGCGATGGCGTCTCTGATCAGTTGAGCCTCGCTGTCGAGGAGCGACCTCTCGCGCTCCACCTCGTCCGGCATGATGGTCCAGCCGTCCCCCGCGTAGCGAGGGATGACGTGAAGGTGGAGGTGGAAGACCGTCTGGAAGGCGACTTCGCCGTCACAGAGGAAGACGTTGATCCCCTCGCAGCGCACGCCGGAGCGTCGCAGGACTCGTGCCATGTCGTGGCCGACCGACCACACATGAGCGCTCGTGACTCTGTCGAGGTCTTCGAGGCCCACCGTGTGCTCGCGTGGTACGACGAGAAGATGGCCAGGGACGACGGGGCGCAGGTCCATGAAGACCACGACCGTCTCGTCTTGGTAGACGAGACTTGCTTCCGCTTGGCCGGCGACGATGGCGCAGAAGACGCACGCTTGCTCAGGTGCCGCCTGCGGGTCGGTCATGGGGTGGATGGTGCCAGCCGGCCTGAGCTGTGCCAACAGGTCCTCACGTCGGGGCCGTTGAAGACAGCCCGCCGA
>DASWOL010000221.1:0-2745 GCA_036398695.1 Cellulomonas sp. | reverse complement strand
GCCACTGCGTGTCCCCCGGGGTACGAGAGGGGGCGACGGCGCCCCCAGCCGTTGTGAAGGTAGCGCACGGCCGCGATCCGTGGGGATGGTCGCACCACGCGAGTCCCCGAGCATTCCGGCGCTGACCTCGTCGCTGACCTCGTCTACCGTCAGAACGGCACGCCGCAGCGCAGGGCGACGTTGGCCCAGGAGGTCGCCTCGCCGGTCCGCACGATCAGCGCCGCCGCCGGCAGCAGCTCCTTGAAGTGCTCGTGCGGGACGAGGTCAGGGCGCAGACCGCGGGCGGACAGCCACTGCGCCACCACGGTGCCCTGCGACTCGCGGGCGGCGAGCGAGCCCTCGACGACGATCTCCGCCAGGATCGCGTCGAGCACCTGGCTGAACGTCGGGACACCCGCCACCAGGGCGAGGTCGATGACATCGGCCCCACGTGGCAGGGGCAGCCCGGAGTCGGCGACCACGACCTGGTGCCCGTGGCCGAGGCGGGCGAGCCCCCGGCTGAGCTCCGCGTTCAGGATCCCTCGACGCTTCACGGACCGACCTGCGGCAGGTCGTCGGCTGCCGTCGGGTAGGACGGCTGCGCTCCGGCCGCTTGCACCGCGAAGGCCCCCACCCGGGCGGCGAACCGCGCGGCCTCTACCAGGTCGTCCCCCGCCGCCAGCCGGTGCGCGAGCGCCCCGACGAACGCATCACCCGCACCGGTGGTGTCGACGGCGGTCACCCGGGCCGACGGCACCCGGACGGCGCCGCGGGCGTCGACGACGAGCGCCCCCCGCGCGCCGACCGTCAGCACGACGGAGCGGACGCCGTGCGCCAGCAACGCCGCGGCCACCCGCTCCTCGTCCGCCGGCCCGGCCAGCACCGGCACCTCGGCCTCCGGGTCGCCGTCCAGGGCGCGCAGCGCGAGCGCCGCCTCGTGCTCGTTCACCACCAGCGGGTCCGCGGCGAGCAGGACGGCGCGGTCGAGGGCGATCACCGGGGCCAGGTTGACCACCAGTCGCCCGCGTGCGATCCGCGCGGCCGCCTCGGTCCCCGCCCGGGGGATCTCGCCCTGCACCACCACGACTGCCGCGCCCGCCACGAGGTCCTGACGGCGGGCGACGGCTGCGGCGTCCGTCGTCGCGTTCACGCCGGGGATGACGACGATGTCGTTCTCGCCCGCCGCGTCCACGGTCACCAGGGCGACCCCGGTCTGGCCGTCCACGACCGCCAGGGCGCCCAGGTCGACGCCGGCGGCCCGGAGGCCGGCCAGGGCGGGCTCGGCGAACTCGTCGGTCCCGACGGCGCCGACCAGCGCGGTCCGCGCGCCGAGCCGGGCTGCCGCGACGGCCTGGTTCGCACCCTTGCCGCCGGGCAGCACCGACAGTGAGCGGCCGAGCACCGTCTCGCCCGGGGTCGGGTGGACGTCGACCTGCACGAGCAGGTCCACGTTCACCGATCCGACCACCACGACCAGACCGCCGGCATCCGGGTACGAGCTCACTTCTGGAAGTCCGCCACGTTCTCGCTGGTCACCGTCTGGACGGCCACCGGCACGTCCGCGTCGACCGTCTCCCCCGCGAGGACCTTGGCCATCACCTCGACGGCCCGGCGGCCCAGCTCGGCCGGCTGCTGCGCGATGGTCGCGACCATCGTGCCGCTGACCACCGCACCGAGACCGTCCTCGGTGCCGTCGAAGCCGACGACCTTGACGGCGGAGCCTGCCCGGGCGCCGAGCGCCTGGATCGCACCGAGTGCCATCTCGTCGTTCTCCGCGAAGATGCCGACCACGTCGGGGTTCGCCTGGAGGAGGTTCGTCGCGACGTCGAGGGCCTGGGCGCGGTCGAAGTTGGCCGTCTGCATCGCCACCACCTCGATGCCCGGGTAGGCGGCGATGCCGTCGGCGAAGCCCTGTCCACGGTCACGGCTGGCCGAGGTGCCCGGGACACCCTGCAGGACGATCACCTGCCCCTGCTCCCCGATCGACGCGGCGAGTGCGTCGGCCGCCTGGCTGCCGCCCGCGACGTTGTCCGAGGAGACGAGCGAGGTGATGTCCACGCCGTTCACCGCCCGGTCCACGCCCACGACCGGTACGTCGCCGTCGATCGCAGGCGCCACGGCGGCAGCTGCCGCGTCGGAGTCCACGGCGTTGACGATGATGCCCGCGGTGCCACCTGTCACAGCGTTGGCGATCTGGTTGGCCTGGGTGGTGCTGTCGTTCTGCGCGTCGACGATCTCCAGGTCGATGCCGAGGTCGTCGGCGGCCGTCTGCGCACCGTCGCGGACGTCGACGAAGAAGGGGTTGTTCAGCGTGGACAGCGCCAGCGTGACGCTGTCCCCGCCGGTGGCCTCGTCGCCGCCCCGACCGCAGGCGGTGGTGCCGATCAGCAACAGTGCGCTCAGGGCGACAGCGGTGGTTGCTCGGGCTCGGGTGGTGGTGAACTTCATCGTTCGCTCCTCGTGGGGGTGGGTCGAGCAGGGCTGACTGAAAGACGGACCGCTCAGCGGCGGGTGGAGCGGCGGCGCAGCACGTCGATGCCGACCGCCAGGGCGATGACCAGGCCGATCACGACCTGCTGCCAGAACGACGAGACGCCCAGCAGGTTCAGGCCGTTGCGGATCACCGCGAGGATCAGCGCGCCGACGAGGGTGCCGGACACGCGCCCGACACCGCCGGCGAGGGAGGCTCCGCCGATCACGACGGCGGCGATCGCGTCCAGCTCGTAGCCGGTGGCGGCCTGCGGCTGCGCGGAGTCCAGGCGGCCC
>DASWOL010000220.1:0-2376 GCA_036398695.1 Cellulomonas sp. | reverse complement strand
TGGTCGGCTCCTGGTTCGCCGGGACGCACGAGTCGCCCGGCGACCTGCACGCCGACCCGGACGGGCGGCTGTACAAGGAGAGCTTCGGGATGGCGTCGGCCCGGGCGGTCGCGGCACGCACGCGTGGTGGCTCGGCGTTCGACCGCGCCCGCAAGGGGCTCTACGAGGAGGGCATCAGCTCGTCGCGGATGTACCTCGACCCGCAGCGCCCGGGCGTGGAGGACCTGCTCGACCAGATCACCGCGGGCGTGCGCTCGGCCGCGACCTACGTCGGCGCGGCGAACCTCGCCGAGTTCTACGAGCGCGCGGTGGTCGGGCTGCAGTCCGCCGCGGGGTTCGACGAGGGCCGGCCGCTGCCGGACGGCTGGTGAGCCGGTGACGAGCTCGCTCGACGGGGCCGGCCTGCCCGTTCTCGTCCTGACCCACGCCCCGCACGAGGGCCCCGGGCTGATCGGCCGCCTGCTCGGTGTGCCCTACCGGATCCGCACGGTGCTCGACGACCCGGCGCCGCGGCTGCCCGCCGCCGACGAGCTCGCCGGACTCGTCGTCATGGGTGGCTCCATGGACGCCGACGACGTGCGCGGCCATCCGGGGCTGGCTGCCGAGACACGCCTGATCGGCGACGCCGTGGCGGCGGGCCTGCCGGTGCTCGGCGTCTGCCTCGGCATGCAGCTGCTCGCGCTGGCGCTCGGTGCGCCGCTGCGGCGACGGGCCGGGCAGGAGATCGGCTTCGGCAGCGTGGACCTCGTCGCCGACGACCCGCTGCTGTCCGCCCTGGGGCCCGTGGGCTCGTCGCCCACGGTGCTGCACTGGCACTCCGACGTGGTGGAGCCGCCCCCCGGCGCGACCGTGCTGGCCTCGACCGACACCACGCCGGTGCAGGCGTTCCGCGCCGGCTCGGCGCTCGGCATCCAGTTCCACGTCGAGCTCGACGCGAACCAGCTCGACCTCTGGCTGACCACGCAGGACATGGTCGGCGGGCTGTCCGACGACGAGGTGCATCAGATCCGGCGGGACGGCGCCGCGATGCTGCCGGGCGTCTGCGCCGCCGGAGCCGAGCTGGCCCGCCGGTTCGGGACGCAGGTCATCTCTCCCGCTCAGGTCCCACGGTCCGCCACCGTCGACCCGCCCACCCGCACCGACCCCTCCCTGCGGCTCGATCCCGCCCCTCGGTGACGGCCACGCCCCTGCCCGCAGGTGCGCGCGACGAGCTCGTCGCGCTCGTGCGACGCGGCGTCGAGTGGCGGCTGGACGCCGAGCGCGTCCTGCCGGCGCCGGCCTCGGCCCGGCACGCGGCCGTGCTCGTCCTGTTCGGCCGGCTCGACGCCGTCCCCGCGCGCTCCGACGGCCCGGTCCCGGCCGACCTGGACGTGCTGCTGCAGCGGCGGGCCACCACCCTCGGCCACCACCCCGGTCAGGTCTCCTTCCCCGGCGGCCGTCTGGAGCCGGGCGAGACCCCCGAGCAGGCGGCGCTGCGCGAGGCCGTCGAGGAGACCGGCCTCGACCCCTCGGGCGTCGAGGTGCTGGGCACGCTGGGCGACCTCGCGCTGCCGGCGAGCAACCATCGCGTGACCCCGGTGCCGGCGTGGTGGGCGCGCCCCTCGGCGGTGGCGGCGGTCGACCACGCCGAGACCGTCGACGTGTTCCGGGTGCCCGTCGCCGACCTTCTCGACCCGGCCGGCCGCGCGGTCGTCGTCCATCGCCGCGGCGGCACGGAGGTGCGGACGCCCGCCTTCGAGGTTGCCGGCGTGCTGGTCTGGGGCTTCACCGCGATGGTGCTCGACGGGCTGTTCGACGGGCTCGGATGGACCGTGCCCTGGTCGCGTTCGCGCGAGGTGACTGTGTGACCAGCTGTGAGCCAGCAGGCGAGCCAGCCGGCGAACCGGCCGGCGAGCCAGCCGTGAACCACCCGCTGCACGAGGTCCAGATCGACGAGCCCCTCGTCCGGGCGCTGCTGCGCAGCCAGCACCCGGACCTGGCCGGGCTGTCGCTGGTCCGCGTCGCGCAGGGCTGGGACAACGTCACGTTCCGGCTCGGCGACGACCTGGCGGTCCGGCTGCCCGCCCGCGCCACCGCGGCTGCGCTCCTGCGGCACGAGCAGCACTGGCTCCCGATCCTGGCTCCGCTCCTGCCGGTCCCCGTCCCGGCGCCGGTGCGCCTGGGACGTCCCGGCACGGCGTTCGCGTGGCCGTGGAGCGTGGTGCCGTGGCTGGCCGGCACACCGGCCGACGAGCTGACCCCGGCGGACCGCGACGCGTGGGCCGAGCAGCTGGCCGGCACCCTCGCCGCCCTGCACGGGCACACCCCTGCCGACACCGGGACGGCGCTTCCGGTCCCGGACAACCCCGTCCGTGGCGTCCCGCTGCGGGCGCGAGC
>DASWOL010000219.1:0-1754 GCA_036398695.1 Cellulomonas sp. | reverse complement strand
GTGGACAGCGCCTGCGGGAACGACGCCCGGATCTCCTCGACCTTCGTCGCGTCGATGAACGCGTCGCCCGAGAGCATCGCGCCCGTGCGGACCGTGAGGCCGGTGTGGTCGGCGGCGAGCGCCGCCGCCAGCAGCGGCGGTGCCGCGTCGTAGAGCGCCGGCATCCCCGGTACCTGGCCGAGCTGGTAGCCGAACGCCCGGGCATCCGCGCCGGTGTACACGTAGTCCGCGCCGACCACCACGTCGCCGACGCGCACGCCCGCGCCTACCCCTCCGGCGCTGCCTGCGCTGATGACGGCGCGCGGCGACGTGCCCTGGATCGCCACGGCCACCGCGGTGGCGGCGTTCACCAGACCGATCCCGCACTGCACCAGCAGCACCCCACGGCCCGCGAACGTGAGCATCCGGTGCACGGCATGACCGACCCGGACCGGCTCGCCCACGTAGTCGGCACGCGCGACGAAGGGCGCCGACTCGTCCGCCATGGCGGTGACGACGACGGCGTCGACTGCGATCACGCGGTCACCGTGCTCCACTCGGCGCGCGACGCGAGGAAGGTCCGCGCCGCGTCCTGCGCGCCGGGCAGCGTGTGGTTCGCGCCCCAGCCGCACTGCACCTCGTTGGCGGCGGGCACCTCCGTGGCCACCAGGATGTCCTCGAGCGTGGCCTGCACGAGCGACAGCACGTCCTCGTAGTCCCACTCGCCCTGCAGGATCAGGTAGAACCCGGTCTGGCAGCCCATCGGGGAGAAGTCGATCACCCGGTCGGAGTGGTTGCGGGAGTGCTCGGCGAACAGGTGCTCGAGGGAGTGTACGACCGGCATCTCCAGGTGCGCCTTGTTCGGCTGGGTGAAGCGGACGTCGTACTTCACGATGACGTCGCCGGCGGGCAGGACCTTGTGGTCCGCGAGCCGCACGTAGGGAGCGACGACGGTGCGGTGGTCGAGGTTGAAGGACTCGACGTTCATCCGGGGCTGGTTCACCGGACCATCCTAGGTCGGCGCGGCCACGGCGGGCAGGGTCAGCCCGTCGCAGTCGCCGGCGGTGGGGGTGTCGTTGTTGTCGGAGGTGTCGGCGGCGCGGGTGGTTCGTCGGCGGCGATCCGAGCCCACAGCTCGGCGGCATCCGCGCTCCACACCACACGGTTCCGGTTGCTCGGCGCCTCGGCGACCGGGACGGTCGTGGTGACGAGCCGGCCGGGCTCCAGGTTGCGCAGGCCCATCGCCAGGCCGGCGAGCGACGTGACGTCCGCGAGTCCGTCGCTCACGCTCAGCGACCGCGACGCCGTGTCGAGCACGGACAGCAGCATGGGCGCATCCCGCAGCAGCGACTGCGACTGCACCGTCGTGACCAGCGCGCCCAGCAGCTGCTGCTGCCGCGTGATCCGAGCGAGGTCCGAGCCGAGCTCCAGGCCGTTGCCGGTGCCCTTCCGTGCGCGGATGAACGCCAGGGTCGTCCGACCGTCGAACACCTGCGGGCCGCCCGCGACGTGCAGACCCGCCTCCGGGGAGTCCATCGCCTCCGGCAGGTCCATCGGCACACCGCCGAGCAGGTCGATCATGTCCTGCACACCGGCCATGTCGACCACCAGGTGCTCGTCGGTGCGGACGCCGGTGTTGAGCTCGACGGTGCGGCGCAGGCACGCCGCCGCGGTGGCCACGTCCTCGTCCGGGCCGCCGCCGACCGTGAAGGCGTGGTTGATCATCCTCGAGTGGTGGGGCGGTGTGGTCGTGCCGTCGGCCAGCGTGCACGACG
>DASWOL010000218.1:0-4045 GCA_036398695.1 Cellulomonas sp. | reverse complement strand
CGGCGTGGTGCGTGACGTGCTCATCGGGGCGACGCCGCCGGTGGGCATCTCGAACTGGACGTACGTGGTGACGGCGCTCGCGGCCGGGCTCGTCGTGCTGCTGTTCCACCCCCGCGTGTCACGCAACCGGCGTGCCGTCGTGGTGTTCGACGCCTGCGCGTTGGGGATCTTCGTGCTGCTGGGCACCACGAAGGCCCTGGGCTCCGGGGCGGGGATGACGGCGTCGGTCATCGTCGGCCTGCTCACCGGGATCGGCGGCGGCATGTTGCGCGACCTGCTGCTCAGCGAGGTGCCGCTGGTGCTGGCCGACCGCCAGCTGTACGCCATCCCGGCGCTGGTGGGCGCCAGCCTCACCGCGGCGCTCTGGCACCTCGGCTGGCTCGGTGCTCCGGCTCAGGCGGCCGTGGTGCTGCTGGTGATCGGGGTCCGCCTGCTGTCGCTGTGGCTCGGATGGGCCGTCCCGGACGCGCACCTGGGGGGCGCCGCGTTCGGACGACGACGAGCCGAGGACCCGTGACGGGCAGCGGGCTCGCGGGCTAGGAGGCCTGCAAGGTCTCCTGGGCGCGCAGCTGGGCGCGCACCGCGCGTTCGACGAGCATCGGGACGAAGTCGCGCACCGGCCGGCCCGCGTAGCGGCGGTACTCGGCAGCGACCAAGGCGGCGATCTGCGCCGGCGACACCGCGAAGAACTCCTCGCCCAAAGTGTGGACGGCCTTGCTCAGGCCGTCGAACTCCGCGTCCTCCACGGGCCTGACCCTCTCCTGAAACGGCGCCGTTGGCAAACCCCGTGTGAACGAGGGACGACCGTCCGGTCCAGGTGCGGTGGCCGCGACGACGAGCGAGCTTCGGAGGACGGGGCCGTGGCGGTGCTGCGCCACCGCTGCGACGCCCGCTGCGACGCCCGCCGCGACGCAGCCGAGCCGCTGCTGCGCCGCAGTTGAGCCACTGCTGCGCTGTCACGGCGGGCGCGGCGCGCGGCGGCAGGTCGGTGGATGTGCGGTGGGATCCGGCGGTCTACT
This sequence comes from Cellulomonas sp., assembly GCA_036398695.1. Lineage (GTDB taxonomy): Bacteria > Actinomycetota > Actinomycetes > Actinomycetales > Cellulomonadaceae > Cellulomonas. The sequence continues at coordinate 3,026 of DASWOL010000218.1, read as the reverse complement.
GTGTGCGCGCACCCGTGGCCGCGACGTGCCGGCCTTGTGGGGCGACGAGGGGTGGCACGTGAGCGAGGGCAGGTCGGCGCAGCTGATGTGGCAGGCGTCCCGCGACGACCGGCGAGTGCTGTGGACGGCGTCGGCGGTGTTCGCGACCGCCTATGCGGTCGGTTCCGTGCTGCAGGCGGCATACGTCTACGCCGCCGTGGTGGACGACTGGTCCCACGTCGAGATGTGGCAGCGTGCCGCGGCGAACGCCGTCGCGGTGCTCGCACTCCTCGCCGGCCTCGGCCTGTGGGGCCAGCACCGCCGGACGTCCGCGCGCGCGCTCGTTTCCGGTGTCGCGCTGTCCGCGGTCGCGCTGGCCGTGGTGCGCGTCGTCGGCCAGGTGGTCTTCGGGGTGTACCCGGGCTTCCACACCAGGACCACGGTGGCCGAGCTCGTCGCGGGCGTGCTCATCGGCGTGGTCTCCGCCGGAGTGGGGACCGCGGAGATGCTCGGCCGTCGTGTGATCCGTCAGCAGAGCAGGGCCAACGAGCAGCTGGCGGTGGAACGCGCCCTGGCCTTGCGGGCCCTGGAGGTCGAGGAGATCCGCGTGCGCCGCGACGTCGCCGAGGGCCTGCACGCCAGCGCGCAGCAGCACCTGGTGATGCTGGTGGCGCGACTGGACCGGGTCACGGCGCGGCTCCGGGACCGGGCGGAGAGCACGGCGGACGTCGAGGAGCTCCAGGCCATCCGCCGGGACCTGGACGCCGTGCGCGAGCGGGACATCCGGGGCATGAGTCGTCTGCTCTACCCGGACCACATCGAGCTCGGTCTGGTGCCGGCCGCCCGGGCCCTGCTGCGGCGTGTGCCGGCCTCGGTCGCCACCCAGCTGAACGTCGACCCGAAGGTGCGAGCCGCCGACACTCCCGTGTCGCTGCTGTTCGGGCCGACCGAGCGGCTTCTGGCGGTCCGGGTGATCGAGGAGGGCATCACCAACGCGCTGCGCCATGCTCGTCCCTCGACCCTGTCGGTGGACGTGTACCTCAACGACGGGGTCCTGTGCGTGTCCGTCCAGGACGACGGCGCGGGGTTCGACGACGCCACGATCAGCCGCTCAGGGACCGAGCGGCTCGCCGAGCGGCTCAGCATCGTCGGAGGCCGGCTGCGGCTGGCCTCGACGCCGGGTACCGGCACGCTGCTGTCCGCACGGATTCCCCTCGAGGCGCCGACCCGGGTGTGACGCCGGCTCGTCCTCGCCCTCAGCTCTGGTGGACAGGCACGCTCTCGGAGCCGGTGAGGCTCCGCAGCTCGTCGAGCACGGCGGTCTGGATCTGCGCGAAGGAGCGGTTCTCGCCGTGCCTGATCCACTGGGCGAAGGCGACGGAGAACACGGTGATGCCCGTCTCGGCGGCGAGCGTCGCCGCGGGATCGGCGATGCCCCGCCCCAGGAGGACCTCGTGACCGAGCGCGGCGAGCTCGGCCATCTTGTGGCGCTCCCGTTCCTGGAGCGCGGGATTCTGGTCGATCACGGTCTGCCTGGCGCGCGAGTAGGGGCGGCGCGCGTCGGGGAAGAAGTCCGCCGCGGAGCGCAGGGCCGACACGACGACGTCCAGCGGCGCGGCGCCCGCCGGCGCCGCCTCGAAGCCGGTGCGGAAGGCCTCGGCGAGCAGGTGCTGGCCGTCGAACAGCACCTCGCGCTTGTCGGCGAAGTGGCGGAAGAAGGTCCGCTCGGTCAGGCCGACGGACCGCGCGATGTCGGCCGCGGTGGTCTGCTCGAAGCCGCGCTCGGCGAACAGCACCAGGGCGGCCTGCTGCAGCCGCTCGCGCGCGCCGGGCTCCCATCGCACCATGCCGCCCAGTCTAGTGACGACAGGGACTGACGTCGGGGAGTACAGTGATGTCTGTCGCTGACATGGCGGCAGGAAGAGGGAGATCATGCGCGTATTCGTCACCGGGGCCTCCGGATGGATCGGCTCCGCCGCCGTCGACGAGCTGCTGGCCGCCGGCCACGAGGTCACGGGGTTGGCGCGGTCCGATGCCTCCGCGGCCGGCCTCGAGGCGAAGGGCGTCAGCGTTCGCCGCGGCAGCCTGGCCGACCTGGAGGCCCTGACTGCCGGGGCGCAGGGCGCCGAGGCCGTGCTGCACCTGGCCAACACGCACGACTGGTCGAACCCCGCCGCCTCGAACGCCGCGGAGCGGGCGGCGGTGCAGACCATCGGCGATGCCCTGGTCGGCACCGGCAAGCCCTTCCTGCTCGCCGCCGGAGTCGCCGGGATCGTCCCACGGACCGGTGCGCCGCGACCGGCCACCGAGGCCGACCCGTCCCCGTTCCACGGGCCCGACTCGCCGCGTGGCGGTGCCGAGAACCTCGCGTTCGAGCTCGTCGAGCGCGGCGTGCACAGCGTCGCGCTGCGGTTCTCGCCCTCCGTCCACGGCATGGGGGACCACGGGTTCGTGGCCGCGATCGCGGCCGTGGCGCGCCAGCACGGTGTCAGCGGCTATCCGGGCGACGGGGCCAACCGGTGGGCCGCCGTGCACCGCTCGGATGCTGCGCGCCTCATCGCCCTGGGCCTCACCCGGGCCCCGGCGGGTGCCCGGCTGCACGCCGTCGCCGAGGAAGGGGTCTCCAGCCGCGAGATCGCCGAGGCGCTCGGCCGTGCCCTGCAGCTCCCGGTGACCTCGATCGCACCCGACGACGTGGCCGGGCACTTCGGCTGGATCGGCGGGTTCTTCGCCCTCGACATGTCGGCCACCAGCGTCGTCACCCGCGACCTGCTCGGCTGGAGCCCCATCGGTCCCGGCCTGGTGGAGGACATCGACGCCGGCGCCTACGCGGTGGCATGAGGGCGCCGGTGCCAGCGTTGCGATCGCGCGAGCACGGGGATCACCCCAGGATGTGATCGGGCACCGGGACTCACCGTCGGTGCCCCGCCGCGTGCGCCCGGCAGGCGGCGGGGGTCGAGGGTCGGTCAACGGCCCGTGCTCGCCGGCAACGTCACAGGCACCGCGTCCCACGGGACGTGACCAACGGAAGAGGGGCAACCGTGTCT
>DASWOL010000217.1:0-2633 GCA_036398695.1 Cellulomonas sp. | reverse complement strand
GAAGCCGCACCTGATGGCCGGGGCCGCCGCCTACGTGCTGCCGTCCAAGCCGCGCCCGGAGTTCGTCGAGACCTTCGGGATCGCCCTGGTGGAGAAGATGCTCTCCGGCGGCGGGCCGGTGATCACCACCGAGACCGGCGGCATCCCGGAGGCCGTGGGCGACACGGCGCTGCTGGTGCCGGTCGAGGACCCGGAGGCCCTGGCCGTCGCCCTGGACCGGGCGTTGACCATGCCTGCGGACGAGCGGACGGTGTGGGCCGACCGCGCCCGGGAGCACGCGCTGCGGTTCGACCGGGCCGTGGTGCTGGACGCGATCCTGGCGCAGGTGGACGCGCTGGCGGCCCGCACGACCTCGTCCGTCGGGCAGCGTTAGCATCACAGCTTCGTCAACTGCACGGGGGATGCGCGTGGCCGAGGTAGAGGCAGACCTGACGACGATCGACCTGTCGGGGCAGGTGCTGGGACGCCAGGCGGAGCACTGTCGTGCCGCCGCCTCGTACCTGGCTGCGAACGGGTCGATCGTGGGGTCCACCGGACTGATCCTGGCGCCGCTGGGCGCCGCCGCCGAGGTGGTGCTGGGCCTGGGCACTGGTGGCCTGCGGACCGCTGCCTCGATGTGCGACGCGACCTCGCACGCCGCGCGGAGCACATTCAGCGCGTACGTGCAGGTGGACGAGGACGTCCAGCGCCGCTTCGCCCGCCTGGGCGCGGACCTGGTGTCCGGGTGGCAGGGCGGTGGCCGCGCGCCGTCACCAGGCTCCGTGTCGCTCGGGCCGGCCGTGGACGGCGCCCCGAACGGGTGGGGCGACACAGACTCGTGGTTCTGGGAGAAGGCGCAGACCACCGGTCAGAGCGTCGACGACGTGATCGGTGATCTGCTCGGCCTCGGCTCGGACATCACGGCCTGGGGCAGCAACGGGGGCACCATCACGGAGGCTGTCGATGCGGAGTCCTTCTTGGTGGTGCCCACCGCCGACGACAACTGGGCCCAGGACATGCGGTGGAGCGCCGGTGCGGTGCTCGGCGGCATCGACTGGGTGTTCGAGCAGCTGTGCGGCTACTCGATCCTGGAGGAGCTGATCTTCAAGCCGTTCGCCGGCGACTCCCGGGACGTCACCAAGGCTGCCGGCGCATGGACGAGCACAGGTGCCGCGCTGTCCGCGGTCGGGCTCAACCACGCCCGGCTCGTGTCCTCGACCGTCGAGACCTGGCGCGGCGACGCGGCCGATGCGTTCCGGGTCGCGATGGGACTGATCGCCGAGGGGTTCCACCGGCTCAGCGGGCTGTGCGACACCGTCTCGTCCGCACTCACGGCGGTCGCGGTCGGCATGAAGGCGATCTGCGCGGCGATCGGTGCCGGTCTCAAGGCGCTCGCGCAGCTGCTCCTCGACATCGCCGCCCAGGCGGCCGTCCCGGTAGCCGGCTGGGCGGTCCTCGCCGCGACCGCGTACTGGAAGGTCGAGCGGATCGTCACGATCGCTCGCACCATCTACACCCTGATCGAGACGGCCTTCACCCTGATCTCGACGTTCGTCCAGACCAAGACCTCGGTGGTCGGTGACCTCGCCCGGTTCGAGGACCTCGCCGAGGGCGTCTTCCGCCGTGCGTCGCAGGGCGCGACATCGTGAACGCCCCCGTGCCGGGCTCGGGCGGCGCGCTGGACCCGGCGATCGCGGAGCACCTGGCCGCCGTCGATGATCTGGTGCGACGAGCGACGACGCAGTTCGACCGGCTCGCGCAGCCGGACGAGCGGGACTTCGAAGCGGCCGCGCAGCGTGCCCGCGCAGCACGTGCCGGTGATCTCGGACCGGACTGGCAGCGTGTCCAGCAGCGGATCGACCTGGGTCGCACCTCCCTCGCCGACGTTTTCGACGGCTCCGACACCTCGCGAGAGGCCGAGCGGCTGCGCGGGCAGTCCAGCACGACGCTCAGCGAGGGCCGGGCGACGGCGGCGCGGAGTGGGGACGACCCGATGGCGGAGGCGCTCGACGAGCTCGACACCCTGCGCATCCGGCTGCGCGAGATCAGCGACGGCATGGCGCCGTGAGCACGGTCGTCGAGCCGTGGACGCGCGCCGCCCACCCCCACCCCGCGTGCGAGGTGCGGGCCCGGGTCCGGCCGGCGACGCTGGCGGCCTGCGTGGCCGACGTCCTGGGCCGCGGCGGCTACCGCCTCGTCCCGCACGGCGAGGCGGCATTCACCGCCGTCCGCGGCCGCAAGGGGTGGAACCGGTACCTCGAGGCCGCGATCGGACTGGTGCCGGCGGTCGGGCCGCTGCAGTACACCGCGCTGGAGGTCACCGAGCTCGCGCCGGAGGGCGGGCGCGGTGGCATCCGGCTGACGTGCCGCGACGGATATCAGCAGCTCGGCGCCGCGCGACGTGTCGCCGAGCAGGTGACAACCATCGCCGCCGAGCTCGCACAGCGGAACATCGCGCCCGTGACGGTGTCCCGGTGGCATCCCGACCCGTTCGGGGAGCGCCCCTGAGAGCCTGGTCCGGAGACGCAGCCGTGGACCTCAGCGCCGGGTGACGCTCCACCGTCCGGCGGCCAGGTCCATCAGACGCGGCAGGATCACGTCGCCCGCGACGCGCAGCCCGTCGTGCAGGTACTCGTTCGTCACCCACACCTGCG
>DASWOL010000216.1:0-20735 GCA_036398695.1 Cellulomonas sp. | reverse complement strand
TGAACTCGGGCGCGTGGTCGATGGTGGTCCGTGCCATGAGCGCGTGGATGCGCGGATCGGCGATGTGTGCGGGGTCGAAGCTGTTCTTGTCGATGTAGCCGTCGACCAGGCATGCGGCCATGATGAACGGAAGGCTGTGGTCCGCGGTCTCGCGGGTCTCCGGGGTCCATTTCTCGGGCTCGGACGCGATCTCGTGGTAACAGTTCCAGTAGGTCCGCACGTGCAGGGCGGCGATGTCGTCGAGCGAGGAGACCTGCGTCCGCAGGTCGCGGACGTTCTCCAGCGGGCCGTGGGACGTGGACTCCGCCGCCCAGAACTTCAGCGACGTCGTCTGGACGGTCCACGGGTCGGGGTCCCCGAACGGCCGGACCTCGAACTCGCCGGTCACCTGGTCCCACAGGCCGTGGCGGCCCTCGATGGGCTCGTCGGGCCCGGTCATGCCGGCGGCGGCCAACTGCGCGGCGAACAGGCCGAGCTTGTTCGCCGCGGCGGTCGCCGCACCCTTCCACATGAACAGGCGTCCGGACCGCGTGGAGCGCGTCGGTACGCACATCGTCGCGACGAGGCCGATCGCGTTCTCGTAGGCGGCCTGGTCCAGACCCATCAGCTGGGCGGCGCCCGCGGCCTCCCCGATGCCGATGAGCACGCCCTGGTCGAAGCCCTTGTCGCGGATGGGCACCACCTTCGCCAGCGCTCCGAACGCCTCGTACGCGGTGACCACCGCCAGGACGAGGTCCTCGCCGGAGGCCCCGAGCGACTCGGCGAGCGAGAGCAGCCCGGGAATCATGTCGCTGGGATGTCCCGTGCCGACGCCCTGGTAGGCGTCGTTGTAGTCGAGGTAGCGGGCGGCGACGGTGTTGGCGAAGCCGGCCAGCTCCACCGTGGAGGCGATGGGGGTGCCCAGGACGCGGGCCGGGCGAGCGGGGCGGGCCGCGCGCTCGGCGGCGGCGAGCCCCTGGGCCACGCGTGCCGGCGGGCTGTCGCAGCCCCCGACGAGGCAGCCGAGCGTGTCGACCACGAGCAGGCGCGCACTGTCCTGCACGCCCGCCGGTACGGAGTCCGCGGTGAGCTCGCGACACTGCCGGGCCAGGGTCCGGGTGCTGTTGTCCATCGGCCTACTCCTTTGACCCGGGCGTCACTGCCCGGCGGTTGGGACGGCGCGGACGGGATCTGGGATGGACGATCATCCTGGGCCCGCGCCGCGGCGAGTACCGAATGCCGCGATGGTAGGACCATGCGATCATCGGATGCAAGACTTGTCCTCGATGGATCCATGGTCGTACCATGACGCCATTGCGGAAGGGTTCCGCCCCGTCCGCAGGCTCGACAGCCTGGTGCGCACGCCGGCCCAACGAAGGGCACCCGGGGCGCCACAGGCCATCGCCGTAACGCTGCGACGCGCGTAGAGGAGAGTTTCGAGATGGCTGATGCCAGCATCCGTCAACTGGCCACCCAGTGCCGTGAGCTGCGGTACGAGGCGCTGCCCGACGCCGTGAAGAGCGACGCCCTGCTCCTCGTCGTCGACACGCTCGGGTGCATGGTCGCCGGGTGGGACAGCCCGCCGGCGCGCATCGCGCGGCAGCTCGCCTACCGCGTGCAGTCGGACCGTCCCGCGCGGGTGATGGGCAGCGGCACGCCGTCGTCGGTGGAGCTGGCCGGCTTCGCCAACACCGTGGGCGCCCGGTACCTCGACTACAACGACACGTACCAGGGCGTCGGCACCGGTCACCCGTCCGACGTGATCCCCGGCCTGCTCGCCCTGGCGGAGGCGGAGCACGTGGACGGCCGGACCTTCCTCACGTCCGTCGTCGCCGCCTACGAGGCGTTCGGCGCGATCGTCAAGGAGGTGCCCATCCGCGACAAGGGCTGGGACCAAGGCGTGATGATCGGCCTCGGCGAGGCGGCCGGGGCGTCGGTGCTGCTGGGGCTCGACCAGGAGCAGACCGAGAACGCGCTCGGCCTCGTGGTCACCATGTGCGCCCCGACGCGTGCCACCCGCTCGGGACGGCTGTTCATGTGGAAGGGCGCCGCGACCGCCGCCGCCTCACGCCTGGGCATCTTCGCGGCGGACCTCGCCAAGGCGGGCATGACCGGGCCGGACGAGCCGATCGAGGGCCGCCACGGTCTGTGGGACCAGGTGACGGGCAAGTTCCCGGTGCACACCTTCGGCGATCCGGACCCGTGGATCGTCTCGACCACGTCGTTCAAGTTCCTCCCGTTCGAGTCCAACGCGCACGGCGCGATCGACCTCGCCAAGCAGCTGCTCCGGCAGGCGACCGTCGACGAGCTCGACAAGATCGCCGTCACCACCTACTGGAACGGCTGGCACGACATCGGCAGCGAGCCGGCGAAGTGGAACCCGGACACGCGGGAGACGGCCGAGCACAGCCTGCCGTTCATCCTCGCCGCCTACCTGGTCGACGGAGGGATCACCAAGGACAGCTTCGACGACGCGCACATCGCGGACCCCCGCATCCGCGAGGTGATGGCGCGGATCACGTGCGACGAGGACCCGGAGCTGACGGCGCTGTGGCCCGACGAGGTGCACACCCGCATCGCGGCGACGCTCACCGACGGCCGCGTCCTCACGCTCGACGTCGCGCACCCCACAGGGCACTTCCTCAACCGCGGGACGCCCGAGGACGTCGACGACAAGTTCCGCCTCAACGCGGCGGAGGTGCTCGGCGCCGAACGCGCCGAGGCCGTGCTCGCTCACCTCAAGGGGCTGCCGGACGTCGCGGACGTGGCGGACACCGTCAGCCAGTTCGTCGGGGTGGACATCGACTAGCCCGGGCAGTGGATCGCACACCGAGAAAGTCACGACGTACTTCCCCTGCTTGTCCACCGCTGTTGATGTATGGAGTGGTCCATGCCAGTTGACGACATGATCGAGAACACCGCACCGCACGGCGAGTCGCCCGACGTCTCGTGGTTGCGCCCGGTGCGGACCAACCGCGTGTTCGACGAGATCCTCGGCGTGATCGAGGCGGCCATCCGGTCGGGAGAGCTCCGCGCCGGCGACCGCCTGCCGTCGGAGCGGGAGCTCGCCGAGCGGCTCTCGGTGTCGCGGACGGCGGTCCGCGAGGCCATCCGCACGCTGGACACGCTGGGGCTCGTGTCGATCGACCGCGGCGCCAAAGGCATCCAGCTGTCCTCCGAACCGGGCGACGTGCTGACGCGGTACCTGCGGCTCTCGCTGGTGCTCGAGCACTTCAGCATCGAGTCCATCCTCGAGTTCCGCTCCGTCGTCGAGTCGTGGGCCGCCCAGCTCGTCGCGGAGACGCAGCCGGCCGCGATCATCGGGCGGATGGGGGACCTCATCACGCGGATGAGCGCCCCGCGGATCGACGAGGCGACGTGGACCTCGTTGCACGCCCAGTTCCACGCCACGCTCATCGAGGGCTGCCCCAACGAGCTGGCGCTCACGGTGCTGCGGGCCTGCCAGGAGGTCATCGAGGGCGAGATGAAGATCGCGTTCGTCCGGACCACCATCGCCCAGCTGCAGGTGGAGCACCGCGAGATCTACGAGGCCATCGCGGGCGGCGACCCGGACCGGGCCTCCCAGCTCGTGGCCGAGCACATCGCCCGCCGCCACTCCCTGACCCGCTCGACCACCGCCACCCGCCACCGGCAGGCGGAGCCGGCGCACGCCGACTGAGGAAAAGGACGCCCACCCATGACCGACACCTGCACGGCGGACATCGCGCGCCACTGCGCGGCACTGTCGCCGCGAACCATCCCGGCCCACGTGCTCCAGGACGCCCGGCTGCTCGTCGTCGACACGCTCGGCACCCTCGTCGGCGGCTGGGACAGCCCGCCCGCCCGCATCGCCCAGGAGCTCGCGTCCCACGAGACGAGCACGCCGGGGGCCCGTGTGGTGGGTGTCGACCGGCCCAGCTCGGTCGAGGCGGCGGCCTTCGCGAACACCGTCGCGGCCCGGTACCTCGACTACAACGACACGTACCAGGGCATCGGCACGGGCCACCCGTCGGACATGATCCCGGCGCTGCTGTCGGTGGGGGAGGCGTACGGCCGCAGCGGCACCGATCTGCTGGTGGCGGTCGTCACGGCCTACGAGGCGTTCGGCGCCGTCGCCAAGACGGTCCCCATCCGGGACAAGGGCTTCGACCAGGGCGTGCTCATCGGGCTGGGCACCGCCGCCGGCGCGGCCAAGCTCATGGGGCTCCCCGAGGACCAGATCCGCGAGGCCGTGGGCCTCGTCGTCACCATGTGCGTCCCGCTGCGGTCCACGCGCAGCGGCCGCCTCTTCATGTGGAAGGGCGCGGCGACGGCCGCGGCCACCAGGCTCGGGGTGTTCGCGGCCACCCTCGCGGCAGCGGGCATGACAGGTCCCGACCAGCCGATCGAAGGACGCCACGGGCTGTGGGAGCAGGTGACCGGGGAGTTCCACGTCCGGCCGTTCGGCGGCGACGACGCCTGGATGGTGTCCAGCACGTCGATCAAGTTCTTCGCCGCCGAGTCGACGTCGCACGGCGCGCTGCAGATGGTGCTCCAGCTCCGCGACCAGGTGCCGCTGTCCGACATCGCGCACATGCGGGTCGGCACCTTCTGGAACTGCTACCACGAGATCGCGAGCGAGCCGGAGAAGTGGACGCCGGAGACGCGCGAGACCGCCGACCACAGCCTGCCGTTCATCATGGCGGCCTGCCTCGTCGACGGGTACATCTCGAAGAACAGCTTCGACGCCGCGCACCTGGCCGACCCCCGGATCCGCGAGCTCATGGCGAAGACGACGGTGGAGCACGAGCCGGCCTTCACGGCGATGTGGCCGGACGGGATCAAGTCGAGCCTCGACGTCACCACCGTCGACGGCCGCGCGCTGCACTTCGAGGTGGAGCACCCGATCGGCCACCCGAAGAACCGCGGGACGGCCGCCGACATCGAGAAGAAGTTCCTCGGCAACGTCACGGAGGCGTTCGGGGCCGACCGCGCCGCCGAGCTCGTGGCCGCACTGCGCGACGTCGACGACCTCGACGCCGCGCGCCTCGTCGACCTGTTCGCGCACGACGCACCGGTGCCTGCCGGACGCTGAGGAGCCACGGCGATGGACGACGAGCGGGCAGGGGGGCGGGGCACCGTCGTCATCACGGCCCGCAACGTGCGCCTCGACGGGCGGGCGGCGCCGCTCCTGCGGCAGCGCGGGTGGCACGTCGTCGAGGCCCAGCCGGCGCAGCCGCCGTCGCTGACCCCCGACGAGGCCTGGGACGTCGTCGCCCTCGTCGTCGGCTCCGACGTCGTCGACCAGTCCACGATCGCCCCGTACCCGAACCTCGCGTGCATCGTCCGCTCCGGTGCGGGTACCGACAACGTCCGTCTGCCCGCCGGGTCCGGGCACGTGGCGGTCACGGGCCTGCCCGGTCTCAACGCCCAGTCGGTCGCGGACTACACGTTCGGGCTCATGCTGGCCGCCTCCCGGCGCATCGCCGAGGCGGACCGTCTGGTGCGCCGCGGCGAGTGGTCACCCCTGACCGGTGCCGACCTGTACCGCAGGACCCTCGGCGTGCTCGGCTTCGGTGCGGTCGGCCGCGCCGTCGCCGCCCGGGCGCGCGGCTTCGAGATGCCGGTGCTCGCGTACGACCCGATGGCACCCGCGACGGACGCCGGGGTCCGCACGGCCACCCTGCGGGAGGTCCTGGCCGAGGCGGACGTCGTCACCCTGCACGTCCCGCTGACGCCCGAGACCCGCCGCATGATCGGTGCCCCGGAGCTCGCCCTCATGAAGCCGACGGCGCTCCTCGTCAACGCCGCCCGGGGCGGCCTGGTGGACGAGGGGTCGCTGATCGACGCGCTGCGCCGTCGCGTGATCGCGGGTGCGGCGCTCGACGTGTTCGACGACGAGCCCGGCCTGCGCCCCGAGTGGCGTGAGCTGGACAACGTCGTGCTCTCACCCCACACCGCGTCCTTCGGCACCACCACGATGGACCGGCTCGCCCCCGAGGTCGCGGACGCGGTCGAGCGCCTGCTCGCCGGACGGTCCGCCCGCGGTGACGGGGACCTGGTCCCACCGCCGTCCCACGGGAGGTCGTCCTGATGAAGAACACGCAGATCACCGATGTCGAGGCCTTCGCCTGCTCGGTCCCTCTGACCGCGCCCGTGAACATGGGCCTCGGCCAGGCGGTCAAGCGGGAGGCCGTGGTGGTCAAGGTGACCACCGCGGACGGCGTCATCGGGTACGGCGAGGCCCACCACATCCGGGGGCCGGCGGCGATGGCGGCGCTGCTCAACACGACGATCCGGGACCTCGTGCTCGGCATGGACGCGCTCGAGACGGTCGCGGTCTGGGAGCGGGTGTACCGCAACCAGCTCGCGAGCCACGGCGCCGGCACCACCGCCGCATGCGCACTGTCGGGCCTCGACATGGCGCTGTGGGACATCCGGGGGAAGGTCTTCGGTCTCCCGCTGTACCGGCTCCTCGGTGGGCAGCAGCGGGCCATCCCCGCCTACGCCGGCGGGATCGGGCTCGGCTACCAGCCGCCGGACAAGCTCGTCGACGAGGTCGCCGAGTGCCGTGCCGCCGGGTTCCGGGCCGTCAAGCTCCGCATCGGCGACGAGGCGTCGCTCGACGTGGCGCGCATCCGCGCGGTGCGCGAGGCGCACGGCGACGAGCTGGAGATCTTCACGGACGCGAACACCCGCTACTCGCTCGACGACGCGCGCCGCGTGCTCCCGGCCCTGCGCGAGCTCAACGTCGGCTGGCTCGAGGAGCCCTTCCCGCCGCACGCCGAGGACGCGTACGCCCGGGTGGCCCGGTGGACGGACGTGCCCCTGGCCGCGGGCGAGAACCACTACCTGCGCTTCGAGTTCCAGCGGCTCATCAACGCGGGCGCCGTCACCGTGCTGCAGCCGGACGTGTCGAAGTCCGGTGGGATCACGGAGGTCATGCGGATCGCCGCGCTCGCGGCCACGGCACACCTCACCGTGAACCCGCACACGTCGGTGACCGGGCTGAACATGGCCGCCGTCATCCACGTCATCGCGAGCCTGCCGAACGCGCACTTCTTCGAGGCGGACATCGCCAAGGGGAACCAGCTGCACGACGTGCTGTGCTCGACGCCCTACGTGCTCGACCCCGCCGGGACGGTCACTCCTCTGGACGGGCCGGGCATCGGCGTCGAGGTCGACGAGGACTTCCTCCGCGCGCACCCGCTGACACCGGGTGCGGCCTTCGTCCCGTGGAACTAGAGCCCCTCCGGACCTGTCGCTGACGCGCGACGCAAGAAAGGACCCATCGTGTCTGCCGAGCTGGACGCTTTCCGCGGGCTGGGGACGGCCACCCTGGCGACCTCGATGGCCGAGCGCGGCTATCCCCTGCAGTTCATGGCCGGCCTGTCGAGCGTCGGCGGCAGGGCGTCGTTCGTCGGGTACGCGTACACGATGCGCATGGTGCCCGGTCGCAGCGACCTGGCCGACGAGCCCGGGGTGGACCGGTTCCGGTGGGCCCTCGACGAGGTGCCCGAGGACCATGTCGTCGTCGTGGACTGCATGCGGGACGGCCGCGTCGCCTGCTTCGGGGAGATCCTCGTGCGGCGCCTGGTCGCGCGGCGTGCGGCGGCCGTGGTCACGGACGGCTCGGTGCGCGACTCGGCGCAGATCGGCGGCCTGGACATCGCCGTGCGGACCGGCTCCGTCAACGCCTCGACCCGCGGCTCGGTCCTCTGCCTGGCCGGCACCCAGGAGACGATCGCCTGCGGCGGTGTCGCCGTCACTCCAGGGGACGTGCTCGTCGGCGACGAGGACGGCGTCCTCGTCGTGCCCCGCGTCCTCGCCGCCGACCTGCCCCCGGCGGCACGGTCCCGCGCGTCGCTCGAGGAGTACGCGGCGATGCGCATCAGCCAGGGCGCCGCGCTGCGGGGCACGTACCCGCCCGACGAGTCCACGCTGCGGGACTACGACGCGTGGGCGACGCGGCGGGGCGCCGCCTCGGACGGCGTCGCGGGCTAGCCGGCAGACGAGAGGAGCGGTGGCGATGGCAGGCACGAGCGCGGTGGTGGACGGCCTCTACGAGGCGCGGGCCCACGGGCGTGGACCGATTCCCGACGCGCCGGACGTCACGCGCGACGAGGCGCTGGACCTCCAGCTCGCCGTCCTCGACCGCTTCGTCGCCGCGGGGGACGCCCTGGCGGGCTGGAAGGTGAGCTTCACGTCCGGCAAGTCCCGCGATCGCATGGGCCCGGGTTACCGCCCCTTCGGCTACATCGTGCGCAGCCGCGTCTTCTCGTCGGGGGCGACGGTCACCCTCGCCGGAGAGTTCGGCTTCGCGCTCGAGCCCGAGCTGTGCCTGGTGCTCGGCGCGAAGCTGCGGGGGCCGGTGGACCGCGAGGCCGCCCGGGCGGCCGTCGCGGGTGTGGCGCCCGCCTTCGAGATCAACCAGCAGCGGCTCGCGGCGGCCGCGCCCGACGCCCTGCGCCTCGTGGACGGGACGGGGAACTGGGGCATCGTGGTCGGCAGCCCGAGCTCGGCGGCGCGGGACGGCGCCGACCTCGCGGCGATCGACGTGCGGGTGTTCGCGGGTGACCAGCAGGTGGGCAGCTCGCCGGCCACGCCCGACATGGACGACCCGTTCGCGTCGCTCGCGACGCTCGCGACCCTGCTCGACCGGCACGGTCGTGGGCTCGAGCCGGGCGACCGCGTCATCACGGGGTCTTTCACCCGCGTGGCCGTGGCGGGCCCGGCGCGCTTCCGCGCGACCTTCGACGGCGTCGGCGAGGTCGTGGTCGACGTCGCGCAGTAGGTGAAAGTTGTCACTAAGGTCCCCCGGTGCGATCTGTGACACCGTGACGTCGTGTCGCGAACATGGGCCGAAGGTCCGACAGACTGGGCCCTAAGTCCGTCATCCCATGGCTTGCGGACCACGACGCTGGTCCGTGGCCTTCCGGCCCGGGGCATCGCCGCCTCGGTCCGCCTGCCGTACCTGACCGGTGCGTCGTGCGGCGCACCCAGACGAGGAGTCGCTGATGCTGATCGGTGTTCCCAAGGAGACACGTCCGGGGGAGCGGCTCGTCGCCGCGACGCCGAAGACGGTCGCCCAGCTGAAGAAGCTGGGATATGACGTCGTCGTCCAGTCCGGCGCCGGAACCGGCGCCAACGTCGCCGACGCCGCCTTCGAGGAGGCGGGCGCGACGATCGGCGACGCGGCGGCCGCCTGGGGCGCGGACATCGTCACCTCGGTCAACGCACCGGCCGACGAGGACGTCGCCCGGCTGCACGAGGGCTCGGTGCTCGTCGCGCAGCTCGCGCCCCACTCCCGCGGCGACCTGGTGTCGTCGCTCGCCGCCAAGGGCGTCACCGCCCTGGCGCTCGACGCCGTGCCGCGCATCTCCCGCGCGCAGGCGCTCGACGTGCTGTCGAGCATGTCCAACGTCGCCGGCTACCGGGCGGTGATCGAGGCCGCCGAGGAGTACGGCGGGATGTTCACCGGTCAGGTGACGGCCGCCGGCAAGACGCCGCCGGCCACGGTGTTCGTCATCGGCGCCGGGGTCGCGGGCCTCGCGGCGATCGGCGCGGCGGCGAGCCTGGGCGCGCAGGTGCGCGGGTTCGACGTGCGGCCCGAGGCCGGCGAGCAGGTCGAGTCGATGGGCGCCAAGTTCGTCCAGGCGTCCGCGGCCGCCCAGCAGGAGAAGTCGGCCACCGGCTATGCCGCCGCGCTGACCGAGGACCAGGAGAAGGCCACCCTCGCGCTGTACGCCGAGGAGTCGAGCAAGGCGGACATCGTCATCACCACCGCGCTGGTGCGCGGCAAGGCCGTGCGCACCATCACGGCCGAGATGGTCGCGCACATGAAGCCGGGCTCGGTGATCGTCGACCTGGCGGCCACCGGCGGCGGCAACTGCGAGCTGACCGTGCCGGGGGAGAAGATCGTCACCGACAACGGTGTGACCATCGTCGGCTACACGGACCTGACCAGCCGGCTGCCGCAGCAGAGCTCGCAGCTCTTCGGCACCAACGTCGTCAACCTGATGAAGCTGGTGACGCCGGGCAAGGACGGGATCTTCACCCTCGACCTGGACGACCCGGTGCAGCGCGGCATGACCGTGGCGAAGGGCAAGGAGATCCTCTGGCCGCCGCCACCGATCGCGGTGTCCGCGGCTCCGGCCGCCGCCGCGGGCCCGGTCGACGAGCGGACGCCGGAGCAGAAGGCGGCCGAGGAGGCCGCGGCGAAGGCGAAGGCGAAGAAGCGCAACACCACGGCGATGGTCGTCGCCGGCGTCATCCTCGCGGTCCTGCTGCCGTTCACCCACGTCGAGACGCTCGTGACCTTCACGGTGTTCGTGCTCGCCGTGTTCGTCGGCTACTACGTCATCTCGAACGTCAGCCACTCGCTGCACACGCCGCTGATGAGCCAGACGAACGCGATCTCCGGGATCATCCTGGTCGGCTCGCTGCTGCAGATCGGCAACGACAACCTGCTGGTGACCATCCTGGCCGTGGTGTCCGCCGCGATCGCGTCGATCAACGTCTTCGGAGGCTTCCTGGTCACGTACCGGATGCTCGGCATGTTCCGGAAGGATGCGTGAACCGGTGAACATCAGTCTCACCACGGTGGCCCAGGCCGCCTATCTCGTCGCGGCCGTGCTGTTCATCCTGTCGCTCGCAGGTCTGTCCAAGCCCGAGTCGGCCCGCCGCGGGAACATCCTCGGGATGGTCGGCATGGGCCTGGCGATCGTCGCGACGATCGTGCTGGCGCTCGACGAGTCCGCGCGTCCCGTCTGGGTGACGGCGCTGCTCATCGTCCTGGTGCTGATCTTCGGCGCCGCGGTCGGCACCTGGCGGGCCCGCACGGTCGAGATGACGCAGATGCCCGAGCTCATCGCGATGCTGCACAGCTTCGTCGGCGCCGCGGCCGTCATCATCGGCTACAACTCGTACCTCACCGACAAGGCCTCGGGCGGCGCCCACCTCGTCGAGGTCTTCCTCGGCGTGCTCATCGGCGCGGTGACGTTCACCGGCTCGATCATCGCGTACCTGAAGCTCTCGGCGAAGATCAAGTCGAACCCGCTGACCCTGCCGGGCCGCAACGTGCTCAACGCCGGCGCGATCGTCGCCTCGGTCGCCCTGATGTGCTGGTTCATCCCGACGCAGTCGATCTGGCCGCTGGCGATCATGACGGTCATCGCGCTGCTGCTCGGCCTGCACCTGGTCGCGGCGATCGGCGGCGGCGACATGCCGGTCGTCGTGTCGATGCTCAACTCGTACTCCGGGTGGGCGGCGGCGGCGGCGGGCTTCATGCTGGGCAACAACCTGCTCATCGTCACCGGGTCCCTCGTGGGCTCATCCGGTGCGATCCTGTCCTACCTGATGTGCAAGGCGATGAACCGCAGCTTCATCTCGGTCATCCTCGGCGGCTTCGGCAACGAGGGCGGCAAGGTGGCGGCGGAGGTCGGCGGCGAGTACCGCGAGGTGTCGGTCGCCGAGACCGTCGAGATCCTCAAGGCTGCGCGGTCCGTGGTCATCGCTCCGGGATACGGCATGGCCGTGGCCAAGGCGCAGTACCCGGTGGCCGAGCTGACCAGCCGGCTGCGGGCCACCGGCATCGAGGTGCGGTTCGCCGTGCACCCGGTGGCGGGCCGCCTGCCGGGCCACATGAACGTGCTGCTCGCCGAGGCGAAGGTGCCGTACGACATCGTCCTGGAGATGGACGAGATCAACGCGGACTTCGCGACGACGGACGTCGTCCTCGTCATCGGGGCCAACGACACGGTCAACCCGGCCGCCATGGAGGACCCGGGCTCGCCCATCGCCGGCATGCCCGTCCTCGAGGTGTGGAAGGCCGGCCAGGTGATCGTCTTCAAGCGGTCGATGGCCACCGGTTACGCCGGTGTGCCGAACCCGCTCTTCTACCGGGAGAACAGCGCCATGCTGTTCGGCGACGCGAAGGCGAAGGTCGAGGAGATCCTCGCGGCTCTCTGACGCCTTCGACCGCGCCGACCCGCACCGACCCACGACGCCCGGGCGATCTATCCCCCGAACCGGATCGCCCGGGCGCCGTGGCACCAGCCCCGGTGGACAATCTCGTCGTGGCCCGCCTGCTGGCGCGCATCCTCTGCTGGAAGGGGCCGTGACCGTGACCGCCTCTGCTGCTCTCCTCGCGGACCTGCGCGCGTCGGTCGCCGACTCGGCGCAGGTCCGAACCAGGCCGATCGACCTGCTGACCCACGCTCACGACGCGTCCCACTTCCTGCTGACGCCGCAGGCGTCGGTGGTGGCGCGTGACGCCGCCGAGGTGGGGCGGATCCTCGGCGTCGGCTCGCGGCACGGCACACCGGTGACTCTGCGCGCGGGCGGCACCAGCCTGTCCGGACAGGGTTCGGGGACGGGCATCCTCCTCGATGTGCGGCGCGGCTTCCGCGACGTGGAGGTCCTCGACGACGGCGCGCGGGTCCGGGTGCAGCCCGGTGCCACGGTCCGCCAGGTGAACGCCCGGCTCGCGCCTCGTGGCCGCAAGCTCGGTCCGGACCCGGCCAGCGAGGTGGCCTGCACGGTGGGCGGCGTGGTCGCCAACAACTCCTCGGGCATGACGTGCGGCACCACCGCCAACGCGTACCGCACCGTCGAGTCGCTCACCGTGGTGCTGCCCAGCGGCACCGTGATCGACACCGGGGCGCCGGACGCGGACGAGCGGCTGCGGCTGACCGAGCCGGAGCTCTACCGCGGGCTCGCCGCGCTGCGCGACCGGGTGCGGGGCGACGCCGCCTCGGTGCGGACGGTGCGCCACCAGTTCTCGATGAAGAACACGATGGGCTACGGGCTGAACTCGTTCCTCGACTTCGGCCGGCCGGTCGACATCCTCGCCCACCTGCTCGTCGGCTCCGAGGGCACGCTCGGGTTCATCGCCGAAGCCGTGCTGCGGACCGTCCCGGTGCTGCCCCGGGTCGCCACGGCGTTCGTCGTGTTCGACGACCTCGAGGCGGCCAACGACGCGCTGCCCGCCCTCGTCGGGACGGGCGCCGCGACGCTCGAGCTGCTCGACGCGATGTCGCTGCGGGTGGGCCAGCACCTGCCGGGGACGCCGAGCCAGGTGATGGACCTGCACGTGGGCACCCAGGCCGCCCTCCTGGTGGAGTACCAGGCGGCGGACGACGAGGGCCTCGACGCGCTGCGTGCGGATGGGGACCGGGTGCTGCGCGGCCTCGCCGGCGCGGCGCCGGCCCGGTTCACGGCCGATCCTGCCGAGCGGGCCGACCTGTGGCACCTGCGCAAGGGGCTGTACACCGCGGTGGCCGGTGCGCGGCCGAGCGGGACCACCGCGCTCCTCGAGGACGTCGTGGTCCCCGTCGCGGCCCTGGCCCGGACGTGCACCCGGATCACCGCCACGTGCGAGCGGCACGGGTACCGGGACTCGGTGATCTTCGGCCACGCCAAGGACGGCAACGTCCACTTCATGATCACCGACGGGTTCGCCTCGAGCGACGACGTCGCCCGCTACCGGGCCTTCACCGAGGACCTGGTGGACCTGATCCTCGGCGAGGACGGCTCGCTCAAGGCGGAGCACGGCACCGGCCGGGTGATGGCGCCGTTCGTGCGGCGGCAGTACGGCGACGAGCTGTACGACGTGATGCGGCGGGTCAAGGCGCTGTGCGACCCCCACGGCGTGCTCAACCCAGGCGTGATCCTGGACGACGACCCCGACGCCCACCTGCGGCACATCAAGACGAGCCCGCGGGTCGAGGAGGAGGTGGACCGCTGCGTCGAGTGCGGGTACTGCGAGCCGGTGTGCCCCAGCCGGGACCTGACCCTGACGCCGCGTCAGCGCATCGTCGCCCGCCGCGAGATCGCCCGCGCCCGCCAGGCGGGGGACGAGGACCTCGCGCGGGCCATCGAGCACGACCACGAGTACTCGGTGGTGCAGACCTGCGCCGTGGACGGGATGTGCCAGACGGCGTGCCCGGTGACGATCAACACCGGGATGCTGGTCAAGCGCCTGCGCCGGCAGGAGGCGACCCGCGCCGCGAACGCGGTGTGGGGCCTGGCGGCCCGGCACTGGGCCGGGACCACCCGGGCCGCCGCCGCGATGCTCGACGTCGCCGCCGCCGTGCCCGAGCCCCTCGTGACGGTGGCCAACGTCGCCGCGCGCGCCGTCCTCGGGGCGGACAACGTGCCGCTGCACTCCGCCGAGCTGCCCCGCGGCGGCCGCGGCCGTTCGCGCTCCGCGCGGCGGGCCGACCGGGCGGCGGCCTCCGGGGACCGTTCCGCCGAGGCGACCGCGCAGGTGACCGCGCAGGTGACCGCGCAGGTGACGTCGCAGGTGACCTCGCGGGCCCGCCCGGCGCCGCAGGGGCCACCCGAGGCCGTCTACCTGCCGGCGTGCGTCAACGCGATGTTCGGCCCGGCGGGCGGCGGAGCGGGCGTCCAGGCGGCGGTGGAGGAGCTGTGCCGCCGCGCCGGCGTCACGCTCCTGGTGCCCGAGGGCGTCGACTCCCTGTGCTGCGGCACGCCGTGGTCCTCGAAGGGCCTCGCCGACGGCCTGGCGGCGGTGCGCCGCCGCACGCTGGACGCGCTGCGCGCGGCGACGCGCGACGGCGAGATCCCCGTGATCTGCGACGCCGCCTCGTGCACCGAGGGGATCGTGCACGCCCTGGAGGACGACCTCGGCGCGCCGCTGACCGTCATCGACGCCGTCGCGTTCGTCGCCGACCGCGTGCTGCCCCGCCTGCCGGACGGCGAACGGCTCGGTTCTCTCGTCCTGCACCCGACGTGCTCGTCGACCCGGATGGGGCTGAACCCGGCGCTGCAGCGGGTCGCGGCCGCGGTGGCCGAGGAGGTGCGCGTGCCCGACGACTGGGGCTGCTGCGCGTTCGCCGGCGACCGGGGGATGCTTCACCCCGAGCTGACCGCGTCCGCGACCGCGCCGGAGGCCGCCGGTGTCGCCGCTCTGCGCGGGGACGCCCACGCCTCCTGCAACCGCACGTGCGAGCTCGGGATGACGCGGGCGACGGGCGAGCAGTACCGCCACGTGCTCGAGCTCCTCGAGGAAGTCACCCGGCCCGTGGCGTGAGGCAGGTCCCACCCCGGTCCTCTGCTGGCCCTGCCGTGCCCCACTAGGGTGGGGTCGCAAACCCACAAGACCTTGAAGAAGGAGCATCCATGGCCAGCATCGAGGCCGTCGGTGCCCGCGAGATCCTCGACTCGCGCGGCAACCCCACCGTCGAGGTCGAGGTGGCACTCGACGACGGCACCATCGCCCGCGCGGCCGTCCCGTCCGGGGCGTCCACCGGTGCGTTCGAGGCGGTGGAGCGCCGCGACGGCGACGCGTCCCGCTACCAGGGCAAGGGCGTCGAGGGCGCCGTCTCCGCGGTGATCGACGAGATCGCGCCGGAGCTCATCGGCTACGAGGCGACCGAGCAGCGGATCGTCGACCAGGCGCTCATCGACCTCGACGGCACCCCGAACAAGGGCAAGCTCGGCGCCAACGCCATCCTCGGCGTGTCCATCGCGGTGGCGAAGGCCGCGGCCGACTCGGCCGACCTGCCGCTGTTCCGCTACCTCGGCGGCCCCAACGCCCACCTGCTGCCGGTGCCGATGATGAACATCCTCAACGGCGGGTCGCACGCGGACTCCAACGTCGACATCCAGGAGTTCATGGTCGCGCCCATCGGCCTGCCCACGTACAAGGAGGCGCTGCGCGCCGGCGTCGAGGTGTACCACTCCCTCAAGAGCGTCCTCAAGGCCAAGGGCCTGTCGACCGGTCTGGGCGACGAGGGCGGCTTCGCGCCGAACCTGCCGTCCAACCGCGACGCGCTCGACCTCATCGTGTCCGCGATCGAGAAGGCCGGCTACGTGCCGGGCAAGGACGTCGCGCTGGCGCTGGACGTCGCCTCGACCGAGTTCTTCTCGGACGACAAGTACACGTTCGAGGGCAAGCAGGTGCAGTCGGCCGCGCTCATCGAGTACTACGAGCAGCTGATCGGCGCCTACCCGCTGGTCTCCATCGAGGACCCGCTGGCCGAGGACGACTGGGAGGGCTGGCAGGCGCTCGTCAGCCGCATCGGGGACAAGGTGCAGATCGTCGGCGACGACCTGTTCGTCACCAACCCGATCCGCCTGGCCAAGGGCATCGAGCTCAAGGCGGCGAACGCGCTGCTGGTCAAGCTCAACCAGATCGGCACCGTGACGGAGACCCTCGACGCGATCGAGCTGGCGCACCGCAACGGGTTCCGCACGATGACCTCGCACCGCTCCGGCGAGACCGAGGACACGACGATCGCCGACCTGGCGGTCGCCTCCAACGCCGGCCAGATCAAGACCGGCGCCCCGGCCCGCGGCGAGCGCATCAACAAGTACAACCAGCTGCTGCGCATCGAGGAGGAGCTGGACGACGCGGCGGTGTACGCGGGCGCCTCGTCCTTCCCCCGCTTCACGAAGGCCTGATCCTCCGCTCCATCGCTCACGGGCCGGTCACCTTGCGCAGGTGGCCGGCCCGCGGCGTGTACAGCAGGTCTGGCCGGGCGCAGGTCAGGGCAGGCCGGAGCCCGGGGCGGGTGTCGGCATTGGGATGCTGGTGACCTGGACGCTGCCGCCGCTGCTCCCACCGTCGGAACCCACCGCGATCCATCCCGCGGCCGCGACCGCTGTGCCGACGACGAGCACCAGGCCGGCGACGAATCCGGTGAGCCATGCGCCGCGATGCGTCGTCGAGCGCCGCCAGGCGACGCCGCAGGCGACGGTGCCGGCGACGATCAGCACGGGCAACAGGAACACGAGGGCGCCCACCAGCCGGAGCGCCAGCGCGCCCAGCAGGAACATCACCGGGCCGGCGGCGACGAGCGCCACCAGGACCAGAAGCCCGATGAGCCAGACTGGCAGGCGCCGCGGCCCGGTCTCGCCGGCCGGCACGGGTTGCAGGCCGTGTGCGGTGGGCCGCAGCAGCGGCAGCGGCGGGGGCGGACGATCGGCCCCGACCGCCCAGGCGGCCGCGACGTCGTCGGCCGTGCCGAGGCGACGCAGCACGCCAGCGATCTCCGCCTGCGTCGGCGCGGCGCCGAACTCGAAGACCGCCGCGTCGATGTGCTCACGCACCGCGTCGACGATCTCGAGCCGGTCCGCCGGGTCGGCGCCGGCCAGGGCGCGGTCAAGATCGGCGAGGTAGGCCGCCACGAGTGGCGACTGCACGGTCATCGGTCGGTTCCCTTCATCAGCCGGTCGACACCGGCGCGGAACGGCTCCCAGACGGTGACGAAGGTGCGCAGCGCCGCACGGCCCTCGTCGGTCAGCGCGTGGTACCGGCGCGGCGGCCCGGTGGGGGAGGGTTGCCAGGTGGTGTCCACCCAGCGCCGGCGGCGCAGCCGCGTCAACAGGGGGTAGAGCGTCCCCTCGGAGCCGAACAGCAATGGGTCCGAACCGAGCGCGCGGGCGATGTCCTGCCCGTACGACGGGCCGTGCTCGAGGTAGGCGAGCACGCAGTACTCCAACGTGCCCCGTCTCAGCTGGGTGAGGACGGACCCCTCCTCGTCCGGTTCCATGCGACGCATGGTAGTAAGCGACGCACGATACCGCCAGGGTTTGTCGGCCGCGTCCCGGAGGGCCTCGCACTGCGTCCGCGCGCACCACCGCGTAAGGCGCGCGCTGACCGCGGGACACGGCGACGGGGAGCGGGGTCCGCGGGGATCGGCGAGGCCGCGGGCACAATCGGGGACATGCCTGCCCCTCGCGCGTCGTCGTCCGGCGTCGGCCGGCGGCCGAACGCGCCGCGGCCGGCCACGCCCAGGGTCGGGTCGGCACCTCGGGTGGGCGCCGCGCCACGGGTGGGTGCGCCACCACGGACGGCTGCCAGGCCGGCGGCCGCGACGCCGCCCCCGGGGCCGCAGCGGGGATCGTCGGGCCCCGGTCGGGGTGGGCCGCGTGTGGAGCGGGTCCGCGCGAAGACCCCCAGGCTGATCAGCGCGCGTGCGATGGTGCTCGGCGTCGTCGGGCTGCTCGCGTTCGTCCTCGTCTACCCGACGCTGCACTCCTATCTGGCGGAGAAGGCGGCCGTCGACGCGCTGCAGGCGAAGGTCACCGCCGCTCAGAAGGAGAACGACGATCTCGGTGCCGACCTCGCCCGGTGGAACGACCCGGCGTACATCACCGCCCAGGCGCGGGAGCGGCTGAGCTTCGTCATGCCGGGGGAGACCGCGTGGCGCGTGGTCGACCCCGAGACCGTGCCGGGCGAGGCGCCTGCCGCCGTCGTGGCACCGGGGGCCGCCCCGGCGGGTCCGGCCGCCCCCTGGTACGTGCGGGTGTGGCGGTCCGTCGAGGGAGCCGACCAAGCATCCACCGACTCCACCGGCACCTCCCCCAGCACCGCACCTACCGCCACCGCGCCCACCGGCACCGCCACCGCGCCCACCGGCACCGCGCCCACCGGCACTGCCCCCAGCGGCCGCGCCACCCCGTAGCTCCCTCCTCGGCACACGCCTGCGCATCTCGAGCCCTCACCAACGCCCCACACTGCCCTCCCGCCCACACCCCCCACCCCGGCGACGCCTGCTGGTCGGTTGGCACGGCGAGTCAAGCGCGGCCGGTCGTGGCTCCGTCCCGACCTCGCCAACTCGGCACATCCGTGCCGATTCGGTGCATCAATGTGCCGAGGTCGCACCGAAGTGCCGAATCGGGAGGCGAGGCGGGCGGTGGCCTCGCGGGAGGCAGGGCGGGCGGGGCGGGGGATCAGGGGGGAGGGCGGGGCAGGAGCGGCGGGGAGAATGGTGCCGTGACGATCGACGCAGCCGACCTGGAGGTGCTGGCCGAGCAGCTGGGGCATGAGCCGCGCGGTGCGGTGCGCGTCGCCGCGCGTTGCGTGTGCGGCCGGCCGACCGTCGTCGTCACCGCGCCACGCCTCGACGACGGCAGTCCCTTCCCGACGTTGTACTACCTGACCTGCCCGCCGGCGGTGGCCGCGATCAGCGCGCTCGAGGCGACCGGCATCATGAAGGCGATGACCGCACGGCTGGCCGACGACGAAGGGCTCCGGGTCGCCTACCTGCAGGCCCATCGCGCCTACCTCGCGGACCGGGAGGCGCTCGGCCACGTCCCCGAGATCGACGGGATCTCCGCCGGCGGGATGCCGGCGCGCGTCAAGTGCCTCCACGCGCTCGTCGGCCATGCGCTCGCGGCGGGTCCGGGTGTCAACCCCATCGGCGACGAGGTGCTGGAGCTGGTCGCAGGCGCCTGGCGGCCGGACCGCTGCCGGTGCTGAGCGGCCGGACCGCTACCGGTGCTGAGCCGGTCGGCTTGCCGCTGCTGCTGAGCCGGCCCGCCTGCCGTTGCTGAGCCGGCTGGTCTGCCGAACGCGGCGGCAGGGGGCGATTCCGGCTCAGCCCAGGGTCGATGGCACGATGTCGCGGTGACGCGCGTGGCAGCCATCGATTGCGGGACGAACACCATCCGGCTTCTCGTGGCCGACGTCGCGGGGGCCGCCCTCGTCGACGTCGAGCGTGACGCGGTGATCGTCCGGCTCGGTCAGGGCGTCGATCGCACGGGGGAGCTCGCCCCCGCGGCCCTGGCGCGCACCCTCGACCAGACCCGCGCCTACGCGGCCCGTTGTGACTGCCTCGGGGTCGAGGCCGTGCGGTTCGTGGCCACTTCCGCGACCCGTGACGCGCGCAACCGCGACGAGTTCGTCGACGGGGTGCGTGAGGCGATCGGCGTCGACCCGGAGGTGGTCAGCGGCGAGGAGGAGGCGGCACTGTCGTTCCGCGGGGCGGTCGGCGTGCTCGCGGCGCGGTACCCGGCGCCGTTCCTCGTCGTCGACCTGGGCGGCGGCTCCACGGAGCTGGTGCTGGGCGACGACGCCCCGCGGGCCGCGCTGTCGATGGACGTCGGCTCCGTGCGGCTCACGGAGCGGCACCTGCGCAGCGACCCTCCGACGGACGACGAGATCGGCGCTGCTCGTGCCGACGTCACCGCCGCCCTCGACGCCGCCGCGCGTGTGGTGCCGCTGGGCCAGGCCGCGACGCTCGTCGGGCTCGCCGGGACCGTCACCACCGTGACGGCGCACGTGCTGGGCCTCGACCGCTACGACCGCTCTCGCATCGACGCTGCCGAGCTGCCCGTCGACGCCGTGCTCGCGGCGTGCGACGACCTGCTACGCCGCAGCTACGCGCAGCGCGCCGCGCTGGGGTTCATGCACCCCGGGCGCACCGACGTCATCGGTGCGGGCGCGCTCGTCTGGCACGACGTGGTGACGCGCGTGCGCGACGCCGTGGCCGAGACCGGGCGCAGCCTGAACACGGTGCTCACCAGCGAGCACGACATCCTCGACGGCATCGCCTGGAGCGTCGTCGACCGCCTCGCCGCCCGCTGAGCGCGCCCCGGCCCGCTGAGGACGTTGCTACCGCCTCACCGCAGGGCTAAGCGCGCTCCGGCCCGCTGAGCGCGTCGCTGCCACCTCGCCGCCCGGCTGAGAGTGCCGCTGCCACCCCGTCCGCTCCTTGAGGCGGTCGTCGACCGTCCAATCCCGCCGCGCGTGTGGCGCACGTGACGCATGTGGCAGGTGTGCCGCCTCGTCCGTCGCAGAGATCGCAGCAGTCACACGTGTGGCGGGATTCCGGCGGCGGCGGCAGTGGTGCAGCACGGGCACGGGCACGGGCGCGGTCACGGGCACGGCACGAGCACGGGGCAGGCACGGGGCAGGCGCAGGGCGGGCGCGGGGCGGGGCGGGGCAGGCGTGGGGCAGGCGCGGGGCGGGCGCGGGGCGGGCGCGGGGCGGGGCGGGGTGGGGCAGGCGCGGGCGCGGGGTGGGG
>DASWOL010000215.1:0-16000 GCA_036398695.1 Cellulomonas sp. | reverse complement strand
CGCACTCGTCGTGCTCGTCGTGCTCGCGGTGGCCGGACTTGCCGGGTGCACGGACGGGACCTCGCCGCCCCCCGTGCCGCAGACCACGTCGGCGCCCGCCCCGGCGCCGGCGCCCGCCTCGACTGCGCAGACGGTGGCGTTCCGGGTGGCGGCCCCAGCGGCGCCGGCCGTCGTCGTCGATGTCGCCGACCCGGTGCAGGCCGCCGTCGCCACCAGCCGCGCGCTGTACGCGACCGCGCCCGTGGTGGTGCTCGCCGCGGCCGACGACGCCGCGGGCCAGCTGACCGCGGCGAGTGCCGCCGTGGCGCTCGGCGCACCCCTGCTGCTGGTCCCGCCGGCCCCGGCGTCCGCGACGTCGGTGCCCTGCCCGTCCGGCGTGGCGTGCCCGCCGCCTCCGGCGCCGGCGGCCGGGCAGGGTGGGTCCGCAGCGGCGCTGGGCGCCGAGCTGAAGCGTCTGGGCACCAAGGCGGTGCTCGCCGTGGGCGACCTTGCGGCGCCGGCCGGGACCCGGGTGGTCCGGGTCCCCGACGGTGCCGGTGCGGCCGTGCTCGCCGCCGCGACCGGCCGGACCTTCGGCGCCGTCACGCCGGTGCCCGGGGGCGGTGCGGGTCAGGGGGCGGACACGGCGGTATCGGCGCTGGCGCGTCCGGGGACGGCCGTGCTCGCCGCGCCGTCGGTGCCGGCTGGCGCCGGCACTGCGCCTGCCGGTCGGCCGGGTCCCACGGGCACCAGCGGCACTGCCACCGCCGTTCGGCCGGGCCCCACGGTCACCGGCCCCACGGTCACCGGCAGCGCGGCCTCGGTGTCGCCGTCCGTGGCGGCCGGCTCGCCGATGCCGACGCCGAGTTCGTCGGCCACCTCGCACGGGCCTGGCCTGGTCCCGCTGCCGCTCGGCACGCCCACCAGCACGCCCACCAGCGCGCCCGGCCCGGCGCTGCCGCCCACCGAGCCCCCTGTGGCGCCCGCCGCGACGGTCGCCCTGACCGGCGCCGGACCGGTTCCGCTGGCCGTGCTGGCCACCGTGCGGGCGGCCGGGTTGCCGCTCGTCGAGGTCCCGGCCGCCGACCCGCGGGCCACCTCGTCGGCGGTCGAGGCGATCGCCGCGGCGAAGCCGGCCCATGTCCTCGCGCTCGGCGCGGCGTTCGGACCGGCGGACCGGCTCGCCGAGCGGGTCGCGGCGGCGGCGACGGGGGTGCAGCTGCCCGGCGGTGGCCAGCTGTACTTCCCGCAGGACGACGCCCTGGGCGGCAAGCGCTACGTCGCCCTCTACGGCAGCCCGGGCATGCCGGCGCTCGGCGTGCTCGGCGAGCAGGACGTCCCGGCGACGATCGCGCGGGCCCAGGCGCACGCGGACCCGTACCGCTCCCTGACCACCGACACCGTGGTGCCGGGGGTAGAGATCATCGCGACCATCGCGTCGGCGGGAGCCGGGCCGGACGGCAACTACTCGGCGGAGCGGCCGGTCGGCGAGCTGCTGCCGCTGGTGCAGGCGGCGGGCGCCGCGGGGATGACGGTCGTCCTGGATCTGCAGCCCGGCCGTACCGACTTCCTGACGCAGGCGAAGGAGTACCAGCAGCTCCTCGAGCTGCCGTACGTCAGCCTGGCGCTCGACCCGGAGTGGCGGCTCAAGCCCGACCAGGTGCACCTCAAGCAGATCGGCTCGGTCGGCATCGACGAGGTGAACGCGGTCTCCGCCTGGCTGGCGCAGCTCGTCGCGGACCGTCACCTGCCGCAGAAGATGCTGATCCTGCACCAGTTCATGCTGCGCATGATCCAGGACCGCGACCGCCTGGACACCTCGCACGACGAGCTGGCGCTGGTGATCCACGTGGACGGCCAGGGCAGCCAGGGCTCGAAGGTCGGCACGTGGAACGCCATCCGGGCCGGAGCGCCGGCCGGTGTCCACTGGGGCTGGAAGAACTTCTACGACGAGGACACCCCGGCGATGCTCGACCCCGCCGGCACCTACGCGATCCAGCCGACTCCCGACCTCGTCACGTACCAGTAGGCCGCGCGCCCCTACGCTGGCGGGGTGATCGAGCCCGGCGCCACGCAGTCGCTGAGCCCGGTCGCGCAGGACTACCTCAAGGTCATCTGGTCGGCCCAGGAGTGGTCGGAACGCCCGGTGACGACGAAAGCCCTCGCGGCCCGGCTGGGCGTCGGCACGTCCACGGTGTCCGAGACCGTGCGGCGCCTCGCGGACGCGGGGCTCGTCAGCCACGAGCCGTACGGGGCCGTCGGCCTGACCGACGTAGGCCGCTCGCACGCGCTGCAGATGGTCCGGCGCCACCGGCTGCTGGAGACGTTCCTCGTGGCGCAGCTCGGCTACGGCTGGGACGAGGTGCACGACGAGGCCGAGGTGCTCGAGCACGCGGTGTCCGACGCGTTCGTCGAGCGCATCGCCACGCTGCTGGGTCACCCGGCGCGCGACCCGCACGGCGACCCCATCCCGGGTGCCGACGGCGAGCTGCGCGTGCCGCCGGCCCGGACGCTGTGGGAGAGCGAGCCCGGCGACTGGACGGTCGCCCGGATCTCCGACGCTGATCCCGAGCTGCTGCGCTACCTCGCCTCGGCGGGCGTGGTGCTGGACGCACGTGTGACGACCGCCCGCCAGGAGGTCGCCGGGGTCGTGACCGTCACCCTCCCGGACGGCACCCGCACGGACCTCGGCGAGATCGCCGCCTCGGCCATCTGGCTCACCGCACCCTGACGGGACGACGGTCGGGACGACGATCACGCGGCGCCCGCCGGCCCAACCCGCGGCCCGATCCCGCGACCGACCGCGCCGGCCCCTCGCACGCCCCCATCCCGCCGGCCCCTCGCACCGGCCGATCCTGCCGGCCCATCGCACCGGCCGATCCTGCCGGCCCGTCGCACCGGCCCGTCCCGCCCATCCCCGGCCCATCCCACCCCGCCCATCCGACCGGCCTGTCCCATCCCGCCCATCCGGCCGGCCTGTCCCATCCCGCCCGTCCGGCCGGCCCGTGCCATCCCGCCCGTCCGGCTGGCCTGTGCCATACCGCCTGTCCAGCTGGCCTGTCCGATCCCGCCCGTCCGGCCGGCCCGTGCCATACCGCCCGTCCGGCTGGCCTGTCCGATCCCGCCCGTCCGGCTGGCCTGTCCCATCCCGCCCGTCCGGCTGGCCCGTGCCATCCCGCCCGTCCGGCTGGCCCGTGCCATCCCGCCCGTCCGGCTGGCCCGTGCCATCCCGCCCGTCCGGCCGGCCCGTGCCATCCCGCCCATCCGGCCGGCCCGTCCCATCCCGCCCATCCGCCGGCCCGTCCCATCCCGCCGTGTCGGCACTTTGGTGCCAGTTCGGCACATGGATGTGCATGTGCGGCAGGAAAGTGCCGACGTGGCGGGCCGAGGTGGCGGGAGTGAGGCGCGTGGTGAGGCGGGCTGGGTCAGGTGACCAGGTGGCGAGGGTGGGGTGGGCTGGGTGAGGTGGCGTGGCGAGCGTGGCGTGGCTGAGGGGGCCGGGGACCGGGCAGGCGGCGGTGCATGGCGTCAGGGGTCCCGCCGGTCGCCGATAAACTCGCCGGGTGACGTCGTCGCAGCAGATCCCCATCGTTACCGGCACCGACACGCCCTTCCGGTACACGCCCGCCCTCGCCGCGCAGATCGAGGCGCACTGGCAGGACGAGTGGGACGCCCGCGGCACGTTCTCCACGCCGAACCCCACCGGCGCGCTGACCGACGCGAAGGGCCGCAACGCCGACCCGGCGAGCCGCGCGTTCTTCGTCATGGACATGTTCCCGTACCCGTCCGGGGCGGGCCTGCACGTCGGCCACCCGCTGGGGTACATCGCCACGGACGTCGTCGGCCGCTTCCGCCGGATGCGTGGCGACAATGTGCTGCACGCCCTGGGCTTCGACGCGTTCGGCCTGCCCGCCGAGCAGTACGCGGTGGCGACGGGCGAGCATCCTCGCACCACCACCGAGGCGAACATCGCCATCATGCGCCGCCAGCTGCGCCGCCTCGGCCTGGCGCACGACCCGCGCCGCAGCTTCGCGACCATCGAC
The DNA here is from genome assembly GCA_036398695.1 of Cellulomonas sp. Lineage (GTDB taxonomy): Bacteria > Actinomycetota > Actinomycetes > Actinomycetales > Cellulomonadaceae > Cellulomonas. Next base: position 11,978 of record DASWOL010000215.1, on the reverse strand, counting down.
CCCGGCTACATGCGCTGGACGCAGTGGATCTTCCTGCAGATCTTCAACGCCTGGTACGACGAGACGGCGCCGCGCCCGGACGGCGGCGTGGGCCGCGCGCGGCCGATCGCCGAGCTCGAGGCGGAGCTGGCAGCGGGAACGCGCCCGGTGCCGGACGGGATCGACGGGGTGCCCGCCGGCTCGTCGTACGCGAGCCTGACCCGGACGCAGCGGCGCCAGGTGCTGGATGCGCACCGGTTGGCCTACCTGAGCAACACGCCGGTGAACTGGGCGCCGGGCCTGGGCACCGTGCTCGCGAACGAGGAGGTCACGGCCGACGGCCGCTCCGAGCGCGGCAACATGCCCGTGTTCTCCAAGAGCCTGCGGCAGTGGAACATGCGGATCACCGCGTACGCCGACCGGCTGGCCGACGACCTGGACCGCATCGACTGGCCAGAGAAGGTCAAGCTGATGCAGCGCCACTGGATCGGCCGCTCCACGGGCGCCACGGTCCGGTTCGACGTCGTCGGCGGCGAGCGGCTCGAGGTGTTAACCACCCGTCCGGACACGCTGTTCGGCGCGACGTTCATGGTGGTCGCCCCGGAGCACCCGCTGCTCGACGAGGTGCCGTTCGCCTGGCCGGACGGCACGCGCTCGAGCTGGACCCTCGGGTACGACGACCCCGCGGCGGCCGTCGCGGCGTACCGCAGCCAGACGGCCGGCCGCACCGCCGTGGAGCGCCAGGCCGACGCCGGCCGCAAGACGGGCGTGTTCACCGGGCACCTGGCGATCAACCCGGTGAACGGGGCGCTCCTGCCGGTCTTCACCGCCGACTACGTGCTCATGGGCTACGGCACGGGCGCGATCATGGCCGTGCCCGGCGGCGACGAGCGCGACTACGCCTTCGCCGAGGCCTACGAGCTGCCGGTGGTCTACACCGTGGCCGGCGAGGGCGAGGGCGCCCGCACCGAGCACGGCGTGGTGGTCAACTCCTCGAACGACGAGGTCAACCTGGACGGCCTGTCCGTGGACGAGGCCAAGGACCGGATCATCGCCTGGCTGGCCGCGCGCGGGCAGGGCGAGGCACGCACCACCTACCGGCTGCGCGACTGGCTCTTCAGCCGGCAGCGGTACTGGGGCGAGCCCTTCCCGGTGGTGTACGACGAGGACGACGTGCCCATCGCCCTGCCCGACTCCGCCCTGCCGGTGGCACTGCCCGAGGTGCCGGACTACTCGCCGCGGCTGTTCGACCCGGACGATGCCGACTCGGTCCCCGAGGCGCCCCTGGGCCGCAACGCGGACTGGGTGAACGTCACGCTCGACCTCGGCGACGGCCCCAAGGCCTACCGCCGCGACACCAACACCATGCCCAACTGGGCAGGGTCGTGCTGGTACTACCTGCACTACCTCGACCCCGCGCACGCCTCCGGCCAGGTGATCGACCCGGCGCTCGAGCGCTACTGGATGGGCCCGGGCCACGGCGAGCAACCGGCCGGGTCGATCGGCGGCGTCGACCTGTACGTCGGCGGTGTGGAGCACGCGGTGCTGCACCTGCTGTACGCACGGTTCTGGCACAAGGTGCTCTACGACCTGGGCCACGTGTCCGCGGGCGAGCCGTTCTACACGCTGTTCAACCAGGGCTACATCCAGGCATACGCCTACACCGACGAGCGCGGCGTGTACGTGCCGGCCGAGGAGGTCCTCGAGGACGCGTCGTCGGCCACGGGCTACACCTGGAACGGCGAGCCGGTGAACCGCGAGTACGGCAAGATCGGCAAGTCCCTGAAGAACGTCGTCTCGCCGGACGACATGTACGCCGCCTACGGCGCGGACACGCTGCGGGTCTACGAGATGTCGATGGGACCGCTCGACCTGTCGCGGCCGTGGGACACGCGGGCCGTCGTGGGCGCGCAGCGGTTCCTGCAGCGGCTGTGGCGCAACGTGGTGGACGAGGAGACCGGCCGGACCACGGTGACCGACGACGAGCCGGCGACCGAGACGCTGCGCGTGCTGCACCGGGCGATCGCCGACGTCAGCCAGGACATGGCGGCGATGCGCGTCAACACCGCGATCGCCAAGCTCATCGTCCTCAACAACCACCTGACGACGCTGGACCACGTGCCGCGGGCGGCCGTCGAGCCGCTGGTGCTCATGACGGCGCCCGTCGCGCCGCACCTCGCCGAGGAGCTGTGGTCCCGGCTGGGGCACGACGAGTCGCTGACGTACGCGCCGTTCCCGGTCCCCGATCCGCGCTACCTGGTCGAGGAGACCGTCACCTGCATCCTCCAGGTGGCGGGCAAGGTGCGCGGCCGCGCCGAGGTGTCGCCGTCGGCCTCGAAGGACGAGCTGCGGGCGCTCGCGCTGGCCGACCCGGGTGTGCAGCGCGCGCTCGACGGCCGCGACGTCCGCACCGTCGTCGTGGTGCCGCCCAAGCTCGTCAACGTGGTGCCGGCCTGAGCGCGATGCGAGCCACCCGCCGCCGCGTGGCGGTGGTGACCGACTCCACCGCGGCACTGCCGCCCGGGGCGGCCGCCCGGTGGGGGATCACGGTGGTGCCGCTCGACGTGGTCGTCGACGGCCGCCGCCACGTCGAGGGCGTATCGCTGACCTCCGAGGCCCTGGTGGAGGCGCTGCGTCGCGGTGCCAAGGTGTCGACCTCGCAGCCTTCGCCCGAGGCGTTCTCCCGTGCCTACGCCAGCGCCGCCGCAACCGGGGCCGAGGCCGTGGTGTCGGTGCACCTGTCCGGGGACATGTCCGGAACGGTCGCGGCAGCGCACTCCGCCGCCGAGCGTGCACCGCTGCCGGTGCACGTGGTGGACTCCCGCACCACCGCGATGGCCCTCGGCTTCGCGGCGCTCGCCGCCGCGTGGGCGGCCGCCGGTGTGCCGCCCGACGAGCAGCTCGTGGTTCCGCCGCCCGGGCCGGGGGCCCCCGGAGGTTCGCTCGCGCCCCGTGCCTCCGGGCTGCGTCGCGTGCGCGACCTGCTCGACCCGGCCGGGCTGCGCCGCCTTCCGGACGCGCTTCGGCGACCCGCGGCTCCGGGACCCGACGAGGTGGTCGCGGCCGCTCGCTCGGCCGCCTCGGCCGCTGCGGTCTGGTTCCTCGTCGACTCGCTGGAGCACCTGCGACGCGGTGGGCGGCTGTCCGCGCCGGCTGCTGCGCTGGGCACGGTGCTCGGCCTGCGTCCGCTGCTGACGGTCGCCGAGGGCAAGGTGGTCGTCGCCGAGAAGATCCGCGGTCGGCGCGCGGCACGTGGCCGGCTCGAGGCGGTCGCCGTGGCCGCCGCCGGCACCCACGACGGGGTGCGGCTCGCCGTTCACCATCTCGGCGAGCCGGACGTGGCGGCTCAGCTGGCGGCGCACGTCGCCGCCGAGGCCGGGCCGCGCGTGCGGGAGGTCGTCGTCGCCGAGGCCGGCGCGGTCCTCGGTGCGCATGTGGGCCCGGGGCTGCTCGCGATCGTCGTGGCCCCCGCCTGAGCCCGAGGACGCTCAACCGCCCACAGCCCGGGACATGACGAGGTCGCCGCGCCGGTCGCACGTGGTCCGGCCCTCGGGCCCTTCGGCGCCCGCCTAGCGTGCGCGGGTGTCCTCGGTCGGCAGCTCCGCGTCGGCGCGGCGCGCGCGTCGTCTCGTCGCCGCCCGGCCAGGCCTCGACGGGTTCGCGGCCGGGTTCGCGGCCGTTGCCGAAGGAGACGTCGGCCGGAGCCTGGGCCCTGCCTCCCTGACGGCAGCCGACCCCGTCGAGGGTTCGGGCCAGAAGCCGGTGCCGTCCTCGGACACGCGGCGCCTGACGACGAGGCCCGGCGGGCGGGCGCCGGGCGGCTGGGTCCCCGCGGCGGTGCGCGTGGCCGCCGACGAGTACGGCCGCGCCCACCCCGACCCGCTCGACGGCGCCGACGACGCTCCCGCGCCCGGTGGCGTCCGACGCTCCCGGGAGACCAGGCCGGTGCGCTGGGCGGTGTCGTGGCGCGTGGCCGGCACGGCTGCGCTGGCGGTCGCCCTCGTCGCCGGCGCGGTCGTGCTGCGCTCGGCGGCACTGACGCCGGGGACGGCGGTCGAGCTGCCCGACCCGGTGCCGCTCGGCAGCGCCGCCGTGGAGCGCAACGGGGCGAGCGACGGCGCAGGCGACGGCGTGGGCGACGGCGCAGGCAACGGTGCGGCCGACGGCCCAGGCAACGGCGGGGTCACGACGCCCGCGCCGAGTCCGCCCGCCGTCCTCGTCCACGTCGTCGGAGCGGTGGCCGTACCCGGTGTCGTGGGGCTGCCGGCCGGCTCCCGTGTCGTCGACGCCATCGCGGCGGCGGGCGGTGCGGCCGGCGATGCCGACCTGTCCGGGCTCAACCTCGCCCGTGTCCTCGTCGACGGCGAGCAGGTGGCCGTACCCCGCCCGGGCGACCCGCCGTCGGCCGCAACGCCAGACCCGCCGGGGGACGGCGCCGCGGGCCGCCTGGTCGACCTCAACACCGCGTCGCTGGCACAGCTCGTCGAGCTGCCCGGCGTGGGGCCGGTGCTCGCGCAGCGGATCGTCGACCGCCGACCGTTCAGGTCGGTCGACGAGCTGGACGAGGTCTCGGGCGTCGGCCCCACCCTGCTCGAGCGGCTGCGGCCGCTGGTGCGCGTGTGAACGCTCGCCGCGGAGCCCGCCGCCGCCCCGCTGGTCGCGCGGTGGCATCGGCATGACGGGTGACAGCCTCGACCTGCGGCTGGTACCGGCCGCCGCGGCGGCCTGGCTGGGCGCCGCGACCGCTGTGGTGTGCTCGGGCAGGGCCTTCGCCGCCGCGGTGGCCGCGGCCGCCGGGCTCGCAGCCGTCGTCGCCTCGGCCGCCGCCGTGCGGTCGTGGCGCGGCGGCGAACCTCGGGGCGGGGGCGACGTGCTGGCGGCCACCCTGCTGGCGGCGTTCGTGCTGCTCGGCGCGTTGGCGTCGGGCGGGGCGCTGCGCCACGAACGATCGGCGGGTCCGCTGGCGGAGGCGGTCGCCGGCGGATGGACCGCGACGCTGCGCGGCACGGTCGCCGACGTCCCCGTGGCGCTCGCGACGTCGTGGGGCGGGTCGACGCCACGGGTCCGGTACACGCTGGCGGTCGAGACGATGGAGGTGCGCGGCCGGCGCGAGGCCGCCCACGGGGATGTCGTCGTCCTGAGCGGTGGCGACGCGCCGCTCGCCGGCGCCACCGTCGTGGTCAGCGGCCGCCTCCAGGCGCCGGCGGCTCGCACCGACCGCGCGGCCGGGACGCTCGTCGCGAGGGGTGCGCCAGCGACGCTCCAGGGCCCGGCCGGCGTCGATCGGTGGGTGGCACGCGTGCGCGCCTCGGCAGGCGCCGTCGTCGCCCAGGTGCCGGGGGACGCCGGCGGGCTGCTGCTCGGGGTCGCGCTGGGCGACACCTCCCGTGTGGACCAGGGGCTGGCCGACGCCTTCAAGGTCTCGGGCCTCACGCACCTGGTCGCCGTCTCCGGCTCGCACTTCGCGATCATCGGTGCGCTCGTCGCGGCGGCCGCCGCGGCATGCCGGCTCCCCAGGGTCGGGCGGGCGGCGGCGGTGCTGCTCGCGGGCGCCCTGCTGGTGCTCCTCGTCGGCCCGCAGCCCAGCGTGCTGCGTGCCGCGGCCATGGGTGCGGTCTCGCTCGTCGGCCTGCTCGCCGGGCGGCCCGCCCGTGCGCCGGCGGCGCTGGCCGCCGCCGTCGTCGTGCTGCTGCTGACCGACCCCTGGCTGGCCGTCGAGCTCGGTTTCGCGCTCTCGGTCGCGGCCACCGCGGCGATCGTGCTGCTCGCTGGTCTCTGGACGGAACGGTGGGCGCCCCGCCTCGGGCGCGGCGTCGCGGCGGGAGTGGCGGTGCCGCTGGCGGCCCAGCTGGCCTGCGGCCCGGTGCTGCTCGCCGTGCGGCCCCAGGTCGGGGCCTACGCGCTGGCCGCCAACGTGCTCGTCGCGCCGGCGGTCGCACCGGCCACGGTGTTCGGAGTCGCCGCCGCGCTCCTGGCGCCCGTCTGGCCGGGCGGCGCGTTGGTCCTCGCGCACCTCGGCGGCGCGGCGTGCTGGTGGATCGCGGTCGTCGGCCGGACCGTCGCCGGGGCTCCCGGAGCTGGTCTCGGCTGGGCGCCCGGCATCGTCGGAATCGTCGCCCTGGCGGCAGCCTCCGCGGCGGCGGCGGCCCTGCTGGTGCGCACGGGGTCGGCCCACGGGCGCGGCCGAGCGCCGGGCGGCCGCTCGGTGACGTGAGCGTCGGCGGGTTCTGGCAGGCTGAGCCCGTGCCGCCCGCAACCCGCCGCCCGTCAGGTCGCGGGGCGTCGTCCGGCCCTCCCGCCCTGACCTGGGAGCAGGCCGAGCCCGCCCCGGTGGTGCTGGTGCGCGGCACGGAGTCGCTCCTCGTCGAGCGGGCGGTCGAGCGGATCGTCGGTCTGGCGAAGGACGTGGACCCCGAGGTCGACGTCGAACGGGTGGACGCGGCGGAGTACGCGGCCGGCATGCTCGCGGTGCTGACGAGCCCGAGCCTGTTCTCTGATGCGAAGGTGGTCGTCGTGGACGGCGTGGAGCGCGCCGGCGACGAGCTGCTGGCCGATGCTCTGCGCTACGTCACCGCGCCCCTGAGCTCGGCGGTGGTCGTCCTGTGCCACGGCGGCGGGCAGCGGGGCAAGGCGCTGCTGGACGCGGTGCGTGCCGGCGGCGCTCCGGAGGTCGGCTGCGACCCGGTCACGTCGGACGCCGACAAGCTGGGGTTCGCCTCGGCCGAGCTGCGGCGGGCGGGTCGCCGGGCCGACACGCAGGCGCTGCGTGCGCTCGTCGACGCCGTCGGCAGCGACCTGCGCGAGCTGGCGTCGTCCTGCTCCCAGCTGGTCGCGGACACCTCCGGGGTCATCGGTGTGGCGGTGGTGGAGCGGTACTACGGCGGGCGGGTCGAGGCGAGCGGCTTCCAGGTGGCCGACGCCGCCGTCGCGGGGGAGGCGGGCCGTGCGGTCTCGCTGCTGCGGCACGCGATGGCGACGGGAGTCGATCCCGTGCCACTCGTCGCCGCTCTGGCCGCGCGGCTGCGCCTGCTGGCCAAGGTCGGAGCGGTCCGCGGTCGCGGCGCCGAGGCCGCGCGCGAGCTGGGACTGGCGCCATGGCAGGTCGACCGCGCGCTGCGTGAGCTGCGCGGCTGGACGCCCGAGGGGCTCGCGACGGCGATCTCGGCAGTGGCGCAGGCGGATGCCGAGGTCAAGGGGGAGGGTCGGGACGCGCAGTTCGCCGTCGAGCGCGCAGTCTTGGCGACGGCGGCGGCCGCCGGCCGCTGATCGCCGCACGCGGAGCCCGGTGCGCGCGACGCCCGCGACCGGCGACTGCCGGTCCTGGTGGCCGGTCTCAGGTCCTCGCGGCACCCAGGACGTCGCCCTGCAGCAGGTCGAACCCGAGCGAGACGGCCTGCTGCCTGAGCTCGTCGTCGGCGACGTGCTCGGCCACCAGCTGCGCGCCGAACCGGCGGGCTGCGTCCAGCGCGGCGACCGTGAGCGTCGCCATGTCGCGCAGGTCCACCTTGACGTAGTCGGCGAACGGCAGCATGGCCACCTGGTCCTCGGTGGCGACGTAGTCGTCGAGGGCGATCAGGTAGCCGTCGGCACGCAGCGACGGAAGCCCCGCGAGCACGGCCTCGGAGGCGTGCACCGACTCGACGACCTCCAGGACCAGCCGGTCCACCGGGTCGGGCAGCTCGCGCCCGCCCGTGAGGAACGACCGTGTGACGTTGACGAAGACGAGGTGGTCGCCGGCGGGGCCGTCACCGCTGAAGACGGAGGCGAGAACCGAGGCGCTCGCACCTTCCTGCTGCTCGTCGACCCAGCCGTCGACGCCCACCGGCAGGCCGGCCTCCGAGCGGTAGAGGTACTCGTGCCCGACGAGCGTGCCGTCCGGCGTCCAGATCGGCTGGCGTGCGACGGGCAGGCGCGCGCCGGTCGCCTGCACCGGGATGCGAGGCGCGCCGTTTCGGACACCGAGGGTCACGGCAGATGGGAGGGGGCGGCCGCGCGTCCATGACGCCACTTCGGCCGACGGATCGCCGGCGATCGTCGTCAGGGCAGGACCGGGCGGGCGTCGCTGCGGTCCAGCACGCCGGCGCGAGCGAGCAAGTTGCCCTGGAAGAGGGTCAGCCCGAGCTCGCGCGCCTGCTGCAGCGCCCGCTGGTCCTCGACGTACTCGCCGACGAGGAGTGCACCGTAGGAGCGCGCGGCGCGCACCACGGGCTCACCCTCGACGTCGAGGTCGCGCACGTCGAGCTTGACGAAGTCGGCGAACGGCAGGTACTCGCGCTGGCCGGGACGATCCGAGAACGCGGGCAGCGCGATACGGAATCCCTCGGCGCGCAGCCGGCGCAGACCGGCGATCAGCTCGGCGTCCGGCGGGTCGGAGCAGCACACCTCGAGCACCAGGCGGTCCGGCCGGTGCGGCAGCGCCAGCTCGCCGACGAGGAACGCGCGCGGGCACCGGACGAAGAGCAGCCGACCGCGCGCGACCCGCTCCAGGTCGGCACGGCCGAACGTCGCGGCGAGCACGTGCTCGGTCGCGCGCTCGTGCTCGCGCTGGCTCCAGCCGGACGCGAGCTCGGGGTGGTGGTCGGGAGCCCGGAACGACAGCTGGTACGCGAAGGTCCGGCCGTGCTCGGAGAAGATGGGCTGCCTCGCGACGAGGACGGGGACACGCGCGACGTGCGCCGCCCACTCCAGCTGGAGCGCCTCGGGAATGGCAGCGTCGACGGCAGCGGCCAGCTGAGCCAGCCCTCCGTCGTCACTCACGTTGCTCACCTTCCCATGACATCACACGGGTGGCTCTGCGGTCCTCCCCACGGGTGGGTGGATTTTGTCGTCGGCTGTCACAGCGGGGTGTGGGCCAGCGGGTGATAAACATCACCGTCTTCCCAGGCAAAAGGGGCAGACAAGGGCGTCTCGGACTGTCATGATGGGTGTGACCACCAGCCACAACCTGGATGACAAGGAGCCCACCATGTCCCGGATTGTCAAGATTGCTACTGCTTCCGCCGCGATCGTCGCCCTGCTCGGCCTCGGCGTCCCCGCCGTCGCCACCAGCGTCGTCGACGCCGGAGGGTCCGGCTGCTGCACCAGCGTGCACTGACCTGACAGCGGGAGCGGGCGAAAAACGCCCGCTCCTCTGATGTCAACTGTGGGTCATAGGTATGGTGACCCGCATGACCTCGATTGCTGACCGTGTGCGTGAACTTCGCCTCGCCGGCGGTCTCTCGCAGACTGCCTTGGCGGGTAGCGACTTTTCGCCCAGCTACATCTCACTGATCGAGGCCGGGCACCGTGAGCCGACCGATGCTGCCCTCGTTGTCCTTGCGACTCGTCTCGGGACGACGCTCGAGTACCTGAAGCTCGGCGAAGACGGCCCCAATGAGGCCCGTGCGCGCGCTGAGCTCGGTTTCGCGCGCCTGGACCTTGCGAACGACGACGCCGGTGCTGCCCTGCTGCGCATCGAGACGCTCGACCTGTCGAGGGTCACCTCGTCGCTGCGCGTGGAGGCGCTGGAGCTGGCCGGGGCGTGCTACGAGTCACTCGGCGACCTGGAGAGGGCCACCGAGATCCTCGAGCCCCTCCTCGCGGAGGAGCGGGCCCAGGCACACCACATCGACGCCGCGCGCATCGCGATCCGGTTGGTGCACGCCTACCTCGAGAGTGGCGACCTCCACCGGAGCGTCGAGCTCGGCGAGGCAGAGCTCGCTGAGCTCGTCGCGGAGGACCTCACCGGGACCGACGAGCACCTCCGTCTCGGGTCGACCGTCCTGTGGGCCTACGTCGAGCGCGGTGATCTGCTCTACGCGACGCACCGCGCCGCCGAGCTCATCCGGCTCGCCGAGTCGCTCGGCTCCGCGCGCGGTCGCGGGTCGGTCTACTGGAACGCGGCCTTCGTCGCGCAGGAGCGCCGTGACTACCAGCTCGCCCAGCGGTACACCGAGCGTGCACTGGCGCTGCTGTCCGAGGGTGAGTCCGACCGCGACCTCCCGCGGTTGCGACTGAACTACGCGTGGCTGCTGCTGCGGTCGGAGCCGGCAGAGCCCGAGGCGGCGCTGGAGCAGCTTCGCCGCGCCGCGCCGGCCCTGGAGATCATCGGCTCCGTGGTGGACCAGGCCAGGGCCGACGGCGAGTTCTCCCGGGCCCTGCTGCTGCAGGGCGACGCGGTGGAGGCGGAGCGCTATTCGCGCCAGGCCATCGAGCGGCTCGGCAATTCGCCGCGACTCGAGACCGCGTCCGCGCACCTGCACCTCGGCGACGCGCTGCACGCGCAGGGTCGCAGCGACGAGGCGTCCCAGGATTACCAGTGGGCAGCCGACACCCTGGGCATGATGGCCGCCTCACGGCAGTCGGCGGCGGCATGGCGCGAGCTCGGCGACCGTTACCGCACGCACGGCGACGTCGACGCCGCCGTCCGCGCCTACGACCACGCGCTGTCGGAGGCCGGCTTCCGGGTCAGCATCCCGCTCATCAGCCAGTACGCCTGGGTCGGCTGAGACCGGCGCAGAGACCGGGTCGAGACCCGTCACAGACGACGAAGGAGGGCGGCACCCCAAGGGGAGCCGCCCTCCTTCGTTCGTGCTGGGTCCGTGCTGCGGTGCGCACGTATGTGAGCGGCTGCGCTCAGAGCGTGCCGACAGCCTTCGCCAGGGCCGACTTCTTGTTGGCCGCCTGGTTGGCGTGGATGACGCCCTTGGACACGGCCTTGTCGAGCTTCTTCGTCGCGGTGACGAGGGCCTCGGAGGCCTTCTCCTTGTCGCCGCCGGCGACGGCGTCGCGAACGCGGCGCACGTACGTCTTGAGCTCCGACTTCACGGCCTTGTTGCGGAGGCGGGCCTTCTCGTTGGTCTTGATCCGCTTCAGCTGGGACTTGATGTTCGCCACGTGTGGACTCTCTCGGGGTGTGCTGGTCTGGAAGGTCTGAGGGCGGTGCCGGCCGCGGGGAGCAGAGCAGTGGGGGCGCCAGTGCGAACCCCGGCTGACACGCGAGGGTCGATGCTACCAGCCCTTGACCTTGGACAGCGATCTCACGATCTCGTCGAACAGCGGCTTCGGCATGATCGATCCCTCGCGTCGAACCCGGAGGGGGTCGATGGTCAGAACCCGGTCGAGCCGGACCTCGCTCGGTCGGTGCTGGGCGTCCCAGGCGCCGCTGCCGACGTCCATCCAGTGCCGCCCGCGCTGGGCCTCCCTCTCCGGGTGCCGGTCGTGGTCCTTGCTCGTCAGCATGAGGCCCAGCAGGTGGTGGCCGACCGTGCCGACTGTGCCGTCCATGCCGTCCGTGCCGTCCGTGCCGTCTGTGCCGACCGTGCCGACCGTGCCGATGACGAGCACCGGCCGGTCCTTGCCCTGTGACGGGTCGTCCTCGAACGGCACCCACGTCCACACCACCTCGCCGGGGTCCGGCTCGCCGTCGAGGTGGGGCGCGTACACCGGGGTCAGGCGCCCCTCGTAGTCCGGGAGCGCGACGTGGCGACCGGGCTGCGGCAGGTTCGTCGGGCGCGCGGTCGCCGTGCGGCGCGGCCAGGTCGTCGGGCGCTGCGGGCCGGCGGTGCGGGAGGCGCGGGAGGCGCCGGAGGAGCCGGAGGAGCGGGAGGAGGACGACGGCCGAGTTGCCCGGAGCGCGGACCGCAGCCCTGATCGCAGCGCGTCGAGCCAGCCGTTGGCCATGGCGGCACCTTAGCGACGCTGCCGGCGCGGCGGCGCGCGCGACCGCGACCACGACCGCGACCACGACCGGCCGCCCGCTCGTCGTCCGCTGTTACGCGGCCGTGACAAACGGCGCCTACATTGCGCGCATGGCGGACCTCTTCGACGGCTACCCGGCCGGGCGCGCGTGGGACGAGATGCTCGGCCACGACGGCGCGGTCCGCACCGCCTACCAGCAGGTGCACGCGGCTCTGGCGCAGATGACGGCCGGCGAGCTGCAGGCGCGGGCGGACGCGCTGGCGAACTCGTACCTGACGCAGGGCGTGACGTTCGACTTCGCGGGCGAGGAGCGGCCGTTC
>DASWOL010000214.1:0-8781 GCA_036398695.1 Cellulomonas sp. | reverse complement strand
GCCGAGCGCGCTGCTGCCGCCCTCGTCGTCGGCGCCGCGGTCGCGCTGGTCGCGCTCGCGACCATGGCCCTCACGCGCGTGGGTCGCTGGAGCAGGGGCACCAGCGCCGAGGGTCTGGTCGGTCGCGTTGCCTGACGAGATCCTTCGCCCCCGCGTCGGCGTGGTCATGCTCGCCTACGGCGACGAGCCGGTGATCGACCAGGCCATCGCCGCAGTCGCCTCCTCCGCGGGCGTGGAGGTGTCGCTCGTCGTCGTCGACAACGGCTGCCACCGGCAGGACCTGGACGAGCTGTGCCGCGCGAGCGGCGCGGCGCTGCTCAGGCCCGCGCGGAACCTCGGCTTCGCCGGCGGCGTCAACCTCGGGGCGCGTCATGTCGACGCGCCTTTCCTCGCCTTGGTGAACAGTGACGCAGTCGTGTCCCAGGACGCGCTCGGCCGACTGGTGGACGTCGCGGCGGCACCGGGCACCGGCATCGCGTCCGGGAGCATCCGGCTGGCCGACGACCCGTCGCGGATCAACTCGGCCGGGAACCCTGTGCACGTGCTCGGGCTCAGCTGGGCCGGCGGGCTCGGCGAGCCCGCGAGCGAGCACGCCACCGCCCGCGACGTCGCGTCGGCGAGCGGCGCGGGCCTCGTCGTGAGGCGGGAGCTCTGGGAACGGCTCGGGGGCTTCCCGGAGGAGTTCTTCGCCTACCAGGAGGACCTCGAGCTCAGCTGGCGCACGTGGCAGCTCGGCTACCGGGTGCGCTACGTGCCGGATGCGGTCGTGAGCCACCACTACGAGTTCAGCCGGAACGCCGGCAAGATGTTTCTGCTCGAACGCAACCGGTTGCTGTTCGTGCTGACCTGCTACGGCACGCGGGCCCTCGCGCTGCTGGCACCCGCCCTGCTCTGCTTCGAGGTGGCGATGCTCGCGGTCGCCCTTGCCCAGGGGTGGGCGCGGCAGAAGGTGCGCGGCTGGTTCTGGGTGCTGGGGCACCTGGGCTGGGTCCGGCGGCGACGCGCGCAGGTCCAGCTGGCACGCGCGGTCCCTGACGCGGACATGCTCGGGTTGTGGACCGACCACTTCGACGCCGCGGCGATGCCCCTTCCGGGGTGGGCCCAGCCACTGCAGGGGATGCTGGCGGCGTACTGGCGAGTGGTCCGCAGGTTCGTCTGAGCGGCGGGTCCGCCGCTCACCAGCCCAGGACGCGGTCGGCCCGCTCGGCGCCGCCCACCGACCTGCGCACGTTCTCGACCGTCGCTGGGTCGACCAGGACCACCGCACCGGGGACCTGGTCGAGCAGGGTCGGTGTGGTCGTTGCCGCGTCGGCGACGTCGAGAAGCGCGCGCGTGGCCGCGTCGTTCGCCTCCGTCGTCCAGCGGCCGGTGAGGGCGAGGTACCACTGCTGCGCCTGGAGCGCGGTGCCCGTGCCGCCCGGAATGAGCAGCGTCGCGCGCGGTGCGGTGACCGGTTCGGCCGCGGCCGCGACGATCTCCGAGGTGGCGGGGGCGATCGGCGCGGGGATGGCGAAGACGCGGTGCGCGCCCGGGGTCAGGCCGGTCAGCTGGGTCGCAGCCAGCGTGGCGGCGAGCACGGCGACCACCCGGCCCGTGCGGTTCGCACCACGGTCGCGCCGTTGACGGGCCGTGCGGGTCGGCGATCCTGTGGCGAGTCCTGACAACCCGAGCACGACGACGGACAGGCTGACGAGCTCGACGCCGATCATCAGTTTGTAGAAGTAGTACGAGAGCGCCCCTGCCGAATGGATCTGCCAGAGGCCAACCGCGGCGGCGGCAGCAAGGCCGGCCAGGGGTGCAACGGCGTGTCGGGCGTGCGCCACCGGGCGGGACCCCGCCAGCCCCCACAGGCACAACGCGGTGCCGGCGAGCGCCACCGCCACGACGAAGCCGAGGTCGGGCGAGTTGATGCCGCCGGGGATGACGAGAACGTCGCCGGCGTCCAGCCCGTCCAGGACGCGCAGCGGCGCCACGACGGCGAGCGCCGTCACGAGCAGGACCACAGCCGTGGTGACCCAGGCTCGCCGCGTCCCGCGCCACCGTGATCTCGTCGCGGGGAGCGCGACGACGACTGCCGCAGGCCCGGCGATCGCCAGGAGCAGGATCCACGAGTTCGCGACGCCCGCCAGAAGTGCGCCGATCGCCGCCACATGAAGCGGCATCGGCACACGGGGCGTCATCGCCACCAGCAGCGGGACGCAGGCCGTCAGCGCGCACGCCACGACGAAGTTCGGGAACCCGCCGACGAAGGCCGCGGCACCGGGTCCGGTGACGAAGCCTGCGACAAGCAAGCCCGCGGCCGGCAGCGCCAGGGCCGGCCGCCGACGCAGCGCAGGCAGGGAGCACACGGCGGCGGCCAGCAGCCCGCCGATCAGCACGACGACCCACGTCTCCGCATGCACGTACGACACGAGAGCGGCCGCGGGATCCGTCGCCGTCGTGGTCCCGGTCGTCTCGATGATCGTCGCGACGACGGCGTGATAGCCCTGCGGGTACTGCGCGAACTGCCAGGACTCACCGAGGGGCGCCTTGCCGAGCTGGTCCACGGTCGTGCCGTGACGCAGCAGCATCTGGACCATGTCGAAGTGAGCCGAGTTGTCCCAGCCGGGGAGCAGGACGGCCAGCGCTGCCGGTGCCGACCGGACGCGGAACCATCCCGAGGCGACCCATGCGCTGGCGCCGGCGGCCAGCACGGGGACGGCGTCGATCACGGACAGCCGGGGAAGGAGCGCGCGCGCTCGCCGCGGTACCGCACGCCAGCCGCCGGCCGTGAGCCACATCGCCAGGCCGCCGGCCAGCAGCGACAGCAGCAGGCCCGCCCTCCCGACGTCCCCGAGCGGGAGCTTGGTCCACCAGAGCACCGGTGTGAACCCGAAGAAGAACGCGCCGGAGAGCAAGGCACGTCGTGACAGGGCCCGTGACGTCGGCATGGCGAGCGCGAGCAGCACAGCCACCACGAGGGTGGCGTTGCCGTGCCCGGGCGCCCAGAGCCGGAGGACGACGGTGGTGCCGGCAACGACGAGCCCCGTGGCGAGCGCCAGAGTGATTCGGGCAACCCGCGTGCCGTGCCCCACCGGCGTGATCTGCGCCGCGGAACCCGGTCGTACCAGGCCGCCAGTGGCAAGCGCGGCAGCGGGCGGGGCGTCTGTGGTCACCGTGTACGACGATGGTCCACCCGTACCGACGACGGGGGGGTCGGCACTAGTTCGCACGGCCGCGTCGCCTCGATGCACGACGAGAGTCTGCCGCATCGGCGAGGTCGTTCGTGCGTGGACACCGCACGACTCGGCGGATTCACGCAACTGAGCGCGTCGACCGCCGTCGCCGCCCCGGTCCGCCCAGCCTCGGGCGTCGGCCTACTGCCCCGCGAGCAGCCCCAGCAGGTAGGTGCCGTAGCCGGACTTCACGAGCTGCTCGGCCCGCACCCGCAGCTCGTCGTCGGAGAGGAACCCGCGCCGCCATGCGACCTCCTCCGGCGAACCGATCTTCATCCCCTGCCGGGACTCGATGGTGCGCACGAAGTCGGACGCCTCGAGCAGCGAGTCGAACGTGCCGGTGTCCAGCCACGCGGTGCCGCGAGGAAGCACTTCGACCCCGAGGCGGCCCTGGCGAAGGTACTCGCGGTTCACGTCGGTGATCTCGTACTCGCCTCGGGCCGAGGGCTGCAGATCCCGGGCGATCGCCACCACGTCGTTGTCGTAGAAGTACAGACCCGGGACCGCGTAGTTGGACTTCGGGTGTGCCGGCTTCTCCTCCAGCGACAGGGCACGCCCACTCTCGTCGAACTCGACGACGCCGTACGAGGTGGGATCCGCGACCCTGTAGGCGAACACCGCACCGCCGTCGATGGCGTCAAACCGCTGGAGCGTCGAGCCGAGCCCCGGTCCGTAGAAGATGTTGTCGCCGAGCACCAACGCGGCTGCGTCCGTTCCGACGAAGCCGGCGCCGAGCACGAAGGCCTGGGCCAGACCGTTCGGGACCTCCTGCACCGTGTAGGAGATCGAGATGCCGAACTGGGACCCGTCGCCCAGCAGCCGGTGGAACTGCTCGGCGTCGTGCGGCGTCGTGATCACCAGGACGTCGCGGATCCCGGCAAGGATGAGCGTGGACAGCGGGTAGTAGATCATCGGCTTGTCGTAGACCGGGACCAGCTGCTTGCTGACGCCCAGGGTGATCGGGTGCAGCCGGGTGCCGGAGCCCCCGGCGAGGATGATGCCGCGCATGGGCAGCCAGTGTGGCCCACCCGCCCAGGCCGGCACGAATTGGTCGGTACGATCTGCGGGATCCATTGCCGACGACGAGGGCACCGTGTTCCGCATCACCCAGGCGACGCAGGCGTACCGATGGGGGTCTGCGAACGCACTGCAGCAGCTGCTCGGGGTGCCTGGCGAGATCCTCGCCGAGGCATGGCTCGGCGCCCACTGCTCCGCCCCGTCGCGTCTGGCCGGCGACGCGGCGCGCTCGCTGGCGGACATCGTGGCCGCCGCCCCGGACGAGGTCCTCGGCACCGACGTCGTCGCGCGCTTCGGCCCTCAGCTGCCCTACCTTCTCAAGCTGATCGCCGCGGAGCACCCGCTGTCCCTGCAGGTGCACCCCCACCTCGCTCGCGCTCGCGAGGGCTTCGCCGAGGAGGACGCGAGGGGCGTCCCGCTCGACGCCCCTCATCGCAACTACAAGGACTCCAACCACAAGCCCGAGCTCGTCTTCGCCCTCACGCAGTTCGAGGCGATCTCCGGCTTCCGGGCCCCGCGTCGTGCCGCGGAGCTGTTCGCCGGCCTCGACACGCGCCTCGCCGAGCAGCTCCACCGGCTGCTCGTCGCGCGCCCGACGAGCGAGGGCATCCGCGCGGCCTTCACGCACCTCCTCGACCCTGCCACGCGCCCCTCTCACGACGAGGTCGCCGAGCTCGCGCGGGCCTCGGCGGCCCGTCTGGCTGCCGGTTCTCCGTCGCCCCGCGCGGACCGCACGGTGGCGCTGCTGCAGGCCGAGTACCCGGGCGACCCGGGTGTCGTCACGAGCCTCCTGCTCAACCCCGTCACGCTCCAGCCGGGCGAGGCGATGTTCGTCCCCGCCGGCGGCGTGCACGCCTACCTGCACGGGGTCGCGGTCGAGATCATGGCCAGCTCGGACAACGTGCTGCGGGCCGGCCTGACCCCCAAGCACGTCGACGTCCCGGAGCTGCTGCGCAACGTCGACTACGTCACCGCCCCGCCGATCCGGATCGCGCCGGAGATCTTCCACGTCGCGACGAAGGTCTTCTACGCTCCGGTCGACGACTTCGAGCTGTCCGTCACGGACCTCGCCGACGACGAGGACCACCCGCTGCCCGGCCGCGGGCCGCGCATCGTGCTGTGCCTGGACGGTGGGCTGACGGTGGCGACTTCCAAAGACGGCGCCTTGACCCTCGCGCGAGGCCAGGCGGCCTTCGTCCTGGCCGCGGACGGCCAGGTGACCGTGCGCGGGACGGGGCGACTGGTTCAGGCCGACGTGCCGTGAGACGTGTGAGAGGTCATCGATGAGAGTCTTCGTGCAGATCCCGTGCCTCAACGAGGAGACCACGCTGCCGGCGGTGCTCGACTCCATACCGACGCACATCGACGGTGTCGACGAGCTGGTGGTCCTCGTGATCGACGACGGCTCGACCGACCGAACTGTCGAGGTCGCGCGACAGCACGGGGTCACGCACGTCGTGCGCCACACCCGGAACGCCGGGCTGGCCCGTTCCTTTCGAGACGGGGTCGACTACGCGCTGGCTCACGGTGCGGACATCGTGGTCAACACCGACGGCGACAACCAGTATCCGCAAGATCGCATCCCCGACCTCGTGGCGCCGATCATCGCGGGGGAGGCCGACATCGTCATCGCCGACCGGCAGACGTCGAAGATCGCCCACTTCTCGCCCTTCAAGAAGCTCATGCAGCGAGTGGGCAGCACGGTGGTGAACTTCGCCGCCGACACCGATCTGCCCGACGCGCCCTCCGGCTTCCGGGCGTACTCGCGGGCGTCGCTGCTTCGGCTGAACATCGTCACCGACTTCAGCTACGCGATGGAGACGATCATCCAGGCCGGGCACAAGCGGCTGCGGATCGCCAGCGTGCCGGTGGAGACCAACCCGAAGACTCGCGAGTCCCGGCTGTTCGCCAACATCTTCCAGCACATGGGCAGGTCGGGCTCGGCCATCATTCGCAGCTACCTGCTCTTCAAGCCCTACGTCGTCTTCGTGACGCTCGGCGTCGTGTTCGGGGTCATCGCGCTCGTCCCCGCGATCCGGTTCCTGGTGCTGTGGTGGGCCCGCAACGGCGACGCGGGCAATGTCCAGTCGCTGGTCTTCGCTGCGATCATGGCGGTCGGGGCTCTCCTGTCGTTCGCCCTCGGCGTGCTGTCGGATCTCCTGCGCACCAATCGCACCCTTCTCGAGGATCAGCTCGAGCGCATCAAGGAGATCCAGTACCGCCGGTGAGCAGCGATCCGCACGAGGCCCAGCAGCACGCGCCGACCGATGGCGGGCGCGTGCTGCTGGGAGCCGGCACCTACGACCTGGACGCGCACCCGCGGTTCCGTGTCGTCCTCGAGGGGATGCGGGCTCGTGGCTGGGCGGTCGAGGAAATCGTCGAGCCGCTCGCCTTCGACACGAAACAGCGGGTCGAGGCGCTGCAGCACGCGTCGCAGCTTCCTCGGCTCGCGGTTGCCCTGGCCCGCGCCTGGACCCGGCTGATCCCTCGCCTGCGGCGCCGCCGGCGCAGGAGCCCGCGCGTCGACGTGGTCGCGGTCGGGCACCTCGGCCATTTCGATGTCGGGCTCGTCCGGCGTCTGACGAGACCGGCCCCGGTGGTGCTCGACTATCTGGTCTCGGGTACCGGGACCGCAGCCGATCGCCGCGTCGGCGGCGGCCCACGGCTGCGCGCCCTTGCCCTGCTCGACCGCTATGCGCTGAGCCGGGCCGACGTTGTCGTCGTCGACACCCAGGAGAACCTCAGGGCGCTCGACGAGCAGTTCCAGCCCCGCGCGGTCGTCATCCCCGTGGGCGCCGACGGCAGGTGGTTCGAGGCGGGGCGGAGGGCATCGCAACAGTCCGGCCTCGACGGCCTGTCGGTGGTGTTCTTCGGACTCTTCACACCGCTGCAGGGCACTGCGGTGATCGGCGCCGCGTTGCGCGCGCTCGCCGGCAGCGTGCGCGCGACGATCGTCGGAACGGGGCAGGACGAACCGGAGGTGGAGGCGCTGCTGGCGGGCGTGCCGAACGTCAGCCGCATCCCCTGGGTCCGAGCCGACGACCTGCCGGCGCTGGTGGCGGGCCACGACGTGTGCCTCGGCATCTTCGGCACGGGGGCCAAGGCTCAACTCGTGGTGCCGAACAAGGTCTATCAGGGGGCCGCCGCGGGCTGTGCCGTCGTGACGAGCGACACGGCGCCGCAGCGTCGTGCGCTGGGCGAGAACGCGGTCTATGTGCCGCAGGGCGACGCGGTCGCGCTGGCAGATGCGCTCAGGGCACTCGCGGCGGACGGTGCGCGGCTGCGAGCGCTGCGGACTGCGACACGCGAGCACGCCGAGCGGTGCTTCACCCCGGAGCGGGTGGTCGCTCCGCTTGACGAGCGGCTGCGCAGTCTGCGGGGTGACGGCCGGTGAGCCGGCTGCTGAACGCGCTGCGCTCCCGATGGGTCCGAGCCGGGTTCGTCGTCGTCGCCCTGGCCGCGGCGGTCTATGCCATCGTCCGTGACCGGCACCAGATCTTCCCGGCCCTCGCCAGCCTGCCGCTGGCGAACGTTCTGCTCGCGCTCGCGGTCAACGTCGTCTACCTCCTGTTCACCATGGCCAGCTGGCGGGCGGTGCTCGCCGACCTCGGCTCTCTCCTCGGCGTCAGCGAGTCGTTCGAGGTGTTCTTCGTGAGCCAGCTCGGCAAGTACGTGCCGGGTGGGGTGTGGAACGTCGTCGCCGCGAGCGAGCTCGGCAAGGACCGTGCGATCCCGCGTCGGCGCTCCCTGGGCGCGATGGCCGTCGCGCTCCTCGTGTCCATCACCGCCGGACTCGTCGTGGCGGTTCCGATGATCCTCCTGCGGGGCGGAGCGACCCCGGGCGGAACCTGGTTGTGGCTCATCCTGCCGGTCGCCATCGCGCTCCTCACGCCGCCGGTGCTCAACCGGGTGCTCGCCGTGGCGATGCGCCTGCTGCGGCGCGATCCGCTGGAGCACGCGCTGACCGTCCGGGGGACCTCGATCGCCGCAGGCTGGGCCCTGCTCGGGTGGGTCGCTGTCGGGCTCCAGACGTGGGTGCTGGGGCTGGGCCTCGGTCTGCCGGCGTCGGCGTCGTCGTTCGTGGTGGTCGCCGGCGCCTACTCGGTCGCATGGGTCGTCGGCTTCGTCGTGGTCATCGCGCCGGCCGGGCTCGGCGTGCGCGAGGTCGCGCTCGGCGCACTGCTGACCGGATGGCTGCCGGCCGGCTCGGTGGTCGTCCTCGTTCTGGTCGCGCGCGTGCTCCAGACTGTCGCCGACTTTCTCATGGCCGGGCTCGCCTACGCACTGAGCCGTCGCACCCTCGGACGGGCGCACGACGGGGGCTAGAGCGACGCGGGCCGTGCGGCGGCCGAGGCCGCCGGCGGGCCGGGCCCGCGAGGCGTTCCGGTTCCGTGGGCGGGATCGCGAGCGGGCGCGGTCTAGCATCAATCGCCGGCCGGCCGCGCTGCCGGCACTGCTGCGGGAGGGACGGTCGTGACATCTTCCCTGCCGACGACCCCCGAGGCGGCCTCTCGGCCACGGGCCTCGCGTGAACGCTCCCTCGACGGCC
>DASWOL010000213.1:0-14984 GCA_036398695.1 Cellulomonas sp. | reverse complement strand
CCACACCGTCACCGACCTGTCGGCCCCCACGCTGGCACAGGCCACCGACAGGGCTCGCGCCGCAGCGACCGCCGGCCTGGCCGGGCTCGTCATCGTCGGCGGGGACGGTGCGGTCCACCTCGGCGTCAACGTCGTGGCCGGCACACCGCTGCCGCTGGGGATCGTGCCTGCCGGAACCGGGAACGACATCGCCCGCGCCCTGGCGGTGCCGGCGAGCGTCGACCGTGCCGTGGCGGACATCGTCGCCGCCCTCGCGACGCGGCCCCGCCCGCTCGACGCGGTCCGCGTGGGCCGGCCCGACGCCGCGGCGTACGAGTGGTACCTCGCCGTGCTGTCCTGCGGCCTGGACGCGGCCGTCAACCTGACGGCGAACACCTACCGCTGGCCGTCCGGCCACCTGAAGTACCTGCGTGCCATCCTCACCGAGCTCCCGCGGTTCCGCCCGTACGGCTATCGCGTCACGCTGGACGACGGCGTGTGGGAGTCGGCGGGGACGCTCGTCGCGATCGCCAACACGGCCTGGATCGGTGGCGGGCTGAAGATCGCGCCCGACGCGGACCCCGAGGACGGGCTGCTCGACGTCGTCGTCGCCGGCCCGTTCAGCCGCACCGGAACGGCGGGGATCTTCCCGAAGCTGTACAAGGGCACGCACGTGGATCACCCGCGCATCCGGGTGTATCGCAGTCGCACCGTGACGATCGAGCCCGTTGCCGCGCTCGGCCCGCACCCGCCGGTCGCGTTCGCCGACGGCGAGCGGATCGGGCCGCTGCCGTTGCGCGTGGAGGTGGTTCCCGGCGCGCTGAACGTGCTCCACTGACGGCCTGCTTAGGGTGGGGACGTGGCTGCCGGTTCGTCGTCCTCCTCGCGCCGCGCGGCGCTCCCCGACGAGCCGTCGCCCGCGGAGCGCTATGCCGCGTCCCGCCGCCGCGCCGCCCGCGCCACCTCGGAGCTCGGCCGGTTCGCCGCGCTGCTGCCGTTCGAGCTCGACGGCTTCCAGGTGGAGGCCTGCGAGGCGGTCGAGCGGGGCCAAGGCGTGCTCGTCGCCGCTCCGACCGGCGCCGGCAAGACCGTGGTGGGCGAGTTCGCCGTGCACCTGGCGCTCTCGACCGGCCGCAAGGCGTTCTACACGACTCCCATCAAGGCGCTGTCCAACCAGAAGTACGGCGACCTGGTGCGCCGCTACGGCTCGGAGCGCGTCGGGCTGCTCACCGGCGACGTCACCGTCAACGGCGAGGCCGACGTGGTCGTCATGACGACCGAGGTGCTGCGCAACATGCTCTACGCCGGCTCCGGGACGTTGACCGGACTCGGCTTCGTCGTGATGGACGAGGTGCACTACCTCGCCGACCGGTTCCGTGGACCGGTGTGGGAGGAGGTGATCATCCACCTGCCCCCGTCCGTGCAGCTCGTCTCGCTCTCCGCGACGGTGAGCAACGCCGAGGAGTTCGGCGAGTGGCTGACCACCGTGCGCGGCGACACGGCGGTGGTGGTCGACGAGCACCGACCGGTGCCGCTGGGCCAGCACGTGCTCGCGGACGGCGAGCTGCTGGACCTGTACGCGGGCACGGTGGACCCCACCAACCCGGGCATCGACCCGCCGCTCAACCCTCTCCTGGCGCGGCGCCGGCAGCGCACCGAGCCCGTGGGCCACGGCGCCGGCGACCGGGGATACCGGGGGCCGGGCGGCCACCGTCCGTACGGTCCGCACCGGCCGGGCCGGCCGACCCCGCGGTTCGCCGTGGTGGACCTTCTGGCCGACGAGGGCCTGCTGCCCGCGATCGTGTTCATCTTCTCCCGGGCCGGCTGCGACGCCGCGGTCCAGCAGTGCCTGTCCGCAGGAGTGCGCCTGACGACACCCGAGGAGGCCGCGGAGATTCGCCGTGTGGCCGAGGAGAAGTGCGCCTCGGTGCCCCCGGAGGACCTCGACGTGCTCGGCTACTGGGGGTTCGTCGACGGCCTCTCCCGCGGCGTCTCCGCGCACCACGCCGGCATGCTTCCGCTGTTCAAGGAGACGGTGGAGGAGCTGTTCAGCCGGGGTCTGGTCAAGGTGGTGTTCGCCACCGAGACCCTGGCGCTCGGCATCAACATGCCGGCCCGCTCCGTGGTCCTCGAGCGCCTGGTCAAGTGGGACGGCAGCCAGCACGTCGACATCACGGCGGGGGAGTACACCCAGCTGACCGGACGCGCCGGACGGCGCGGCATCGACACCGAGGGGCACGCGGTCGTGGTGGACCACCCCGCACTGGACCCGCACCACCTGGTGGGCCTGGCGTCGCGGCGGCTCTACCCGCTGCGCTCGAGCTTCCGCCCGACGTACAACATGGCGGTCAACCTCGTCGAGCAGCTGGGCCGCGAGTCGGCGCGCGAGGTGCTGGAGACCTCTTTCGCGCAGTTCCAGGCGGACCGGGCGGTGGTCGGGCTCGCCCGCCAGGCCCAGGCCCAGGCCGAGGCGCTGGCCGGCTATGCCGAGCCGATGGCCTGCGACCGTGGCGACTTCGGCGAGTACTTCCGGCTGCGCCGCGAGATCTCCGAGCTGGAGAAGGCCGACTTCCGCGGCCGGGCCACCGACCGCCGTGCCGAGGCGGCCCGCTCGCTGGAGAACCTGACGCCGGGCGACGTGCTGCGCGTCCCGGCAGGCCGGCGCAGCGGGTACGCGGTGGTGGTGGACCCCGGGCAGCCGGGCGGGTTCGACGGGCCGCGCCCGGCCGTGCTCGGCGCCGACCGGACCGTGCGCCGCCTCACGGCGGCCGACGTCGGCGCCGGGGTGAGCACGGTGGCCCACCTGCACCTGCCGCGCGGCTTCAGCGCGCGGGTGCCGGCCCAGCGCCGCGAGCTGGCGGCCCGGCTGCGCGCCGCGGTGGAGAACGTGGCGTCCGACGAGCGGGGCGAGCGCCGCCGGCGCTCGGCGGCCACGAGCGCGCACGACGACGAGATCGCCTCGCTGCGTCGCCGGATGCGCGCGCACCCCTGCCACGCGTGCCCGGACCGCGAGGAGCACGCCCGGTGGGCGGAGCGCTGGTGGCGGCTGAAGTCCGAGCACGATGCCCTCGTGCAGCGCATCGCCGGGCGCACGGGCTCGATCGCGGTGGTGTTCGACCGCATCTGCGACGTCTTGATCCAGCTGCACTACGCCCGCGGCACCGGTGAGGGGCTCGAGGTGACCGCGGACGGCCGCTGGCTGCGCCGGCTGTACGCCGAGAACGACCTGCTGCTCGCCGAGTGCCTGCGACGCGGCGTGTGGGACGACCTCGACCCCGCCCAGCTCGCCGCGGCGGTGTCGGCACTGGTCTACCGCTCTCGTGCGGACGGCAGCGAGCCCCGGATACCGGGCGGCCCCGGCAGCCGGCTCGGGCGCGCGCTGGACGCCACCGCCCGCACCTGGGCCGAGCTGGACGAGCTGGAGAAGGCGCACGACCTGTCGACGGTCCAGCCGCTGGACCCCGGCCTGGTGGAGCCCATCCACCGCTGGGCCTCCGGACGCGGACTCGACGGCGTGCTGCGCGGCGGCGAGCTGGCGGCAGGCGACTTCGTCCGCTGGTGCAAGCAGGTGATCGACGTGCTGGACCAGGTGGCCCAGGCGGCGCCCCGGCCCGCGTTGCGCGCCACCGCCGCGCGGGCGGTCGACGCCGTGCGGCGGGGCGTCGTCGCCTACTCGTCGGTCTAGCGGGTCCGCTCAGCAGCCGCCACAGTGGCCGGCTCGGCTGCGAGCTGAGCTGCCAGCTGCGGACCTGACCTGCGGTCCGACCGTGCAGAGCGCGACGGCCGCGATGGTGGCCCGACTGTGGCCTAGGGTGCAGCAGTGACGTCACCGCACTCGACCGCTCGCTGCGCTGCCGACCGCGCGAGGGCCGCGAAGTGAGCTCCACCCTCTACCGCAACGGTGTGGTGCACTCGTCGGCCGACCCGTTCGCGGAGGCGATCCTCGTCGACGACGGCACGGTGGCGTGGCTGGGGTCGGAGGACTCCGCGGCCGGCTTCGCCGCCCGCGCGGACGACGTGGTGGACCTCGACGGCGCCCTGGTCACGCCCGCGTTCGTCGACGCCCACGTGCACGTCCTGGAGACCGCGCTCGCCCTGGACAGCCTGGACCTGTCGCCGGCCGCCGGGGTCCACAGCCTGGCGGGCGCGCTGGACGCGGTCCACCGCGCCGTCGCCGCACGGCCGGCCACTGAAGCGCCACTGCTCGGCTTCGGCTGGGACGAGCACGAGTGGCCCGAGAACCGCCGGCCCACGCTCGACGAGCTGGACGCCGCCGCCGGCGGCGCCCCGGCCTACCTCGCGCGGGTCGACGTGCACTCGGCGCTGGTGACAGGCACGCTCGCCAGGCGCGCCGCGCTGGAGACCCTGCCGGGGTGGCACGGCGACGGCTGGGTCACCGGCGACGCGCACCACGTGGCCCGCGACGAGGCGCGTCACCTGGAGCCCGCACGGCGCACCGCGCTCTACCGGCGCGCCCTCGAGCACGCCGCCGCCCGCGGCATCGCGGCGGTGCACGAGATGTCGGCGCCCTTCGTCGACACCCGCTCCGGCCTGGTGGAGCTGCTGGCCACCACCGCCGACGCCGAGTCCGGCCTGCCGCTCGTCGTCGGCTACCGGGCCGAGCAGTGCGTGACGGTCGACGACGCCCACGCCCTCCTCGCCGCCGTTCCGGGCCTGACGGGGATCGGCGGCGACCTCAACATCGACGGGTCGATCGGGTCGCACACCGCGGCACTGCGCGCCCCGTACGCGGACGAGCCCGACGCGTCCGGTGCGCTGTACCTGTCCGCCGAGCAGGTGGCCAACCATGTCACCGCGGTGACGCGGGCCGGCGTGCACGCCGGGTTCCACGTCATCGGCGACCGCGCGATGGACGAGGTGCTCCTCGGCCTGCGGGCGGCAGCCGCCGTCGAGGGCGCCGGGACGGTTGCGGCCGCGGGCCACCGGCTCGAGCACGCCGAGATGATCGATGCCATGACGCTCGCCGCCCTGGTGCTGCTCGGTGTGCGGGTCAGCGTCCAGCCCGCCTTCGACGCGGCGTGGGGCGGCCTCGACCGCCTCTACGCCGCGCGCCTCGGCGCGTGGCGGGCCGTAGCCCTCAACCCGCTGGCAGACCTGACGGCCGCCGGTGTCCCGCTCGCGTTCGGCAGCGACGCCCCGGTCACGCCGCTCGACCCGTGGGCCGGTGTGCGCGCCGCCGTGCGGCACACGGCCGTCGACCAGCGGATCTCGGGACGGGCGGCGTTCCGTGCCGCGACCCGGGGCGGGTGGCGGCTGGCCGGCATGGACGGCACCGGGGCCGGCGAGCTGCGTGTCGGGGCCCCTGCCCACCTGGCGGTGTGGCGGGCCCCCGTGCTGACCGTCGAGCCAGGACAGGGGCGCCTGTCCACATGGAGCCCCGAGGCACGGGCGGGCACCCCGCTGCTGCCCGACCTGTCGCCCGACGCCGAGCCGCCGGTGTGCCTGCGCACGGTCCGCGACGGGGTGACGATCTACGACGCCTGGGACTGATCTCGCGACACGCCGGGCGACACGCCGACGCGGACGACCGATCTCAGCAGGGGTCACGTCCCTGACCTGCACAGATGCATACGGCCAGACGGCTGACGCGGCTTGTTGCGGGCGGGGGTGACGGGTACGTTCGGACACGGCGCGTCGACCCGGTCACCAATCCGCGACCGAGACAGGGGAGCGGACCGAAGCACCTGAGGGGGCGAGCCCGACCGGGCCCGCGTGTCCAACAGAGAACAGCCGATCCGTCGGCCGGTACGAAGGGCACGCGGGCCGGTCGGTCAGGCCCGAAGAGCACATCCCGCTGCCGTACCCTGGCGCGGTGCCGCCGTCCGACCCCCGCCGCCTGGTCACCCTGCTGCTGGCGGCGGCCGGGGGAGTGGCGACTCGCCTGGCGTTCCCCGAGCCGGGCTGGTGGCCGCTGGCGTACGTCGGAGTCGGGCTCCTGTTCCTCGCGCTGCGCCGCGACCGCGCCTGGTGGAACGCGCTCGTCGGGCTCGTGTGGGGCGTGGCGTTCTTCGCGCCGCTCATCACGTGGGCGGACGAGGCGACCGGCGTGGTGCCGTGGCTGGCGTTGAGCGTGGTCGAGGCGGGCTTCGTCGCCCTGTTCGCCGCCGCCTGGACATGGGCGCGGCGCGGCGAGGTGGTGTGGCGCAGCCCGGCGCTGCAGGTGGTGGTCTTCGCGGTGCTGTGGACCGGTGTGGAAGAGCTGCGCCAGGTCTTCCCGTTCGGCGGCTTCCCCTGGGGGCGGCTGGCGTTCTCGCAGGCGGACGCGCCGCTGGCGGCCCTGATGTCGCTCGCCGGCGCCCCGCTGGTCTCGGCGGCGGTCGCAGCGACCGGCGCGATGCTCGCACGGTCCGTGCTCGGCGTCCCGCGCGGCACTCTCCTGGGGACGTTCGGCTGGCTGGCCGGCGCGGTGGCGCTGCTCGGCGTCGGGCTCGTCGTGCCGTTGCCCACCCAGGCGCAGAACGGCGAGCTCAAGGTCGGGGCCGTCCAGGGAAACGTGCCGGGCCAGGGCATCGACGCCTTCGGCGACGTGCCGCGCCAGGTGCTCGACAACCATGCGGCGGGCACCAAGGCGCTGCTCCAGCAGGTGGCGCCGGGAGACCTCGACCTGGTGGTGTGGCCGGAGAACGGCACCGACATCGACCCGCAGGTGGACCAGCAGGCAGCACAGACCATCGACGACGCCGCCCGGGCGGTCGCGGCCCCGATGCTCGTCGGCACCGTGCAGTACCCGCAGAGCGGGGGCCGCTACAACACCTCGGTGCTGTGGGAACCCGGCAAGGGCGTCGTGGCCACGTACACCAAGCAGCGGCCGGCGGCCTTCGGTGAGTACATCCCGCTGCGCGGCTTCGTGCGGCACTTCTCGTCGGCCGTGGACAAGGTGAGCCGCGACATGCTGCCGGGCACCAAGCCCGGGTACGTGCCGCTGGCCTCGCCGCGCCTGGGCCGAACGGTCGGCATCGGTGACGTCATCTGCTTCGAGGTGGCGTACGACGACCTGGTGCGCACGGCCGTGACGACCGGGGGAGAGGTGCTCGTGGTCCAGACGAACAACGCCAGCTTCGGCCACACCGCCGAGTCCACCCAGCAGCTGGCGATGAGCCAGCTGCGCGCCGTGGAGCACGGTCGCGCCACCATCCAGGTGTCCACCGTCGGCGTGAGCGCCGTCATCGCCCCCAACGGCGCCGTGCTGCAGCGCACGGAGCTTTTCACGCCCGCCCAGATGGTCGCTACGCTGCCTCTGCGCGAGTCGCTCACCCTGGCCGACAGGCTGGGTCCGTGGCCCGCATGGATCATCGACGCACTGGCGGTGTGCGTGGTCGTCGCCGGCGCCGCCGGGGCGGTCCGCGTGCGCCGTCCCGACCGGATCGAGACTGCCGCATGAGCCCCGCTGCCCGACGAGTCCTCGTCGTCGTGCCCACCTACAACGAACACGAGAGCCTGCCGGGCGCACTGGAGCGCCTCGCGCAGCACGTTCCGGAGGCGGACGTCCTCGTCGCCGATGACGGCTCCCCGGACGGCACCGCCGACCTGACGGAGAAGCTCTCCGAGCTGGACGCGACCACCCGTGGCCGCACCGCGATCCACCTGCTGCGCCGCACCGCGAAGGAGGGCCTCGGCCCGGCCTACCTCGCCGGGTTCGCCTGGGCGCTGGAGCGCGGGTACGACGTGGTGGTCGAGATGGACGCCGACGGCTCGCACCGCGCGCAGGACCTTCCGGCGCTCCTGGCACGCATCGACGACGCCGACCTGGTGATCGGGTCGCGATGGGTCAAGGGCGGCACCGTGGTCAACTGGCCGCTGCGCCGTGAGGTGCTCTCGCGCGGGGCTAACCTCTACGTGCAGCTGGCGATCGGGCTGTCCGTTCGCGACGCCACCGCGGGCTTCCGTGCCTATCGCGCGGACCTGCTGCGTGCGATGCCGCTGGGCGACGTCGCCTCCCAGGGCTACGGCTTCCAGGTGGACATGACGCTCCGCGCGCACAGGGCCGGCGCCCGCATCGTCGAGGTGCCCATCACGTTCGTGGAGCGCGAGCAGGGCGTCTCCAAGATGAGCGGCGGCATCATCGGCGAGGCGCTGGTCAGCGTCGCCAAGTGGGGGACAGCAGAACGCGCCCACCAGCTGGTGAGCGCGTTCCGTCGGGTGAGCGGCAAGGCCTGAGGCTCAGGCGCTCCGGCGCAGCTTGCCGGCGCGCAGCAGGTCGAGGCGCTCGTCGAGCAGCTCCTCGAGCTCGCCGATGCTCCGCCGCTCCAGCAGCATGTCCCAGTGCGTGCGCGGGGGCTTGCCCGCCTTCACCTCGGGCTTCGAGGCGTCACGCAGGATCGCCTCGGCGCCGCAACGGCACTCCCAGACCACCGGGACGTCGGCTTCCACCGAGAACGGCAGGATGATCGTGTGCCCGTTGGGGCAGTCGTAGTAGGCCTGGAGCCGCGGCGCGAAGTCGACGCCGTCCTCGGTCTCCATGCTGTGGGACCCGATGCGCATTCCGCGCAGGGATCGATTCGCCATGGGGCACACCTTCCGTGCTGTCCGTGCACTAGGACAAAAGACCTTCCACGGGCCTCAACGGCGTTGCCGCCCCAGGTGTTCCGGGGCCGGCGTGAACGTCCGGTGAACGCGTCGCGGACCGTCAGGCCGCCAGGAGCTCGCGCAGCCCTTCGACCACGAGCGCGTGGTCCTCGGACCCCTTGAGCCCGGACACCGTCGCCACCCCGACGATACCGACGCCGGCAACCCGGACGGGGAACGCCCCGCCGTGAGCGGCGTACTCCTGAAGGGGGAGCTGGGTCGCTGCCTCGAACGTCGTCCCACGGCTCTCGTGCCGCAGCCCGACGAGGTACGACGACGCCCCGAAGCGGCGCACCACGCGACCCTTGCGCTCGATCCAGGAGTCGTTGTCCGGGACGCTTCCGGGACGGGCTGCGTGGAACACCTGCTGGTCGCCGAGGCGGATGTCGATCGCGACGGCGAGCTGCCTGTCGACGGCCTTGGCGTACAGCAGGCTGCCCAGGCGCCAAGCCTCGTCGTGGGCGAACGCCGGCAGCACGAGCTCGCGCTCCTCCTGCTCGACCCGGGCGATGGTGGCGGTGAGGTCCTCGTCGGTCACGGGGCGATCCTCCCACGGAACCCCGGCCCGGCCGGCGCCTGACCGAGCGCGCGCACGAATCCGGGGGAGTGCTCCCTCGCCGACGGCGATCTCAGGCGGACCGGCCCGGCCTCGAGCTGCGGGTCGCGCGCGCGGTGCTCGTGGCCGACGCCCGGCACGCTGTCGCGACGGGCAGGCCGGCGCGCAGCACCACCCCACCGCCCGGCGTCTCATCGAGGCACAGGACGCCGCCGACGAGGCGTATCCGGTCGGCGAGCCGCGCCAGCCCGCCGGTGCCCTCGCCGTCGAGTGCCGCGTCGCACGCCTGGCCCAACCCCTGCCCGTCGTCCTGGACGGTCAGGACGATGTCATCGCCGTCGAGCGCCAGGCCGACCTCGACCCTCGTGGCGCGGCCGTGCCGCAGCGCGTTGCTGATCGCCTCCTCGACCACCCGTGCGACCAGCAGGCGCTCGCCGCGCGAGAACTGGCTGCTCCCGGCCTCGTCCAGCGCCGACACGGCCGGGTCGACCGTCAGCCGCGTCGCCACCGAGACGGGGATCTCGGCCAGCAGCGAACGAACCGCGGCGACCATGCCCACCTCGACCTGGTGCGGGTACAGCATCCGGCTGGCATGCCGCACATCGCCGGTGCGCACGGTCTCCACCTTCTCGCGCAGATCACGGACGAGCGCGACCGAGGCCGGGTCGCCACCCACCGCCGTGAGCAGGTGGTCCAGGCCGGCGACGACGAGGACGAGGCGTTGCTGCGCCGTGCCGTGCAGGCCCTCGGCGACCTCACGGCGGACACGCACCTCCTCGTCCTCCAGTGCGCGCATCGCCCCGCGACGCGCCTCCGAGTCTCGGGCGGCCTGCGCGGTCTCGGCGCGCATACGACGTTGCATCGCCAGCCCCACCAGAGCGAAGCAGCCGGCGATCAGCGCCATGGGGATGCCGGCGCCCATCTGGAACAGCCGCGAGTCCCACGAGTCCTCGCCGTGCATGCCGAACGCCTCTTGCGTCGCGTAGCGCGCCGCGGAGGCGATCAGCGCCGCCAGTACGACCCGAACCACCTGCGACCGGACGCGCGGCGCCCGGTGGACCCCCAGCCCGACGAGGGCACCGACCGTGGCGACGGCCTCCACCAGGTTCGTCACCAGCCGTGCCAGCGTGGGGATCTGGCCGGAGTGGCCCAGCACGTCCTGCACCCACGCGGTCTGGACCGCCGCCGCGATCGCCGAGACCACCATGAGGCTGCCCGACGTCATGGCGACCAGCAACGCGTCGTTGCGTTCCACGCGCGATCGGACACCCGCCACCACGTCGGACGCACGAGCGTCCACCCGTCCTCACACCCCTCGCGAGTCCACGACCGTGTCGATCCTCGACGGCCGCCGAGACATTCTCCAGCGACCTTGACCAGCGCAGTGACAACGCCTCGTCTGCGATCCAGGCAGCCCGACGTCGACTGGGACAGAGACGTATTGCGCCGAGACGAGTAGGCCTAGACCCCGCTAGCCACCGCGGTGACGGCGAAGGGGCGAACGCCACGCGTTGGCGCCGGTGCAATCGCACTCGTCACTTCGGCGGCCGCGGCCGCACAGCGAGGACAGCCGGCAGGCGACTGTACTGCGTGAGGTGCTGATGCAGGTCCGGCGAGAGGTGGCGAGCGACGTACACGATGCGCCGGCGGTGGTTCTCGGGTTGCCTGTCGAACACCGACTCGTGGTGGGCCACCCGGTTCCGGAACTCGCGCAGATCGCCGAGCGCGACATGCAGCCTTGCACGGTCGACGCCGGGGACATACGCGGTGTGCAGGGCGGGGACCCACAGCGACTTCTCGTGCAGATCATCGGTGAGGTACGACCAGAACCCGAACATGAGCTCGGCGATGGCCTTGCCCCGCGGGACCACGCCCGCGTCGAACCCCGATCGCCCGCGCGCCTTCTTGACGTTGTCGCGCGGGGTGGCGTTCTTGTCCTGAGGGTTCCCGTTCTTGTCGTTCGCCATGTGCGAAGGGAAGAGCAGCGCGCACGAGGTCGCGGTCATCCACTCGCCATCGCGGACATCGGGGTGGGTCAGCAGGGCCCGGTCGTAGGCGTTGCGCACTGCCACCTCGAGGTGGCCCAGGTCCCGCAGGAAGGCTGCGGCGATCTCGCTGTTCCACTCGTACAGCGCGAGCCCGAGCCCGGAGTCACCGCCTGCGGCCCTGAGGTACTTCGCGAACCGGTCAGGGGTCAGCCAGTCGTCCACCCACTGCGGCGTCGACATCTTCGCGATTCCCTCTGTAGACTCAATGACGCGTGAGAGCCCCAAACGACCGCTGCTTGCATGTTGTTGGAGCCAAGGTTTTGGGAAGCCCCGGTATCGGCGAGAGCTGACCCGGGGCTTTCTGCTGAGCAGCCTGCGGAGACACCCTAACGAGGCTCCCTCCGACTTGTCCCGGAGCGCTACCGGCGACGCGGCGACCTGGCTGCCACCGAACAAGGCGTACCGCTGCACGTACGCGGCCCGCCAGGTGACCATCAAGATGACCTACGGGTGTGGGTCACGCAGGCCGAGCACGACGCGCTGGCGCGGATCCTGAACGCGTGCTGATCCTGGCCGCTGCGCGTCAGGGCCAGGGCCCGAGCCGGGGGAGCACACTCGCTTTCGTGGAACCTCAGCTGGTCGTCCCTACGAGGAATCAGCACACCGTCTCGCGGGTGGTGCTGCGGCGCTTCGCGCTCCACGGCAGCATGAGGGTCTTCGACCGCAAGGCTGGACGGTTCTACAGCATGGGTCCGAGCGCAGTCTTCCGCTCGTACTTCGACCAGGTCGACCCGATGGGCGCCGAGGATCGTTGGCAAGAGGTCGAGAGGAAGGTCAACGCCGCATACGGGTTCCTCGGGCGGCAGGGCGCACCTAACACGGAGGCCACTGACACGTTCCGGGACCTTCTCGCGCTGCACTGGGCCCGTTCGTCGGCGATGCGTCGCGCCCATGAGCAGATCGGAGAGCAGCTCGTCGCACAGCAGATAGACGAGCGATCCCGGCAACCAGGGTTCCTTTCCACCCTGTTCAGGCAGCAGACAGGGCTCGTGCCCGTCGGCCGCGAGGCGTTGGACTGGGTCAACGTCGACGTGCACCGGCGCATCCTCAAGGAGATCGACCAGCCGCTGTTCAGCGCTCAAGTGGCCAAGTACTTCGAGTTCGCCCGTGCGCGGCTCGCTGGTTGGCAGCTCGAGGTCGGCTACGTGGAGCCCGGCGCTGACTTGATGATCGGGGACGCTCCTGTCATCACGATGCGTCCCGGCCACCCGGGGGTCGGGCCGCACCAGGACGTGGCCCTGCTCGACGCCACGAGCATCCACATGCCCATCAGCCCCACGATCGTCATTGGCCTGGCCGCGGCGCCGGCGCAGGTCTCGATCAACGCGCAAGCCGCTCGGGTACTGAACGACCAGCAGCGCCGCGGCTTCGTGCGGTGGATCGGCTGGCGGCCAGGAGGCCCCTCCGACCGCGACATGGAGGCCGCACCACCGTCTTCCCGCCTGGCGGGCTCCGCGTAGACCGCCAGGCGGGTGGGTGGCATGGGCCGGTCGTGCATCGGCGCTCGGCGGATCGCTCACTTCCTGACCGGCGGGGCCGATAGACCGGCCGACTGCTCATGCCGAGCAGATGTGGCTTCGCCAGGAGCCAACGAGAGCGGCGAACGCATCCGTCACGGGGCCCCTGCACGCCGCCGCCGGGGCGGGGTGCTTGTAGGAGTCGCACAAAACCGGCGCCTCACACGCCGTGTTGCGGTGTCGATAGGCAGGTCGAGGGCGAGGCCCAGAACAGGAGACATCGGACGTCGGAGACGACCCTCTTCCCCGTCGACCCGGCGGATGCCGAGGGGCTGCGCTTCGGCTCGCTGGTGTACCTCACGGAGGCGGCCGCCGAACGCCTTCGGCCGACGCTCGTGCAGGACCTGCTCCGGAAGACCAAGGCTGACCCGCCCAGCACGTTGAGCCAGAGTCTCGTCGACGCGGCGGGCGGGCTGGGGGTCCTTTCATCTGGTTCAACCCGTCCTGGTTGCGCGCCGATAATGCACATTATGTCATCTCACGTGGAACCCGTCGCGCCGGAGGCTTGTCCGGCAGGGTCGGTCCCGGTCCCCTGCCGAGATCGTCGGACCCCGACGAGAAGATAGGTGCGCATGGTGGGATCCGCGCCACCGTTCCAGTCGTCCGGCAGAGTCGGCAGACGGCCGTAGTTCGCCCCGGTCTGGCCAGGCTCGACGACGCGGTCGACCTGCCACCCGGTGGAACGCAACAGCCCGGCCGGGTCGTCGGTGCAGAACGGCAGCGGTGTGCCGGTCCTGGTGCGATGCTCCACGAGCGGTCGCATGGGCGCGCGGCGCAAGAGGCCGGTTCCGAAGACGTCGGCTCCCAGCACCGATCCCTCCGACGACAGCGCCGCCGCGTCAGCCAGCAGCGCGTGCACCTGCTCACCGCTGAGATAGAACAGAAGGCCCTCGGCGATCCACACGGTGGCGCGCTCGGCGCGAAAGCCGCTGTCCTGCAGCCGCGCTGCCCAGTCGGCGGTCAGGTCAGCCGGGACGGCCTGCCAGCCGGCTGCCCCGAGAACGGTGGGCGAAGCCTCGGCGACGACGTCGGCCGTGGCGCGCAGGACGTTCTCCCGGTCGACGGCGTACACCGTCGTCGAGGACGCGAGCGGCAGACGCAGGGCGCGAGTGTCGTGGCCCGCGCCCAGGAGGACCACCTGAGAGCCCTGTACGCGCGGGAGCGTCACCAGGTCGTCGAAGAAGCGCGTCCGCACCGGCAGGTAGGCGTTGGGCCGGCCGTCCGGCTCGCGCGCCGAGAGCATCTGGAACCCGTCGGGCGACGCCAGCCGCTCTGCCCAGGGATCGGCGAACAGGCGGTCCGTCCGGGCCGACTCCCGCGCGCGGGCGGCGGCGATCCAGCGCGCGCTGCTCGCGACCGCGTCGCGCCCCGCCTCGTCCGGCACGGCGGCCAACGCTAGTGGCCCCGGCGAGCGGGCCGTGCGACACCGACGCGGGTTCCGACGCGCCGCCTGTTGTTCACTCGTCTCTCCCGTCGAGCATCCGCTCGAGGAGCTCGCGCACAGCAGTCCGTTCGTCGGGCGTCAGCCGGCCGGTCAGTGCCGACAGCTCCGCCGCGACCCTTGGTCCCACGTGCTCGCCGAGCTCGATGCCGGCCGGCGTGAGCAACACATCGACGGCACGACGGTCGTCGGCGCTCGGCGCGCGTGCGACGAGACCACGCCGCTCCGCTCGGTCCACCAGCCCGGTCATCGTCGACTTCTCCAGCCCCAGGTAGTCCGCCAGTGCCGTCATCCGCAGCCGGCGCCCCCGCAGGATCGCCAGTGCCCGCATCTGCGTCATCGACAGGTCGTTCTCCGCGCCGACCCGGGTCAGCACGGCCATCGTCGCGTGCGCCGTGCGGACCAGCGCGTCGACGAGGTCGTCACGCGCCGGCTTCTCCTCGCCGGCCACCGGATCGTTCACATGCCGATCCTACTGGCGATAGTTCGTGATGCCAACTACTATGGTTGGTACTGCGTACTATCACCTGGAGGCTCTCATGAAGGCAGCGGTCGTCTCGTCCTTCGGTGTCCCGCCTGCGTACGGCGAGTTCGCCGACCCGGTGGCGAACGGCGGGGACGAGATCGTCGTCGACGTCCTGGCGGCGGGGCTGCACCCGCGTGTCCGGTCGCAGGCCGACGGTTCTCACTACACCAGCACCGGCGCGCTCCCCCTCGTACCCGGGATCGACGGCGTCGGCCGCGGCCCGGACGGGGTGCTGCGGTACTTCGTCCTAGACGACACGTTGCTCGGCTCGATGGCCGAACGCACCGTCGTCGACGTGCGCCGCAGCGTCGTCCTCCCGGACGGGGCCAAC
>DASWOL010000212.1:0-4925 GCA_036398695.1 Cellulomonas sp. | reverse complement strand
CACTGGGCGTTCCGCCACGTCTATGCGCACGGTGCGCAGTCCCCGTACGCCGGCTGGTACTCGATCGAGTCGTTCCCGATCCGGCGCGACCCGCGGCCGAACTACGCCGCGTTCGCGGGGTGCCCGTACCTGCCGAAGCTCAAGCACGACAACCCCGAGGTGCGCGAGTACCTCTACGGGATCGCGCGGCGGTGGCTGGACGAGGGCATCGACGGGTGGCGGCTCGACGTCCCGTTCGAGGTGAACCACGAGTTCTGGCGCGGGTTCCGCGACGTCGTCAAGGGGCACGACCGCGAGGCGTACATCGTCGGCGAGGTGTGGGAGCTCGCCACCGAGTGGCTCGCTGGCGACGCCTTCGACGGCACGATGAACTATCCGTGGCGCAGGGCCGCGCTGCGGTACGCCTCCGGCGCGGGCGACGCGGCGCAGCTGGCCGCGGAGATGACCGCCGTCCGGCAGGCGACGCCGCCGTGGGCACGCCCCGGGATGCTCAACCTGCTCGGCAGCCACGACACCGAGCGCGTCGCCTCCGAGCTCGGCTCGGACCCCTTCGCCGTGCGCCTGGCGGTGGCGCTGCAGATGACCTCGGAGGGTGCGCCGATGGTCTACTACGGCGACGAGGTGGGGCTGGCCGGTGGCGCGGATCCGGCCAACCGTGGCTGCATGAGCTGGGACCGTGGCCGGTGGGACCGCGATCTGCTCGCCTGGCACCGCGACCTCATCCGCGTCCGACGAGAGCACGACGCCCTGCGCGGCCCGCAGGACGAGTTCGTGTCCGCCCCCGGCGGCCTGCTGATCCGCCGCCGCGGCTCCGGCACTGATGCCGTGCACCTGGTGGTGAATCCCACGGGGACAGCGGTGGAGGTGGCCGACGAGCTGCTCCAGGGCGCTTCGCGGGACCTGGTGACAGGTGCGCCGATTCCGGGCGCGCCGTCCCGGGGCCGGTCGGTCCCGGCGCGGTCCATCCTCCTGGGCGTGGCGTGATCCGGCATCGTCCCCTGGGGTCGGAGAACCCGTACTCGACCACCTTCGACCAGGCAGTCCCGGCACACCCCTCGGACGGCGATCCCGTGCGCCTCTGGGTGCGCGCCGCCGCCGCGGTGACCGCAGTCGAGTGCGAGTGGGAGGCCCGCTCCGGCGACGGCCGGGTCGAGGTGCTCCGGCTCCCGCTGGCGCCGAAGGCCGGTGACGACGGCACGCGTGGCGGCGCCGGCGTCACCGGCCACCTCGCCGCGATCCAGGAGCGGGGCATCAGCGACCGGGGCGCGTGGGGCGTCGACGTCGGCAGGGTGTGCGCCGACGTCGCCTACCGCTACCGCTTCCGGGCGTCGTCGTCCGACGGCCGCGGCCGGACCACCCGGTGGTTCGACCTGCGGGTGGGCCGGTGGAGCGGGGAGGGGGGCACTCTCGTGGTCGAGGGTGCACAGCTCGTCGTCCCCGGCTCGGTCGAGTGGTGGGACGACGGCACCGGCCCGCGCCGCGTGCGGTTCGCGCTGCCACTGCGCGCGGGCGAGCACGTCGTCGGGTTCGGCGAGCGTTTCGAGGCGTTCGATCAGCGGGGACGGGCGCTGGATGCCCGCGTGTTCGAGCAGTACAAGGGTCAGGACCGCGCGGGTCGCACGTACCTGCCGATGCCGTTCGCGCACGTCGTCGGGCCGTCCGGCGGCGGCTGGGGCTTCTGCGTCCTCACGACCGCGCGCACCTGGTACGACGTCGGCCGATCCGACCCGGACAGGCTGGTCGTCGAGGCGGAGCTCGACCCGTCGTCACCGGCCCTCGGCGTCGTCGTCCGGCGGGGCACGCCGTACGAGGTGCTCTCCGACTTCCTCGACCGGTGCGGGCGCGCGACCGAGCTGCCCGAGTGGGTGTTCCGGCTGTGGGCGAGCGACAACGAGTGGAACTCGCAGGCCGCGGTCATGCGGGAGCTCGACCGGCACCGGGCCGAGGACATCGACGTGGGCGTGGTGGTCATCGAGGCGTGGAGCGACGAGTCGACGTTCGCGGCGTTCGGTGACGCCGTGTTCGCGCCGGCGGCCGGCGGGGCGCCCCACCGGCTCTCCGACTTCTCGTTCCCGCCGGAGGGTGCGTGGCCGGATCCCGTCGGGCTCGTCCGCGAGCTCCACGCGCGGGACTGCCGCGTGCTGCTGTGGCAGATCCCGTTGATAAAGATGCGGCCTCCGCCTCGGGGGCAGCTGCAGGCGGACGTGCGTCACGCGCTCGAGCGGCGGTTCGTCGTCGAGGAGTCCGACGGGCGCCCGTACCGCAACCGGGGTGCGTGGTTCCCCACGGCCCTCATGCCGGACCTGCGGGACGCCGAGGTGGCGCGGTGGTGGACCGAGCGCCTGCGCTACCTGGTGGCCGAGGTCGGTGTCGACGGCTTCAAGACGGACGGCGGCGAGCACGCCTGGGGCGACGACCTCCGGTACCGGGACGGGGCCACGGGCCTCACCGCGAACAACGAGCTTGCCGTCGCCTACCCGAGGGCCTTCGCCGAGCTCCTGCGGTCCGAGGGCAAGGCTCCCGTGACGTTCAGCCGGGCGGGCTTCGCGGGCTCCCAGGCCACAGGTGTCATCTGGGCCGGCGACGAGGACTCGAGCTGGCAGGCGATGCGTTCGTCGCTCACCGCGGGCCTCACCGCGGCCGCGTGCGGCGTCGTCTACTGGGCGTGGGACCTGGCGGGATTCTCCGGACCGGTGCCCGACCCGGAGCTCTACCTGCGGGCGGCCGCGGTCTCGGCGTTCGTCCCCGTGATGCAGTACCACGCCGAGTTCAACTTCCACCGGCGGGCGTCGCGAGCCCGCACCCCGTGGAACGTGGCGCAGACGCACGGCGATCCGTCCGTCGTGCCACTCTTCCGGGAGATCGTGCAGCTGCGCCGCCGCCTGACGCCCTACCTGGCCGAGCAGGCGCAGCGCGCCTGCGAGCTGGACCGGCCCCTGATGCGGCCGCTGTTCTTCGACCACGCCGCCGATCCCCAGATCTGGAGCTGGCCCCTGCAGTTCCAGCTGGGCGACGAGCTCCTGGTCTCGCCGGTGACCGAGCCGGGTGCCACGAGGTGGCCCACCTACCTGCCGTCCGGGCAGTGGGTCGACGCCTGGACGGGGATGCCCCATACCGGCGGCGGTGTCGTCATGACCGACGCGCCGCCGGGCCGCGTGCCGGTGTTCGCCCGTGCGTCCTCCTGGGAGGCGCTCCGTCCGGTCTTCGAGGGATAGCCCGGGCGTTCACCGGGTCAGGTGCGACTCGACGATGCCGAGCAGGTCCTTGGGGTCGATCCACATCGACGGGTAGTCGCCCTTCCACACCTGGTTGCCGGCGGCGTCGACGAGGACGAACCCGTGGCCGGGCAGGTTCGCGTGCATGCCGGTGCCCAGGACGCCGTACTGCTGGGACACGGTCCCGTCGTCGAGCAGGAAGGCGTCCTTGGCGCCCAGCCGCTGGCGGTCGGCGTTGATCTGCGCGGCGGTGTTCATGACGATCGGCAGCTCGGTGATGCCGGCCGCGGCGAACCCGGGCTCGGCCTCGATCTTGGCCTGCTGGACGATGCACGCGTCGCACCCGGCGCCCTCGCTGAAGTACAGCAGCACGGGATGCCCGCGCAGGGCGGACAGCGTGTGGCTTGCGCCGTCGGAGTCGGTGAGGGTGAAGTCGGGGGCCACGCGGCTGGCTGTGTCCTGCGTCGGGCGCGACGACATCAGGGCGGCGGTGACCAGGCCGGCGACGACCAGGACGGCGGCCGTCCAGATCCCGGCGACGATGAGCCGGTGCCTGCGGTGGACCGCCTGCTGCTCGGTCTGCACCTGGTGCAGCGTGTCCGTTCGCTTGCTGCGGCCCTTGGCGCGCTTGGTGGCCGATCCGGAGGTCATGGCAGGTTCCTCGAGGCAGATGTCGGTTGGGGTGAGAGATCGGAGGGCTCGTCGTCGGGCGCCGCAGGACGGCGCCGGCCGGTCAGGGTGGCCGCGACCAGCGCGCCGACGACGAGGAACAGTCCCAGCGCCTGCAGCACCTCGGGCACCGGGGAGGCCCACTGCTGGATGTGCAGGAAGACCGTGGTGAGGCGTTCGGAGATCCACGCCTGCGCGGCGCTGCCCCGGGACATGTCCTCCTGGTTGGCCAGCGCGATGATCGCGATGCCCATCGCCGCGAAGCCGACCGCGACGATCAGGTTGACGGTGTTGGTCACCAGCACCCGCCCGGCCACGCGGATGCGCACCAGCCTGGCGCGCCAGAACCGGCGCTCGCTCAGCCGTGCCTTGTCCCAGAGCGGGGCCATGGCGAACAGCGGGAACACCATGCCGAACACGTAGGCCAGGCCCAGCACCAGCCCGCCGGCGGGCGAGCCGGACAGGGCTGACAGCGTCATCACGCCGACGAGCACGGGCGCGCAGCACGACGACGCGATGCCGGAGAACACGCCGAGCGCGAAGAAGCTCGCGGAGTCCGCCCGGGACGTGTCCGGCGCCCGGACGAACGACGGCAGGGACCACATCCGGCCGGACAGCGCGAGCGCCGCGAGCGCGAGCATCAAGGTGCCGCCGGCGTAGTACAGGGGCGCGTGGTACTTGGCGATCGCCCCCGACAGCACGCTCATGCCGAGGGTGAGGGGGACCAGCACGAGGGCCAGCCCCGCGGCGAACACGAACGTCAGGGGCAGCAGCCGCCAGCGGCGGTTCTTCACCGCCGCCGCCAGGTAGCTGGGTGCGAGGAAGACGATGCAGCACGGCGCGAACAGCGCCACGCCGCCCGCGAGGAACGCGGCGACCACGCTGCCGGTGGTCAGCAGGTCACCGCCGCCGGCGGTCAGCAGCTCAGCGCCCACCGCGCACCTGCACCTCGGTGGCCGCGGACCGGGCCGCCAGCAGGCGCTCCAGCTTGCGCCGCGGTAGGCGGCCGGAGCTGAAGAACTCCCCGTCGACCAGCACGAG
>DASWOL010000211.1:0-38979 GCA_036398695.1 Cellulomonas sp. | reverse complement strand
GCCCAGACCGAAGCGTGGAAGCTGGACTTCAGATCCAGGCACATGCAAAGAGCGCGGAGATGTTGGGTTGTGATTGGTGCCCGAAGAGGTCGTTTGTGATCACGACCTTCTTTGTACGCAGTGACGCGGGCCATCTCGACCACGCCCTCACCTCGGGCACCAGCTGCGAGGCCAGGCCCTCGTAGATGCCCACGGCCAGCGGCTGGGCGTCCTGGAAGAGGCTGTTGACCCACGGGTCGAGGTACGGCGTGAAGGGCATCGTCGATGCGTAGACCGACGAGCAGCCGGTCGAGTTGGCGATGACCGTCGAGGACGGGCCGGATCCGGTGGGGCCGCCCTCGTAGAGGTACAGCGCGTGCTCCAGGTCGCCGACGAGCGCGCCGATGTGCTTGCGACGCGCGACGTCCTCGGTGTCGATGACGGCGAGCTTCGCGGTGAGGTCGTCGATCACGCCGGTCAGCTCGGCGATGTGCGCGCGCTTGCGCTCCTCGCCGAGGGCCCTGGACATCGACGTCATCAGGCGCAGCGCGGTGACCTCGCCACAGCCGCGGCACCCGCCGTGGCCACCGGTCATCGCGTAGTAGTTCGCGTGGTCGAGGATCATCCGCTTGGGGTCGCCGTCCGCGCTCACCGCGCCCGCGGAGAACCGCTTCGGCGTGTTGGGCAGCGCCGCCATGCGCTCGAACCGCTGCTCGAGCATGTCGAGGAGGCTCGCGTCCTGCTCCGCGGTGGTCAGCGCGTGCGGGCCGCAGACGTCGACGCACTGCAGGCAGCCCGTGCACTTCCACGGGTCGATGACGGCGGAGAACAGGGCACCGGTGCCCGGCGTCTCCTTCTCCATCGCGTCGAAGAACGGCCGCGTCCGCGCCACCGGGAAGGCGGCGAGCGCCTCGACGACCGACTCGGCGTGCCGTGCGATCGCGCGCTCGCCGGTGTCCGGGACGGCCGCGGCGGCGACCGTCGCCAGCGACGTCGCGTCGCCGTCGGCCCGGAAGCCCTGACGGATCCGCTCGGCCCACGGGTACGCCTGGGCCCGCAGGGCCTCGAGCTGAGGCTCGGGGGCGTCCACCGTGCCGATGGCGGCGAGCAGCAGGTCGTGGATCTCGTGGAGCGTGTTGGGGATCGCGGCGTCGGGGCAGGCCAGGCCGCACTCGAGGCAGCCGGTGCAGGCGGTCGGGTCGAACACGGGGACGCTCCGACGGAA
Source organism: Cellulomonas sp. (assembly GCA_036398695.1). Classification (GTDB taxonomy): domain Bacteria; phylum Actinomycetota; class Actinomycetes; order Actinomycetales; family Cellulomonadaceae; genus Cellulomonas. The sequence continues at coordinate 37,775 of DASWOL010000211.1, read as the reverse complement.
GAGTCCCTTGTCCTTCGTCGTGCCCGTGCCGACCGGCATGAACAGGCCGGCGCCGGGGAGCACGGGGGACTCGCCCACCGTGCCCTCGCGGAACGGCCGGGCGGCGAGGTCCTCGTAGTACGCCGGGTCGAAGAGGCCCGACGCGCGGCTCTCGGAGGCCACCGGGCACATCGAGGCGGACAGCGCCACCGAGCGGGCGCGCACCGCGGCGGGCTGGGCGTCGATCGCGATGAACTCGTCGGTGTCGTAGTCCACGGCGACCGTGGCGGCGATGCCGTCGCGGATCACCGCCATGTTCGACTCGACGATCGCGTTGCCCTTGCGGCCGAACTTCTTGGCGATCTCGTGCTGGACCTTCTCGAGGATCGCCTCGCGGGTGGCGCCCTTGGCGACGCGGTCGACGTAGCCGGCGACGGCGCCGATGAACGCGATGCCCATCATGCGGGTCTCGAGCTCGGGCGTCGGCGCGTGCTTCTTGGCGACGGTGAAGGCGTCCACCACGTAGAAGTGGATGTTCTTCTGGCGGATCGCGCGGCGGGCGTGCGACGGCAGGCTGCGCCACACGTCGATCGGGGACAGGTCGGACTGCAGGATGAACGTGCCGCCCTCGGCCAGGCCCTTGAGCGGGTTGGTGTGGACGAACACCTTGTGGTCCGGGGAGACGACGACCTCGACGTCCTCGAGCTCGGCGTTGGTCAGCAGCACGGGCTCCGGGGACAGCGTGATGTAGAAGTTCGTCGCCGCGCCGGACTTCTCCGAGCCGTACTTGGGCGCCGACTTGGAGTACATGCCCAGCACGCCGGCGAGGATGTCGGTGAGCAGCTTGCCGGTGGCGATGGTGCCGTAGCCGCCGACGGAGTGGAACCGGATGCGCATCGCGTCGGCCGGGAGCACCTGCGGGTTCGGCTCGGTGGTCAGCGCCATGAGCTCGGTCTCCGGGTACGCGGCGCGCAGCCGGTCCTGGATCGCGGCGAGCTCGGGTGAGGCGGACTCGCCGAAGAACTGCGAGCCGAGGTAGACCAGCGGCGAGCCCGTGGGCGACACCATGTTCTTGAAGGCGGCGACGAGGTGCCGCGGCTGCACGTCGTGCCCGCCGAGGCCGAAGATCGCCGTGGTCAGCCGCGGGCTGGCGGTCAGGGCGGGGATGCCGGGGAACTCGCCCGGGTTCGCTCCGTTGGCGCGGGCCCGGAACAGCGACTGCGTCACCAGCCGCGTCAGCGCGTTGTCGTCGGACCGCTCGAGGACGGTCACGGCCTTGGCGTGCGCGAGCGCGGCGACCAGCTCAGCCTCGGGGAACGGCTGGAGCATCTTGACCGAGACGACGCCCACCTTGAGACCCTGCGAGCGCAGGTACGGCAGCACGGCGCGCACGTCGTCGGTGATCGAGCCGAGGCCGACCATGACGTAGTCGGCGTCCTCGCAGTCGTACGCCATGACGGGGGTGTACTCGCGGCCGGTTAGCTCGGCGTACTCGGCCATCGCCTGACGCGTCAGCGCCGGCACGGCGGAGACGAAGTGGGTGCGGTGGTCCACCGCTCCGGCCTGGAAGTCGGGCTGGTTCTGCACGGGGCCCGTCAGGCCGGGGTTGTGCGGGTCGACGAGCGCCGGCACCAGCTGCCGCGTGCCCTTGGACCAGGCGTTGACCCACGCGCGGCGCCACTGCGCCTGCAGGTCGGCCGGCACCCAGGCGGCCGTGTCGGCCACGAGGTCGCCGGCTTCGTCGGCCTCGACCTTGTCGGCGATCGCCGACAGGTGGGCGCGCAGCGCCACCAGGTCGTCGGGCGCGAAGTCCGCGGCGTGCCGGTCGAGGTACTGCCCCAGCTGGAACACGCGGCCCTTGGCGCCGAAGAGCAGGTCCTGCGCCACCGTCGGGGACGGGATGCGGCCGGCCGGGTCGCCCAGGTACTCCTTGAGCAGCTCGGGCTCGGGCAGCAGCACCTCGCTCATCACGTGGCTGGTCGCGAAGCCATCCATGGTGTTGGCGACGGGGATGAGCGACAGCGACGAGGTGCGGTACGCGATCGCGGCAAGGTCCGCCGCCTCCTGCGGGTTCGAGCCGAACAGGATGGTGTAGCCGGCGGGCAGCAGCGAGTAGATGTCGTCGTGCCCGGCCATCACGTTGAGCGAGTGCTTGCTCACCACGCGGGCGGCGACCTGCAGGACGAACCCGCCGATCTTCTTGCCCACGGTGACGTAGTGCGACTCGAGGGCGTAGAGGATGCCCTGGCTCGACGAGGCGTTCGAGATGAAGTTCCCGCCCGTGAGCGCGGCGCCCAGCGCACCGCTCTGCGCAGAGTGCTCGCCCTCGGTCTCGACGAAGAACGGGTGCTTGCCCCAGACGTTGAGCTGACCCTCGGCACGGGCCGCCTCGAACGTCTCGGAGATCTCCGTCGACGGTGTGATGGGGTAGCCGATGACGCCGCCGCACACGTGCTTCATCACGTGTGCCACTGCGCCGTTCCCGTTGATGACATCCGGGAGGCCGGGGTACTTGGGCTGGGTCTCAGTCACTGGGCGCGTCCGTGTGCGAGGAGGGGCGGGCCGTGAGGACCGGCTCCGGGGCGTCGCGAGCGGCAGGGTCGACGACGACGTCGACCCCGTCGATCTGACGACGGACGAGGGGCTTCATTGCAGTCCTCACAGGCCCAGTTAGGACTCTGTCAGCGTAAATTCGTGTCAGGGGATGATCTGGGACTGAAGGCCCGCGTGACGCCGGCACAGCACGTCGGTCATCGGATGACCAGGAGCCCCAGCAGCGTGAGGTTGAGCCCGCCGACGAGCCCGACGACCACCCACAGCACCGCGTGCTGGAACCGGCCGGTGCGGCGCTCGCCCATCACGGCCTCGTCGTGCGCCAGGCGCACCAGCGGGACGAGCGCGAACGGGATGCCGAAGCTCAGCACCACCTGGCTGACGACGAGGGTGAGCGTCGGGTCCGCCCCGAGCGCGAGGAGCACGATCGCCGGGACGAGCGTGATGGCTCGCCGCAGCGCGAGCGGGATCGAGCGGTGCAGCAGGTCGCCCATGACCACTGCGCCCGCGTAGGCGCCGACCGACGTCGACGCCAGGCCGGAGGCCAGCAGGCCGATCGCGAACGCGATGCCGACCCCGGTGCCCAGGGTGCTGGCGATCGCGCGGTGCGCGCCCTCGATCGAGTCGGTGCCGGGGATTCCCGCGAGCCCGGCCGCCGCCAGCAGCAGCAGGCCGACGTTGACCGCGCCGGCCACCGCCAGCGCGGTGCCGACGTCCCACCGGGTGGCCCGCAGGAGCAGGTCACGCTGGGGGCCGGTCTCGGCGTGGCCGTGGCGGTCGCGGGCGAGCGCGGAGTGCACGTAGATCGCGTGCGGCATGACGGTGGCGCCCAGCATGCTCGCGGCGAGGAGCACCGAGTCCGGGCCGCGGAAGCGCGGCAGCAGGCCGGCCGCGACGCCGCCCGGGTCGGGCGGCCGCACGATGATCCCGGCGAGGAACCCGACGACGATCACGGCCAGCAGCCCGATGACGACCACCTCGAAGCGGCGCTGACCGGACCGGTTCTGGGTGGCGAGCAGGGCGAGCGACACCACCCCGACGATGAGGCCGCCGATCGGCAGCGGCAGGCGGAACAACAGGTTGAGGGCGATCGCGCCGCCGACGACCTCGGCGAGGTCGGTCGCCGCGGCGACCAGCTCGGCCTGCGCCCAGTAGGCGACGCGCCAGCGGCGGCCGAGCCGTTCGCCGACGAGCGCGGGCAGCGACCGGCCGGTGACGATGCCGAGCGCGGCCGAGCGGTACTGGATGAGCACGGCCATCGCGCTCGCGGCGACCACCACCCACAGCAGCAGGTAGCCGTAGCGCGACCCGGCGGTGACGTTGGCCGCGACGTTGCCCGGATCGACGTAGGCGATGGCGGCGACGAACGCGGGGCCCAGCAGCGGCAGACCGCGTCCGACGCCCCGGCGAAGGCCGGCTCCGCGCCGCGGGCGGGCGGCATCGGCCGCCCCGCCTGGCCGGGTGGCCGTCGCGGTCATCAGACCTCCGAAGTTCGGTTATCCGAACTTGAGCCTAGACCGCGGGCCCGGAGCCGGCCCGACGGCCGCGAAATCCCGTCGACAGGTCCGGGCCCCTGCGCGGAAGGTGGGGGTCATGAGCTCGTGGACCATCACCGAGGTGCCGGCCGACCCGTCGCATGCCGCGCAGATCGCGGCCATGGTCGACGTGCGCACCGCGGTCACGCTGGACACCTGGGGCACCCTCGACCTGGCCGATCCGGTGGCGGTCGACCTTGCCGCGCTGGTCGACCAGAGCTTCACGCGGCACGGGTTCCTCGCCGCCGTCGACGACGGCGGGCGCACGCTCGGCGCGGTGTTCCTCGATCTGCCCCAGCAGGACAACCAGACCACCGCCTGGCTGAACCTGCTGGTGGCGCCCGGCGAGCGAGGTCGCGGCATCGGCACGGCACTGCACGACGCGGCGATTGACTGGCTGCGGGCCCACGGGCGAAGCGTCGCCCAGGCGTCGACCGACCAGCGCGCCGAGCCGCCCGCCGGGCCGGGGACGCTCGCGCCGCCGACCGGTGCCGGGCTCGTGGCGGCGGACGACCGCGACGTGCGGTTCATGCGTTCGCGCGGGTGGGTGCTCGAGCAGGTCTCCCGGCGTTCGGTGCTCGTCCTGCCGCTGCCCGACGGCGCGCTGCGCCGCTTCCAGGAGGAGTCCGCCGCCGCGGCCGGTCCCGACTACCGGCTGGTGGCGTGGGGAGGCCGGACGCCGGACGAGTGGCTCGACCAGTACTCCTACGTGCTGAGCCGGATGTCCACGGACGCTCCCGTCGCCGGGCTCGAGTGGGGGCAGCAGGCCTGGAACGGCACCCGAGTGCGCGCCCTGGAGGACCGGGCGCGGGAGGGCGGGTACCGCCTCCTGGTGCTGGCCGCCGAGCACGTGCCCACGCACACCCTCGCGGCGTTCACCAACGTCTGGGCACCGCCGCACACCGGCGAGGTCGCCCACCAGGGCGACACGCTCGTCGTGCCCGAGCACAGGGGCCGGCGCCTCGGGATGCTCGTGAAGGCCGCGAACCTCCGGCGGCTGTCCGACGAGCTGCCGGCCGTCCGACGGGTCGACACCTGGAACGCCGAGGAGAACCGCTGGATGCTCGCCATCAACGTCGCGCTCGGGTTCCGGCCGTCGGGCGGCGCCGGCGAGTGGCAGCGGGTCCTCGCCTGACGCGTCGGAGCCCGACGTCGGCAGCCCCGCACGAGAACAGAACTCGCTCCCGTGCGGGGCTGTCGAGCCGGTGACCGGTCAGCGCGGCACGACGGCGTGGGCCGTGGCCCAGGCGAGGGCGTCGTCGGCGACCTGCTCCCAGCCGGCCTGGGAGACGATGCGGTGCGTGCGCCCGGGGTACGCCCGGTAGTCGACGACCGCGGGCGAGCCCGACGAGCGGTACTTCTTGACGATGGCCTTGGCGATGGCCGGCGGAACCACGTGGTCGCGCTCGCCTGCGATCACCAGGAGCGGCGCGCGATCGGTGCGGCCGAAGTCGACGTGCGAGACGCCGCCCTTCTCGTTGAACGCCGCCGCCACCCCTTCGAAGAACACGCGGTTGTAGGAGTTGACCGCGTACTTCTCCCAGAGCTCGTCGCTCGCGGCGCGCGGCAGGTCGTTGCCGAAGGTGAAGTGGAAGTGGCTCTTCGACAGCGGCGAGGCGCCGTTCTTGCCGAAGGGGTTGGACAGGATGGGCGTCCCGGTCCACAGGGTGCTCGGTGGCAGCGTGGTGATGCCCGCGGGCTGCGCCGGGGCGACTCCCACGTAGGCGAGGCCGACGCCGCGGTCCGCCAGCATCTGGGTGATGAGGCCGCCGAACGAGTGGCCCATGATGATCGGCCGCTCGGGCAGCGCGCGGATGATCTGCTCGTAGTGGTCGACGATCTGCTTCAGGCCGATCCCCTTGAGCGGCTCGGGGTTGGCGCGGACGTCCGCGACGGTCCGGTCGTCGATGCCCGGCCAGCCGGGGACGATCACCTCGTGGCCGTCGGCGCGGAAGCGCGTCGCCCAGGTGTCCCAGCTCGTGGGTGTCATCCACAGGCCGTGGATGAGGACGATCGGCGGCTTGGCGGCCCTGGTCGAGATGGTCGGATCGGTGGTCGGGGCTGTGGTCTGGGTGGTGCTCGGGGTGGTGCTCGGGATCTCGCCGGGCGTGGTGTCCTGCGTGGCCATCGTGTGCTCCTCGGGTGCGGGACCGGGGCTCCGGTCGCTGGTGTGTCGACGGGAAGAACGATCGTTCTCTCTATGTTCTTCCCGGTGACCGCGCCGAACCGGTGTGGCGTTGCTCACAAAAGCAGAAGGACCGTTCTATGCTCCACACCGTGACACCGACCACCATGCGCTCCCGGGCCCCCCGCCGCACTCCCGACGGCGGCTCGGCCGCCCGTGAGCGCCTGCTGCGTACCGCGAGCGAGCTGTTCTACCGGGAGGGGATCCACGCGGTGGGCGTCGACCGCATCGTCGAGCAGGCCGGGGTCACGCGCGCGACGTTCTACCGTCACTTCCCCGGCAAGGAGGACCTCGTCGAGGCCTACATCGGCGTCGAGGACGCGAGCATCCGCGCCCTGTTCGACGGCGCGCGGGCCACGACCACGGACCCACGGCTGCTGGCCGAGGCCGTCGTGGACGGCATCGCCGACGACGTGGCACGCCACCACACACGCGGCTGCCCCTTCATCAACGCCGCGGCCGAGTACCCGGACGAGGCCAGCCCGGTGCGCAAGGCCGTCCATGCCCACCGTGAGTGGTTCCGCGGGACGCTGGAGGAGGTGGCCGGCGGCGTCGGCGTCGCGGACCCGGCCGCCGCGGCCGGGCAGCTCGTGCTGCTGCGCGACGCCGCGATGGTCGGTGGCTACCTCGACGGCTGGCCGCGCGTGCGCGACGTCTTCGTCGCCGCCGCGCGCAGCGCCCTCGGCTTGGCTGACCTGACCTGACCCGACCCGACTGACTCGACCCGACCCGACTGACCTGACCAGGCCCGACTGGCCTGAACCGCCCCCGTCGCTCAGGCGCGGGCACCGACGGGCGTGCGCCACCACGCGTGCCAGCGCTGGCGAGCGGCGTCGAGCGTGTCGTCGTCCAGACCGTAGGTGGACCAGAAGGCGTTCACCGCCCCGTACGGCGGATGGCTGGCCGGCGGGACGATCTGCACCACGAGCAGCGACCCGCCATGCCCGCGCAGGGACAGCCCGAACTGGTGCGCCGAGCAGTACTCGAGGGTGCCGCCGAGCACCGAGCCGTCCGGCCGGTGGACCTCCACAGCGCCACCCACCGGGACACCCCGCGTGCCGTGCAGGCCCACCCGGTAGAGGAGGCGGTCGGGCCGCTCCGCGTCCAGGCCGTGCGCGGCGAACGTGTGGCGCTCCTCGCCCGCGTGGTGGCTGAGGGCGTAGTGGAGCTGGTGCAGCCAGGTGATCCAGCGCTCGTCCACCTCGTCGCGCACGCCGTCGTAGGAGGCGAGCAGTGCGTGCTCGGGCCGGCGGACGGTGATCGTGGTGCGCGGCGGTCCGCCCCAGCCGCCGCGTGCCTCGAGGCGGTCGTGGTTGTGCCAGCGGAGCCAGCCCACCGGAAGACCGGAGTCGGCGCGTTGCACCACGGCTTCGTGGAGGAACACCTGGGCGACGTCCTCGTCCAGCTCGGGCCCGTCCCAGCCGTACCAGCGCCGGATCAGCTCGGGCCGGCGCAGGTGCGCCCACGCCGTGTCGAACGACGTCGGCACGTCGACGCTGATCACTTCTCGAGGTGCGAGCACCGTTGCTCACCTCCACCTGCCTGCCCAGGTTACCGGTACCGACGGTTCAACGCACCTCGGCGCGGTGAAGCACGTTGCTCAGGGCAGCAGCACCACGCTGTCCGGGTCGACCGACAGGGCGACGGGCTGGCCAGCGGCCGCGGTCCATCCGGGCGGGGCGAGAGCCGTCACCTCGCCGATGCCCGGCACGTCGACCCGCACCTCGCTGCGGCCGCGGCGCGCGCCGACGGCGACGACCGTCGCGCTGACGCTCCCCGGCGCTCCCGGACGGACGACCAGGGCGCCGGCGGCGAGCGCGAGAGTCCTGCCCGCGGCGAGCGCACGGGTGCCGTCGCCGTCCGGCAGGCCGGCGCGGTCGTCGGCGCCCGGCGTGAGCGCCGGCAGCGCCGGGAGCGCCCGCAGCGCCGGGAGCGCCGGGAGCGCCGACAGCCACGCGGCGGCGGCCGGGGACGACGCGGGGACGAAGGCCTCGTACCCCAGGAAGGCCGCCACCTGGCGGGAGGCCGGGGCGCGCCACAGCTCCCCAGGAGAGGCCACCTGGAGCAGGCGCCCGTCATCCATCACCGCGACGCGGTCAGCGACGGCGAACGCCTCGTCCTGGTCGTGCGTGACGAGGACGGCCGTGGTACCCGTGGCCAGGAGCGCGGCGCGCAGGTCCGCCGCCAGCCGCTCGCGCAGCGCCCGGTCGAGAGCGGACAGCGGTTCGTCGAGCAGCAGCAGGCGTGGCCGGGGGGCCAGTGCCCGGGCGAGGGCGACCCGCTGTCGCTCGCCACCGGACAGGGTCGCCGGGTCGCGGCGCTGCTGGCCGGGCAGCCCGACGAGCTCGAGCAGCTCGGCGACGCGGGCGGCCGCACCTGGCCGGCCACGCAAGCCGTAGCCCACGTTTCCGGCGACGTCACGGTGCGCGAAGAGCTGTCCGTCCTGGAACAGCAGGCCGAAGTTGCGCCGGTGGACGGGGGTGGCCACCACGGACTCGCCGTCCCAGGTGACGTCGCCGCCGGCCAGCGGCTCGAGGCCGGCGGCCGCCCGCAGCAGCGACGACTTCCCGGAGCCCGATGGCCCGAGCAGCGCGACGACCTCCCCGGTGGCGACGTCGAGGCTGACGGCGTCGACGGCGGTGGTCGGCGGGCGACCGCGCATCGCCGCGGGGTAGCGCACCACGACCTGGCGCAGGCCGAGGCCGGCCGCCCCCGGGCTCGTCGGCCGGACCTCCTTCGTCGACGTCATCTCAGATCACCGACCCAGGGGCCCGCGGCAGCCGCTCGAACAGCGCCACCACCACCGCCGTCACCAGCGCGAGCACCACCGACGCGGCCAGCGCCATGCCGTAGGTCTCCGCACCCGGACGGCCGATCAGCCGGTAGACCAGCACCGGCAGCGTCGGCCGGTCGGGCCGGGCGAGGAAGCTCGTCGCGCCGAACTCCCCGAGGCTCGCGGCAAACGCCAGCCCTGCCGCCAGCCCCGCCGCCCGCAACGCCACCGGGCCGTCCACCGTCCGCAGCGCGCGACCCGGCGCGGCGCCGAGCGTCGCGGCCACCTCCCGCTGCCGGGGGTCGATGGCGCGGAGCACCGGCAGCACGGTGCGCACCACGAGCGGGGTCGCGACCACCGCCTGGGCGACCGGAACCAGCAGCGGGCTGGTCCGCAGGTCGACGTCCAGCCCGAACGGCCGGTCCATCACCAGGAGGAAGCCGAACCCGATCGTCACGGCCGACACCCCGAGCGGCAGCATGAACGCGGCATCGAGGCCGACCACCAGGCGGCGGGCGGCCACGGCACGGGGCCTGCGGGACACGACGAGAGCCACGAGCCCACCGACGACGAGCGAGATCACCGTCGCGTCGAGCGCCACCCGCAGGCTCGTCACCGTCGCCTGCCACACCGACACCGGCAGGGCGCCCGCCGGCCGGCTGAGCGCGGCGTAGTTGGCCAGCCCCCAGCCGCTCGTCGTGCGCAGCGAGCGCAGGGCGAGCCCGGCGAGGGGCAGCGCGAGCAGCAGCAGGGCGAGCAGCGTGGCGCCGGCGGCGACGCGATCCACGCCGCGCAGGTCGTCGGGACCGCCCCGGCTCGCGCGACGCGCGTGCGGGCCTAGCGACGGCACATGGCCGGCCGCGGTGGGTGCGGCGAGGGCCAGGGCGCGCTCTGACCGGGCGCGCGCCCGGCCGGCCACGGCCAGTGCGGCGACCACCACGACGAGCTGGACCACCGACAGCACCGCCGCGGCTCGCAGGTCGAGGAACTGCGTGGTCTGGACCCAGATCTCGGTCTCGACCGTGCCGAACCGCAGACCGCCGAGCACCAGCGCGGTGCCGAACGCCGTCGCGCAGAACAAGAAGGTGAGGGACGCGGCGCCGGCGATCGCCGGCATCAGCGCCGGGAGCGTCACGGTCGCCAGCGCACGCCACGGCGAGGCGCCCAGCGCGCGGGCCGCCTGCTCGGCGCGCGGGTCCAGCCGCTCCCACAGCCCGCCGACGGTGCGCACGACGAGCCCGTAGTTGAAGAACACCAGCGCCGCGACGATGGCCGTGAAGGTCCCGTCGAGGTGCAGGCCAGCCAGCAGCCCGCCCGGCGCGAGCAGCGAGCGGAACGCGACTCCGACCACCACCGTGGGCAGCACGAAGGGCACCGTGACGAACGCCCGCAGGAACCCCCGGCCCGGGAACCGGCAGCGGTACAGGAGGTACGCACCCGGGACCCCGAGCAGCACCGAGACCACCGTCCCGAGCGACGCCTGGGCGAGCGTCAGCCAGACGATCCGCCAGGTGCGTGGGCGCGAGAACACCTCCGCGAACGCCGACAGGTCGAGCCGGCCGTCGGCGACGAACCCTCGTCCGACCATCGTGACGAGCGGCCAGACGAAGAACACCGCGAGGAACGCGAGCGGCAGCGCGGCCGCCAGCACCCACGCCAACCCACGACCGGGGGTCCACGAACGTCGAGGGCGGGTGGCCCCGCGCGCGCGACCGGACCGGTGGCCGCCCCCCGGCGACGGGCACGGGGGGACGGCCACCGGATTCTGGGGGGCGCTCAGCCCAGCACCGTGTCCGACCACTGCTGCAACCAGTCGGAGCGGTGCGCCGCGATGTCGGCGGCGGGCACGTCCACGGGGTGCTCGGCGAGCGGCGCCCACTGCGCCCAGTCGTCGGGCACCTTGACGGACGAGCTCACCGGGTACATGTACATCGAGCCGGGGATGTCGGCCTGCACCTCGTCGGACAGCATGAAGTCGACGAACGCCGCGGCACCCGCGGGGTTCTTGGCACCGGCGAGCACGCCCGCGTACTCGACCTGGCGGAAGCACGTGTCGAGCAGCGCGCTCGTCGTCGGCGCCGTGCCGCCCGCCGGGACGGTGTCCACCGGGGACGACGAGTACGACAGCACGATGGGGAACTGCCCGTTGCCGCCGCCGGCGGTGTAGTCGACGTTCCAGGCGTTCTCCCAGCCGTCGTCCACCTTGAGCCCGTTGGCCTTGAGGGCCTTCCAGTACGACTGCCAGCCGTCGGTGCCGTACGTGCCGATGGTGGCCAGCAGGAACGCGAACCCCGGCGACGACGTCGTCGGGCTCTCGGTGACGAACAGGTTCTTGTACGCCGGCTTCGTCAGGTCGGCGAGCGAGGCCGGTGCGGCCAGGTTGTGCGCCGTGAACCACGCGTTGTCGACGTTGACGCACACGTCGCCGAGGTCGATCGGGGTGAGCGCGGCGGCCGTGTCACCGGGCACGCGGTACCGCTCGCCGTCCTTGAGGGCCGGTGCCGTCAGCGCCGGCGACGGTGCCACGACGACGCCCGCGTCGAGCGCCCGGGACGCGAACGTGTTGTCGACGCCGAACATCACGTCGCCCAGCGGGGCGTCCTTGGTCAGCACCAGCTGGTTGACCAGCGTGCCGGCGTCGCCGGGCTGGACCACGGTGACCGTGTAACCGGTCTTCGCGGTGAAGTCGGCCAGGATGCCGTCGGTGAGCGCGAACGAGTCGTGCGTGACCAGCGTGATGGCGCCACCGGCGGTGCCCGGGCCGGCGGTGCCGGTTCCGGAGCCGGCGGGCACGGGCGGTGTCGTGGCCCCGACCGCCGAGCATGCGGCGAGCGCGGGCACGACGAGCGCTGCGAGCAGGGCTCGCTTCTTCATGATGCGTCCTCCTCTCGAAAGGAGGGCCCGTCGCCGGCACACCTCGCCCGCGACGGGGAGATGATCCCGACTCCCTACGCCGGTGTTGACCGGATCAGGTTCGAGGGTCTGCGGCTGTCCGCACTCTCAGCGCCCGTGACGGCGCTCCCCTGTCGTTCTCCGGCGATCCTAGCCCGCTCGGTGAGCGTCGCTCGCGCCGCGCCCCTTCGGTGTCCCGCGTTCCGCGCGCAGAACCGAGCCCGCCCGATACCGTGGGCGGCAAGGGTTGGCAGAGGGTGGCACAAGGGAGGCCCGCGATGACCGAGCAGCGCAACAAGACCCTCGTCCGGCTCGCTGGAGTCGGTGCCGGCCTGGCGGCCGCCTGGCTGGCGCACCGGGTGGTCGACGCTCTGTGGCGGCGCACCATGGGGCACGCCACACCGTCGGCCGACGACGAGGACGCGCCGCTCGCCGAGCTGGCCGTGGCCACCGCCCTCAGCGGCGCGCTCGTCGCGCTCACCCGGCTGCTGGCCACCCGCGGCACGGCGCGCGCCGCCGCCCTCCTGGCGCCGGGGCACACCGGCGACTGAGGCCGGGGCCAGGCGTCGCCGGAGGTCGACGCCGTGACGTCCCGGCGACGCCTGGACCTCACGCCCGATCTGGCGCCCGATCTGGCGCCCGTGGAACCGCCCGGTACCGTGGCCCGGTGAGCGGACTGCAGGTGGCGTGCCTCGCCCTGGTGGCGGCCGGCACCGTCGTCGGCGTCGGCTGCTTCGTGCGCGGCGTGTGGCGCATCACCGCGACCATCCGCGGGGGGCGGCCGCTCGCCGGGCGGTGGCGGCCCGTCGGCCCGCGGCTGGCGTCCATGCTCCGCGAGGCCCTCGGCCACGAGAAGTTCCGGCACAACCTCCACGTGCGCGTCGCGCACTGGACGGTGATGGTGTCGTTCCCCGTCCTGCTCATCACGCTGGTCGACGGGTACGGACAGGTCGTCTCACCTCGCTGGACCGTGCCCGCTCTGGGGCACTGGCCACCGCTGGAGTGGCTGATCGAGGCGATCGCGTGGCTCTCCCTCGTCGGGATCGCCTGGCTGATCGTCAGGAGGCAGCTGATCCGGCCGCGGGCGCGGCAGGACGAGTCGCGGCGCCGTGCGTCGCGGTTTTTCGGGTCGTCGCAGGGTCAGGCATACGTCGTCGAGGCCACCGTGCTGGTCGTCGTGCTCGCGGTGCTCGCCCTGCGCGGACTGACCTACGCGCTGGCCTCCCGGGACGGTTCGGCGCTGGCGTCGCCCAGCCACTACCCGCTCACCGGCTGGTACGGCTCGGTGTGGGCGTCCGCGTCGACAGGGACGCTCGAGACCGCGGTCGTCGTCGTCGCGACGGTCAAGATCCTCTGCTCGATGGCGTGGTTCGTCGTCGTCGGGCTGCAGCCGACCATGGGCGTCGCCTGGCACCGGTTCCTCGCCGTGGTGACGTTGTACACCAAGCGGTACCCGGGCCGTACAGCATCGCTGGGACCTGCCGAGCCGCTGCGCGGGGCCACCGGCGAGGCGGTCGACCTGCTGGCGCTCGACGACCTGCCCGAGGACCTCGTGCTGGGCGCCGGCACCGCGGCCGAGCTGTCCTGGAAGGGGCTCCTCGACGCCGCGACCTGCACGGAGTGCGGCCGCTGCCAGACAGTCTGCCCGGCGTGGGTCACGGACAAGCCGCTGTCCCCGAAGCTGCTGATGATGGCGCTGCGCGACGCGGCGACGGACCCGGTCGCCCGCCTCGAGCCGCTGATCGGCGGGGTGATCGACCCGAACGTGCTGTGGGCGTGCACCACCTGCGGCGCGTGCGTCCAGGAGTGCCCGGTGGACATCGAGCAGGTCGACGTGATCCTCGACCTGCGGCGCCACCAGGTGCTCGCCGCCTCGTCGTTCCCGCGCGAGCTGGGCAAGGCGTTCGCCGGCATGGAGCGCCAGGGCAACCCCTGGGGCTCGCCCGCCCGCAAGCGCCTCGACTGGGCCCAGGGGCTCGACTTCCCGGTGCCGGTGGTGGGCGCGGACGTGGCCTCGCTCGCGGACGTCGACTACCTGTTCTGGGTGGGCTGCGCGGGCGCGTACGACGAGCGGGCGGGTAGCACCACGCGCGCGGTGGCCGAGCTGCTGCACGCCGCCGGGGTGACGTTCGCGGTGCTCGGCGAGGCCGAGCAGTGCACCGGCGACTCGGCACGGCGCGCCGGCAACGAGCTGCTCTTCCAGCAGATGGCAGCGGCCAACATCGCCACGCTCGACGCGGCCGGCGCCCGGCGGATCGTCGTCACCTGCGCGCACTGCTTCAACACGCTCGCCCGCGAGTACCCGTCGCTCGGCGGGACGTACCAGGTGGTGCACCACACCGAGCTGCTCAACACGCTGGTCACGGACGGCCGGCTGGTCCCGCTCCCGTCCGACGACGAGCGCACCGTCACCTACCACGACCCGTGCTACCTCGGCCGGCACAACGAGATCTACGCCCCGCCGCGCGAGCTGCTCGCCGCCGCCGGCATCGCCGTCACCGAGATGGCCCGGAACGGGGCTGACGCCTTCTGCTGCGGCGGCGGCGGCGCGCGCGCGTTCATGGACGAGTCGATCGGCACGCGGATCGGCACCGCCCGGGCGGCTGAGGCGATCGGGACCGGGGCCGCCGCCGTCGCGACGGCGTGCCCCTTCTGCACCACGATGCTCACGGACGGCGTCGCTGCGTGCGGCGTGGCCTCGCCGGGTGCCCGCGCCACCGGTGCTGTCCCCGTGGCGGCCCCCACCGTCCGGACGGGCGCCACCGGGCCGGCGGAGGGGATCGTGGATCGTCCGGCGGGCGCCGGCGCGCGAGGGCCCGGCGGCGGCGCCATCGGCGTGCCGGAGGTCGCCGACATCGCTGTGCTCTTGCGCGATCGCCTCGTCGGCGCGCCCCGCCCCTGAGTCGCGCGCACCCCCTGAGTCCTCGCCGCTGGCTCCTTGCCTCTCGCCCCTGGCCGCTGGCTCCTCGCCTCTCGCCCCTCGCCCCTGAGCCCTCGCCCCTCACTCCCTGGCTCCCCTCCCCCTCGCCCCGGGGTTTCAGCGGTGCATCAGAAGGTGGCGGCGGGCGAACAGACGTGTGGGGCGAGCAGGCGTGTTGCGGCGAACAGTCAGATGGGCCGCGGCGGCGGACCAGGCGGTCGATCGACGATCAGGCGGGCGGCGCGGCGACGACGCGCAGCAGGCGGAGGAGCTCCGCGCGCTCGTCGGGCGCGAGGCGGGCGAGCCGCTCCCCGGCTCCGACGCTCCGTTCCGCGGACACTCGCGCCAGGATCGCCAGACCGTCCACGGTCAGCTCGACGAGGGTCGCCCGGCGGTCGTCGGGGTCCGGGAAGCGCCGCACCTGACCGTCGGCCTCCGCCTGGTCCACCTTCGCGGTGATCGAGCGGGGCGCCACGTCGAGCACCTGGGCGAGCTCGCCCAGCCGCCGTGGGCCGTCAGCGTGCTGCAGCGCGCGCAGCAGGCGGAGCTGGCCCGGCGTGGTGCCGACCGGCTCGAGCCGCGTCGTCGCGTCGCGTCGCACGGCATGCAGCAGCGAATGGACCAGCTCGAGAAACTCCGCGGACTCGTCGCGCCCCGGGGCGTCGGCGGGCGAGATGGCGGTCTCGTCGGCGGGCGCCGGGCGCACGGCGAGCGCCACGCGCCCCCGCACCTCGCTCCCCCGCGTGTCCACGGCGCCGAGGCTATCGCGGACCGGGCCGGTTGTGAACTAGACACATAATGAGTTAACCTCAGCACCGCTCGAGACGACCGCAGGAGGCGCCGATGTCCCACCAGATCCCCGGCATGGGCGGCATGCGCGGCGGCCACATGATGCGGACGTTCACGCAGGACGCCGCCGTCACCGAGCAGCACGTCGGCCGCGCCACGCTGCGCCGCATCCTCGGCTTCGCCCGCCCCTACCGCTGGCAGCTCGCCCTGTTCGTGCTGCTCATCGCGATCGACGCCGCGACCGGAGCACTGACGCCCTGGCTGGTGCGCGTCCTGATCGACAGCGGCATCACCAAGGGGAACGGCAGGGTGGTGGTCGAGGTCGCCGGCTCGATCGCCGCGCTCGCCGTGTTCGGCGCCGGCCTGTCCGTCGCGGAGCGCTGGTTGTCCTCCCGTGTCGGCGAGGGGCTGATCCTCGACCTGCGCACGGCCGTGTTCGACAACGTGCAGCGCATGCCCCTGGCGTTCTTCTCCCGCGCCCGCACCGGCGCGCTGGTGCAGCGGCTCAACGGCGACGTGCTGGGCGCTCAGCAGGCATTCACGTCGACGCTGCAGAACGTGGTCAGCAACTCGCTGTCGGTGGTCTTCGTCCTTGCCGCGATGTTCTCGATGTCGTGGCAGCTGACGTTGCTCTCGCTGGTCCTGGTGCCCGCGTTCATCCTGCCGGCACGGTACTTCGGCCGCCGGATCTCCACCATCACGCGCCAGTCGTACGAGCTCAACGCCGACTCCTCCCAGTTCATGCAGGAACGGTTCAACGTCGCCGGCGCACACCTGGCGAAGGTGTTCGGCGACCCGGAGCGCGAGTCCGCCGCGTTCGCGGTGCAGGCGCGCAAGGTGCGGGACGTCGGCGTGCGACTGGCGATGAACGCCTCGTGGTTCCGGATCGGCCTGACCACCGTCGCGTCGGTCGGAGTCGCCATCGTCTACGGGCTCGGCGGGATGTCCGCGGTGCGCGGGGAGCTGACCGTCGGCGTCGTCGTCGCGCTCGCGTCCTACCTCACCCGGCTCTACGGGCCCCTGACGGCGATGTCGAACGTGCAGGTGGACGTCATGACGGCCCTGGTGAGCTTCGACAGGGTGCTCGAGGTGCTCGACCTGGTGCCGTCGGTCGCGGAGAAGCCCGGCGCAGCCGATCTGCGGGTGGCGGTCCGCGAGCGCGGGGCCAGCATGGAGCTCGCCGGCGTGGGCTTCCGTTACCCGTCCGCCGACGAGGTCTCGCTCGCCTCGCTCGAGGCGGTCGCCGCGCTGCGGGCCGACCCGCCCGCTGACACGCTGACGGACATCTCGTTCACCGTCCCCGCCGGGTCGATGGTCGCGCTCGTCGGGCCTTCGGGCGCCGGCAAGACGACGATCTCGCAGCTCGTCACGCGGATGTACGACCCGACACGCGGATCTGTACGAATCGCGGGCGACGACCTTCGGGACGTCACCGCAGCGTCGCTGCGGGCCACCGTCGGTGTCGTCTCGCAGGAGGCTCACCTGTTCCACGACACCATCCGCGCCAACCTGCTGTACGCCAGGCCGGACGCGTCCGACGACGACCTGGCGACCGTGCTGCGCGAGGCCCAGATCTGGGATCTGGTCGCCGGCCTGCCCGAAGGCCTCGACACGGTGGTGGGCGACCGCGGGTACCGGCTGTCCGGGGGTGAGCGGCAGCGGTTGGCGATCGCACGGCTGCTCCTCAAGGCGCCGGACGTCGTCGTGCTCGACGAGGCGACCGCACACCTGGACTCTGAGTCCGAGGCCGCGGTCCAGGCGGCCCTCGACGCCGCGCTCGCCGGGCGGACCAGCCTGGTCATCGCCCACCGGCTGTCGACCATCCGGGCGGCGGACCGGATCGTCGTGGTGGACGACGGCCGCGTGGTGCAGCAGGGCACGCACGACGAGCTGCTCGCCGCCGGGGGCCTCTACTCCGATCTCTACACCACCCAGTTCGCCGCCCCCACGGCCCACGCCGCCGCCTGACCGCACCCGCCAGGCGCCGCCACCCCCGTCACGGCCCACCCCGTCACCCCTCTGTTCAGTGGAGCCATATGGCGCGTCTCGTCGGCGAGTCGCGGCGTGTCCACTCCACTCAAGGCGTGTCCACTCCACTCAGGGGCGCATTGGCTCCACTGCGGGCCGGGCTAGAGGGTGGTGGGGTCCACGGGGAACTCGGCCTCGTCGAGGATCGCGCCACCGACCACGCCGTGGAGCACGCGGGCGACACCCCGCACCTGCGGGGCGGCCCGTCCCCGCGCCACCCGGTGCGCCATGGACGGGCGCTCCGACTCCAGCTCGGTGAAGTCCGCCGGCTCCCAGTGGATGCGGTACGCGACCACGCCCTGCCGCGCCCACGGCGCCGAGGCGAGCACCAGCGGCACCTCGTCCTGCCCCGCGACCTCGACCACCAGGATCCCGTCCACGTCGAGGTTCGCCTCGACGCCGTAGCCGGTCTCGGTCTGCGGGTGGCTCATCATGTACGCGTCGTAGGCGGTGGCCTCCGCCGCCAGCCGGGCGCGTTCCCGGTCGTCCCGCACGCCGTGCCGGCCCAGGTGGGCCGAGAGCCGCGGGTCCACGGGCTCGTCGTTGCCCAGGTACCGGTCCCCCGCACCCGACGGCCGCGCACGGCGCACCACCTGGCGCGCGGTGGCCAGAAGCTGGTCGGGCTCGAGCCACCGGTCCGTGTAGACCACGAGGTCGACGGCCGCCGCCGGGTCCGGTGTCAGCAGCGTGCCGGCACCTCCGATCCGCACCGACCCGCCCAGCCGCCGCGCGACCGCGACCAGCCACTGGATGGCGCGCTCCTCCTCACGCACGGGCATCCCGCCCGGGAACGCGCGCTTCAGACCGTCGCGGTCGCCGCCGACGGCCGGCAGGTCGCCTCGCTCCACCGGGCACTCGAGCTGCCACACGGTGGCCGGCTGCCCGTGCAGGCCGAGCGCCGCGGACACCTCGGGGCCCAGCCCGTACGGACCGATCAACCGGGACAGCCGCCCGAGTCGCAGCACGCGCAGCGGGGCACCGCCGGCTGCCCGCACCAACCCGGCCTCGGGTTCCTCCCAGCGAGCGGCGGGAAACCGGCTGGCCGCCAGGGAACCCACGTCGTCGGGCCCCGGACCGGTGGGCAGCGCAAGCAGGTGCCGCCCGCGCACCGTCTCGTCCGCCGCCAGGCGGGCGGGCCCGGCGGCCATCACCGGACCGTCACAGCGGGGTCCGGTGGAAGTTCACCCATGACCGCGACGCCGTGGGGCCACGCTGACCCTGGTACCGCGACCCCGCGGCCCCGGCCCCGTACGGCCGCTCGGCGGGCGACGACAGCCGGAAGAAGCACAGCTGGCCCACCTTCATCCCCGGCCACAGCTTGATGGGCAGCGTCGCGACGTTCGACAGCTCGAGCGTGACGTGCCCGGTGAACCCCGGGTCGACGAATCCCGCGGTGGAGTGGGTCAGCAGGCCGAGCCGCCCGAGCGAGGACTTGCCCTCCAGCCGTGCGGCCACGTCGTCCGGCAGGGTGACGGACTCGTACGTGGAGCCCAGCACGAACTCCCCGGGGTGCAGCACGAGCGCCTCGTCGGGCGGCACCTCGACGAGGCGGGTGAGGTCCGGCTGCTCCTCCGCCGGGTCGATCACGGCGTACTTGTGGTTGTCGAACAGCCGGAAGTAGCGGTCGAGCCGCACGTCGATGCTCGACGGCTGGATCATCGCCGGCTCGTACGGATCGAGGCGGACGCGGCCCGACTCGAGCTCGGCCCGGATGTCGCGGTCGGAGAGCAGCACGTGCCCACGCTAGTGGCCGCCGGCGGCGCAGTCGGCGGGTATCGAGGCACCCGCGGGGCCGCTATGCTGACGTCGGAGCGCGTGGGAGCGCTCCCTCGCTCCACCGAGAGGGCGCCAACTCCATGCGCTACGGCCACTTCGACGACGAAGCCCGCGAATACGTCGTCACCACGCCTCACACGCCCTACCCCTGGATCAACTACCTGGGGTCCGAGCGGTTCTTCTCGCTCATCTCGCACCAGGCCGGGGGCTACTCGTTCTACCGCGACGCGCGCATGCGCCGGCTGACGCGGTACCGCTACAACAACATCCCCGCCGACGCGGGCGGCCGGTACCTCTACGTGAACGACGGCGGCGACGTGTGGACCCCGTCGTGGCTGCCGGTCAAGGCCGATCTCGACGCCTTCGAGGCGCGGCACGGCCTGGGCTACACCCGGATCACGGGGGAGCGGGGCGGCGTGCGCGTCGACACCCTCCACTTTGTGCCGCTGGGCGAGGACGCCGAGGTGCAGAAGATCACGGTGACCAACACGTCGCCCGCGGCCAAGGAGCTGACGCTCTTCACGTTCGTCGAGTTCTGCCTGTGGAACGCGCAGGACGACCAGACGAACTACCAGCGCAACCTCTCGCTCGCCGAGGTGGAGATCGAGCAGGACGGCCCGTACGGCTCGGCGATCTACCACAAGACCGAGTACCGCGAGCGCCGCAACCATTACGCCGTCTTCGCCGTCAACGGCCACGCGGACGGCTTCGACACCGACCGCGACACGTTCGTCGGGCCGTACAACGGGCTGGGCGAGGCGGCGGTGCCGCGCGCGGGGGAGTCGGCGGACTCCGTGGCCTCCGGCTGGTACCCCATCGGCTCGCACTCGATCGCGGTCTCCCTCGCGCCCGGCGAGTCACGCTCGCTCGTCGTCCTGCTGGGGTACGTGGAGAACCCGGACGACGAGAAGTGGGCGGACGACGCGCACCAGCTGGTCAACCGTGAACGCGCCCATGCCCTGCTCGGCCGGTTCGCCACCGTGGCCCAGGCCGACGCGGCGTTCGAGTCGCTGCGCGCGTACTGGACGCAGCTGCTGTCCACCTACTCGGTGACCTCGCCCGACGAGAAGCTGGACCGGATGGTCAACGTCTGGAACCAGTACCAGTGCATGGTGACGTTCAACATGAGCCGGTCGGCGTCGTACTTCGAGACTGGCATCGGGCGGGGGATGGGCTTCCGCGACTCGAACCAGGACCTGCTGGGGTTCGTCCACCTCATCCCGGAGCGGGCGCGTGAGCGGATCGTCGACATCGCCTCGACGCAGCTCGCGGACGGCTCCGCGTACCACCAGTACCAGCCGCTGACCAAGCGCGGGAACGACGACATCGGCTCCGGCTTCAACGACGACCCGCTGTGGCTGATCGCCGGAGTCGCGGCGTACATCCGCGAGACGGGCGACTGGTCGATCCTCGACGTCCCCGTGCCGTTCGACAACGAGGCGGGCAGCGAGGTGCCCCTGTTCGAGCACCTCACGCGCTCGTTCGAGTTCACGGTGACCCACCGCGGACCGCACGGCCTGCCGCTCATCGGGCGCGCCGACTGGAACGACTGCCTGAACCTCAACTGCTTCTCGACCACGCCGGGCGAGAGCTTCCAGACCACGGAGAACAAGGCCGACGGCGTGGCCGAGTCCGTGTTCATCGCCGCGATGTTCGTCAAGTACGGAGCCGAGTACGCGGACCTCGCCGAGCGCCGGGGGCTTGGCGAGGCCGCCTCGCGCGCCCGCTCGCTGGTGGACGACATGCGGGGCGCGGTGCTGACCCACGGCTGGGACGGCAAGTGGTTCCTGCGGGCGTACGACTACTTCGGCAACCCGGTGGGGACCGACGCGGCGCCCGAGGGCAAGATCTGGATCGAGCCTCAGGGATTCGCCGTCCTGGCCGGCATCGGCCTGGGCGCGGGGCCCGACGACGAGTCCGCTCCCGCCGTCCAGGCGCTGAACTCGTCGGCCGAGATGCTCGGCACGCCGCACGGGATGGTGCTGCAGTACCCGGCCTACACCACGTACCAGATCGAGCTGGGGGAGGTCTCCACGTACCCGCCGGGGTACAAGGAGAACGGGGGCATCTTCTGCCACAACAACCCCTGGGTGACCATCGCCGAGACGATGGTGGGCCGCGGGGACCGGGCGTTCGACTACTACCGGCGCATCACCCCCGCGTACCGCGAGGAGATCAGCGACGTGCACCGGCTGGAGCCGTACGTGTACGCCCAGATGATCGCGGGCAAGGAGGCGGTGCGGCACGGCGAGGCGAAGAACTCCTGGCTGACGGGCACCGCGGCGTGGAACTTCGTCGCCGTCTCGCAGTACCTGCTCGGCGTGCGACCGGACTTCGACGGGCTGGTGGTCGACCCGCAGATCGGGCCGGACGTCCCGAGCTTCACCGTGACACGCGTGGCCCGCGGGGCCACCTACGTGGTCGACGTGACGAACTCCGGCGCTCGAGGGGTGCGCGGGAGCCTCGTCGTCGACGGCACGCCCGTCGAGGGGAACCTGGTGCCGTACGCGCCGGCCGGCTCGACGGTGCACGTCACCGTGACGCTCTGAACGCCATGGCGGTCGACGAGCTGCGCCGCACGGCGCCGGCGATCGCCCCGGTGGTGACGCTGCGCACCGACCGATGGGAGGTCGACGTGCTGCCGGGCACGGGCGCGGCGCTGGCCGGAGGCCGCATCCGCACGGCGGACGGCGAGTGGCGCGACCTGCTGCGCCCCACGCCTCGCCATCGCCGGGCGGACCCGGAGCACGCCTCGAGCTTTCCCATGCTGCCGTGGTCCAACCGGATCGACGCCGGTGTGCTGCCGTTCGGCGGCCGCACCTGGCAGCTGCAGCGCAACGGCGCGGACGGCACCGCGATCCACGGCGCGCTGCGCTACGCGCCCTGGGCGGTCGCCGCGCTCGCCGACGAGGCGGTGGTGCTGGAGGCGGACACCGTGGACCTCGTCGGGGTCAACTTCCCGTGGCGGTTCGCCGCGCGCGTGGGCTACACCCTGCGCGGTGGGACCCTCGAGGTGTCGACCACCGTGCGCAACACGGACGACGAGCCGTTCCCTGCCGGGTTCGGGCACCACCCGTACTTCCGCCGCGCGCTGCGGGCAGTGGGCTCCCCGCCGCCCGACGAGCCCGGCGAGCCCCTGCTGCACGTCGCCGCCGACGCCGGCTACGCGCTGCACGGCGGCCTGGCCACGGGTGTGGCCGGCGCCGTACCGCGGCGAGCGGACTACCGCAGCGCCCGCCCGGTGGGCACCGCCCACGTCGACGACGTCCTCACCGGGCGCCTGCCGGGCCCCCTGGCGACCCTGCGGTACGCCGACCCTTCGGTGACCGTCACCATCGAGGCCGACGAGGCATACTCGCACGTGGTCCTCTACGCGCCGCGTGGCCGGGGCTACCTGGCGGTGGAGCCGGCGACGCACGTCAACGGGGGGTTCGCCCTGCACGCGGCGGGCGTCCCCGGCACCGGCGTCGTGGTGCTGGAACCAGGGGCAGAGCTGACCGCGGCCTTCCGCATCACGGTCGAAGCCTGAGCCCTCGACCCGGTAGGATCGGGCGCGCAGCACCGCCGGGAGCAGTCTCGGGGGCCGCCGCGCGGGCGTAGTTCAATGGTAGAACTTCAGCTTCCCAAGCTGAGAGCGCGGGTTCGATTCCCGTCGCCCGCTCCATCTTGTCCACAACCTCGGTGCCGAGGTACGGATCCAGCACCACGCCCATCGCACGAGGCCTTCACGCCAAGGCGTGGCTCGTCGGACGAGGAAGTTCGTGACCGCGGCCTGACCTTCGCTGCCGCGGCCACGTTGGGCCCTAGTCCGCGCTCTCCACGGGATTCGTCACCGGAGCCGAGTCGTTCGCCTCGACCTCCGCGACGGGCTCAGAGCCGACGCCTGCCCGCGACGGCGCCGACGGCGGACCCCACGTCCGCAGGAGTGGTCGTCCCGGTGGGTGCCGACGACGTGACGATCAAGCAGCCGCGGGCGGATGTCTTCGTCGTGAACCGGATGGCGCTGGCCGACTGGGTGCGTCGCAGGCCTGCCGTCCTCGAGGAGGCGACCGTGCAGGCGATCTTCGAGGCGGCCCGACGGTCGACCACCTGGCGGCCTCAGGCCTGAACGGCTTCCGCCTTCGCGTGCCGGGCGCAGTGTCCGGGCGCATCTGCGGTCAGGGTGTAGCGGTCCCTTCGAGCTCGGCAGCGACCGCGGCGGCCTCGTCGGGCGTCGCAAGTGCGAGCGTCACCGAGCTGGTGGTGATCGGTTCCTTGACGACCGGTGCGGAGAGCACTCTGCCATCGAGGAGAACCGCCATCTGCTTGTCCACGGCACTGGTGGTGACCGCGCGGATGGTGCCGGCGCCGGCCTTGTCCATCTCGACGTCGACGCCGCTGCCCTGGCTCGTGATGGATGTCGGGGTCACGGTGCCCAGCGACTCGCCCAGCACGTAGGTGGTGGTGCCGTCGCGGTCGCACGCACTGCCAGGTCCGTCCGTCGTGAGAGGCGGGGCGCTGCACGCGCCCACGCTGGAAGACGTGACGAGGCGCAGCTCCAGCGGGCGGGGTGAACCGCCGTGGCCGCTTGCCGCGCCGCATCCGGCGGCGAGGAGCGTTGCGACGACGAGGACGGCCAGCCGGGGCACAGACCGGGTGTGCACCCTTCAAGTCTCCTCGGTTGTGCGGGTCTTGTGGGCGGATTCGGCCCACCGACGACGTCGCGCTCAGGCTGGGGTGTCCGAGACACGTCGAGGACGGCCCGGTTCGAGGACGCCCGTCGAGCCGCGAACCACGAGCTGGGCCGGCAGCACGACGTGCTCCGGCTCGGTGCCGGCGGGCTCGTTCATGGCCCGCAGCATGAGGTCGACTGCGGCGCGGCCCGCTGCGGCTTGGGGTGTTCGGACGGTGGTGAGCGGCGGCGACACCCAGGAGGCCACCGAGACGTCGTCGTAGCCCACGATCGAAAGGCCCTCCGGCACGAGGATGCCGCGTGCCGCGACCCGCTGCAGCAGGCCCAGGGCCACGAGGTCGTTGTAGGCGATGACGGCGCTCGCACCAGAAGCCAGCACCAGGTCGGCGACGGCAACCCCGCCGTCGAACGTCGGCGCGACCGGCCCGAAGGCGATGATCTCGACGCCCGCATCCGCCAGCCCAGCCGTGCGCTGGCCGCCGGCCCAGGACGTGGTCGGTCCGCCCACGTAGGCGATGCGCTCATGCCCGAGAGCCCGCAGATGGGCCACTGCCTGGCGCGTGCCGTCGACGATGTCGGCCGTCACCGCAGGCAGTCCGGCGACCTGCCTGTGGATGAGGACGGCCGCCTGCGTGCCGAGGAGGAGGCGCAGTGGGTCGTCCGTCATACGCGGCGAGCACAGCAGGAGACCGTCGACACTGCCGACGAGCGAGCGGATCGCCTCGGCCTCGGCGCGCAGGTCCTCGTCGGTGTCGATGACGAACACCTGGACGTCGACGGCGCGAGCGCGCACCGAGACGCCCTTGGCGACGTCGGCGAAGAAGGGGTTGCGCAGGTCCGGCACAACCAGACCGATCGCGCCGGTCCGTCCCGTCACCAGGCCACGGGCCTGCCTGTTCGGCCGGTAGCCGAGGCGATCCGCCGCCGCGAGCACCACCTGGCGGGTCCCGGGGCTGACGGTGCCGCCGGTCATCGCGCGCGAGACGGTCGACGACGCGACACCGGCCAGGCGTGCCACGTCGTGGACCGTCACCCGCGTGCTCTCGGCCTCGCGCATGTCACAGCTCCCCGTGGCCGACGATCGGCGGGTAGGACGACTTCGGCAGCCGGTAGGCCAGGTCGACAGCAGTCTCGATCGCCTCGTCGAGGTCGAGCCGGTGTTCGACGACGAGGCCGGCGAGATACCCGGCGTCGACCCGGCGGAACAGGTCGTGACGTGCGGGGATGGACAGGAATGCGCGCGTGTCGTCGACGAAGCCGGTCGTGTTGTAGAAGCCGGCCGTGTCGGTGACTGCCTCCCGCCACCGGCGCAGACCCGACGGTGTGTCGAGGAACCACCATGGCGCACCGAGGCGCACGGCCGGGTAGACGCCCGCCAGCGGCGCCAGTTCGCGGCTGAACGTGTCCTCGTCGACCGTGAACAGCACCAGTCGCAGGTTCGGATGGCGACCGAAGGCGTTGAGGAGCGGGCGCAGCGCGCGCGTGAACTCCGTGGCGACCGGGATGTCGTGACCGACGTCCGGGCCGCAGGCGGCAAGGACCACCGGGTCATAGTCCCGCAGCACGCCGGGGTGCAGCTGCATCACCAGGCCGTCTTCGGTGCTCATGCGAGCCATCTCGAAGATCATGTGCGCCTCGAAGGCATCGGCCTGCCGCTCGGTGACCTCACCGTGCAACGCACCGGCGAACAGGGCCCGTGCCTCACCGGCCGGAAGCGGTGTCGTATCGGCGCTTCGCGGCCCGTGGTCCGTGGCTCGCGCCCCGGCCGCGACGAATGCGCCGCGGCGCCCCTGGAGCGCCTCGACGAACCCGTCGTAGTCGTCGATGGCCGTCCCTGCCCGCTCCTGCAAGCGGGCGAGGTTCGCGCTCCACTGCGGCAGGTCGAGCCTCAGCACTCCGTCGGGACGGAACGTCGGGACCACGCGCCCCCATCCTCGCGCGGCCAGTGCTCGATGGGGATCGAGCTGCGCATCCACGGAGTCCGTGGTCGCGATCGTCTCGATGCCGAACGTCTGCAGCAGTGCCAGCGGGCGAAAGTCCGGCTCGGCGATACGGGCGCTGATCTGGTCGTACGCCTGGTCCGCCGTGCGGGCGGAGAGAGGTTCGGTCACGCCCAGCACCTCGACGAGCACGTGCTCGAGCCAGAACCGTGTCGGAGTTCCTCGCAGCACGGACCAGCGCGACGCGAACGCACGCCACACCTCGCGCGAATCGGTCTCGACGGGACCGCCGTCGCGCTGAGCCATGCCGAGCGCGCCGTACGGCACTCCCTGGGACACGAGCATCCGCACCAGGTAGTGGTCAGGCATGACGAGCAACGAGGCCGGATCCTCGAACGCGACGTCGTGCTCGAACCGCTCGACCGACACGTGGCCGTGCATCGACACGATCGGCAGACCCGCCGTCGCCGCGAAGATCTCGCGCGCCGCCGCCCGCGTTCCCGGATCGGCTGGAAGCGCCCGATCGGGATGGAGCTGCCAGCGGCTGTCGTCGTCCGGCATCCCGTCCTCCTGCCCGCGTACCACGATGACTGCGTGGGCAGCCCCGATGGCACGCGCTGGAAACTATTGCAGTGGCGATGATGCCGGACGTCGCCGTTCGCGTCCACCGACGACACACCGACCTTGATCGTCCGACTGGAATCATGATGGAATCGTGTGCAGAAGGCCGGCGCGGCATGACGTGACCAGCGCCGCCGTGTGGAGGACCCGATGACACTGCCCCGTCTGTCGCTGTCGACGTGGTTCGCACGCGAGGCGCTAGGGCTGCCCGACGGCGTGACGGGCCCGGGGTTCGACCCGCGCGACCTCGGTGTCGGCCAGGTGCACCTGGGCATCGGCGCCTTCCACCGTGCACACCAGGAGGTGTGCACGTCCGACGCGATCGAGGCGTCCGGCGACAGCCGCTGGGGTGTGCTCGGCGTGACGCAGCGGTCCGCGCGCGTCGTCGACCAGCTCGGACCGCAGGACGGCCTTTCCGGCGTCATGACGCTGGGAAGGAACGAGAGGTCTCTGCGGGTGGTCGGCGCCATGCGCGCGGCCGCCTTTCCCGGCACCGACACGCCCCGGGTGGTGGCGGCGATCGCGGCGCCCACCACTCACGTCGTCACGCTCACGGTCACGGAGAAGGGCTACCGACGCGGTCCTGCCGGCGATGTCGACATGGCCGACGACGACTCGGCGGCCGATCTCGCCGCTTTGGCCCGTCCGTACGCCCGGCACCACGACGAGCGGCCCTGCCGCACCCCCGTCGGACTGCTGCTGCGCGGACTCGCGGCCCGCGCCCGCGCCGACGCCGGGCCGTTGACCGTCGTGTGCTGCGACAACCTGTCCGACAACGGAGGCGCCCTGCGGACGCTCATCCACTCCTGGATCGACCATCTGCCGAGCGCCCCCCGGCTGCGGCCGTGGCTCGACGAGCAGGTTCGGTTCCCGGCCACGATGGTGGACCGCATCGTGCCCGCGACCGCCCCTGTCCACCGCGAGCGAGCAGCCGCCCTGCTCGGCCTTCGCGACGAAGGGCTCGTCATCGGCGAGCCGTTTCTGCAGTGGGTCATCAGTGACGACTTCGCCGCAGCCCGACCTCCGTGGGAGCTGGGTGGCGCGATCTTCACCGACGACGTCCGCCCGTTCGAGCGAGCCAAGCTTCGCGTCCTCAACGGGGCTCACTCGACGCTGGCCTATCTCGGCGCTCTGCGCGGGCATGCGACGATCGCCGGGGCCGTCGCGGATCCCCACCTGGCGGGGATCGTCCGCCAGCTGCTGGACGAGGACGTCATGCCGACTCTCGCGGCCCCCCGCGACCTCGACCTGACCATGTACCGCGAGCGCGTGCTCGAGCGATTCGCCAATCCGCGCGCCGGCCACCTCACCGTCCAGGTCGCGATGGACGGCTCGCAGAAGCTGCCTCAGCGCCTGCTCGACACCGCTCGCGATCGCCTTGCCGCCGGCGCCCTGCCGACTGGCGTCGCCCACGCGGTCGCCGGATGGATCGCGTACGTGCGGGCCGCATCGGCAGGCGATCTGTTCGTCGACGGCAGGGTCGTCGAGCTCGAGGACCCGATGGCCCCGGCACTGGCCGAGGCCACGAGCGGCCCGCTGCCGGGCGTGGTCGACAAGGTGTTCGCCCTGCAGCAGATCTTCGGCGACGACCTGCCGCAGGCGGTCGGCTTCCGAGCGGCGGTCGCGGCTGCCCTCAGAGGCCTGGCGACGTGACGGCGCACACGAGAGCGGGCCGGGAGCAACACGAGGGGGACGCAACGATGACGACACAGGCCCACGCCGGTGTGCTGGGCGCGCTCGCGGCGCACGTGCTGGTACCGGTGGTCGTGGTGCGCGACGTGCCGGACGCGGCACTGCTGGCCGACGTGCTGGTGACCGGTGGCCTGCCGGTCGCGGAGGTGACGTTGCGCACGCCGGCCGCCGTCGACGCCATTCGAGCCATGTCGGATCGCGACGACATCCTGGTGGGTGCCGGCACAGTGCTGACCGCCTCCCAGGTGGACTCGGCAGTGGCCGCCGGCGCCCGCTTCGTGGTGTCACCCGGCCTGTCGCAGGCTGTGGTCGAGCGGTGCGGGGAGCTCGGGGTCGCAGCGTTGCCCGGGGCGGCAACGGCCACCGAGGTGCAGGCTGCGATCGAGCTCGGGTTCGACACCGTGAAGTTCTTCCCAGCCAGCACGTCGGGCGGCCCGGCGGCCATCAAGGCTCTCGCTGCTCCGTTCGGCGCCGTCAGCTTCCTCCCGACCGGAGGGATCGGCCCGGCAGACCTCGCCGACTACCTCGCCGTGCCCTCAGTGGTGGGCGTGGGCGGGTCGTGGATGATCCCGCCGGATCGAGTCGCCGCCCGCGACAGGCTCACCCTCGCGCACCTGGTGTCGTCGGCCGTCGCAGCCGTGCGCAACATCCGGCCCTGAGGCCCCTCTTCCCGCCCGCTGTCCCACTCGCGTCCCTGGAGTCCTCTTGTCTGTGCTGGCGATCCGCCCCGCTCTCGATTGCCGCTACGACGCGGTGAGCCTGGGCGAGGTGATGCTGCGGCTGGACCCCGGCGAGGGCCGCATCCGCACCGCACGCCACTTCTCGGCATGTGAGGGTGGGGGCGAGTACAACGTGGCCCGCGGTCTGTCGCGCGCCTTCGGCCTGCGAGCCGCGATCGTCACCGCTCTGGCCGACAACGAGATCGGCCACCTGATCGAGGAGCTCATCCAGGCAGGTGGCGTCGACACGCACCTGATCGAGTGGTTCCCGCACGACGGCGTCGGACGCGCGGCGCGCAACGGGCTCAACTTCACCGAACGCGGCTTCGGTGTGCGTGGCGCGCTCGGTGTGTCGGACCGCGGGCACACCGCCGCCTCCCAGCTGCGCGCCGACCAGGTGGACTTCGACGAGCTGTTCGGCACGCAGGGCGTGCGGTGGTTGCACACCGGAGGCATCTACGCGGCCCTGTCCGACACGGCGGCGGACACCACGATGGCTGCCGTCCGGGCAGCTCAGAACTGCGGCGTGGTGGTGTCCTATGACCTGAACTACCGGCCGTCCCTGTGGCAGGCGGTGGGCGGCCGGGCCCGTGCCCAGGCGGTCAACCGTGCCATCGCCCCGTACGTGGACGTGATGATCGGCAACGAAGAGGACTTCACCGCTGCCCTGGGCTTCACCGTGCCAGGCACGGAGCCCGATCTGGCCAGGCTCGAGACCGACGCGTACGCCGCGATGATCGACCGGCTCTCCGACACCTACCCCAACCTGCGCGTGATCGCCACCACCCTGCGCACCGTGCGGTCCGCGACCGTCAACGACTGGGGCGCCCTGGCCTGGTCCGAGTCGACGGGGCTGGTCGAGGCGTCCTTCCGGCCGGGCCTGGACATCCTCGACCGCGTCGGCGGCGGCGACTCCTTCGCCTCGGGCCTGATCGCCGCCCTGCTCGAGGAGCAGGACCTGCAGACAGCCGTCGAGTGGGGCGCGGCGCACGGGGCCTTGGCCATGACCACTCCCGGCGACACCTCGATGGCCGCGAGGACCGAGATCCTCAAGCTTGCCGGCGGCGGCAGCGCGAGAGTCGAGCGTTGAACGCGCAATCGCTGAAGGACGAACCGCGATGAAGATGGCTTTTCGCTGGTACGGCGAGGGCAACGACACCGTCACCCTCGACCAGATCCGCCAGATCCCCGGCGTCGAGACGATCGTGTGGTCGCTGCACCACAAACAGGCGGGCGAGGCCTGGGGCAAGGACGAGATCGCGGCTCAGATGGCGACCATCACCGGGCTGAGCAGCGAGCACCGGGCCAGAGGCATCAGCCGGACGTTCGATGCCGCGGTCGTCGAGTCCGTCAACGTCCACGAGTCGATCAAGGTCGGCGACACCGTGCTCGGGCTCAGCCGCGACGAGGCGATCGCCAACTACGTGACGACGATCGAACGGCTGGGGCAGGCCGGCGTCGAGGTCGTCTGCTACAACTTCATGCCCGTCTTCGACTGGCTGCGGACCGATCTGTTCCACCCCCTGCCGGACGGGTCGACAGCGATGTTCTTCGAACGGTCGGTCGTCGACGAGCTCACCCCCGCCACGTTCATCGCCCACGTCGCCGCCGGATCGGGCGGGCTGACGATCCCCGGGTGGGAGCCTGAGCGCCTTGCACGCTTCCGGGATCTCGACGAGGCCTACCGGGGCGTGACGCACGAGGACACGTACCGCAACTACAGGTACTTCCTCGACGCCGTCATCCCGACCTGCGAGCAGTACGGCGTCCGGCTGGGTGTCCACCCGGACGACCCCGCCTTCGACCTGTTCGGCTGGCCGCGAGTCGTGTCGACGAAGCAGGACCTGGCCAGGGTGCTGTCCCTCAACGACAGCATCTGCCACGGCCTGACGCTGTGCCTGGGCAGCTTCTCCTCGCGGCCGGACAACGATGCCGTCGACGCCGTGACCACCTTCATGGACCGCATCTGCTTCACGCACATCCGCAACATCAAGCTCTTGCCCAACGGCGACTTCACCGAGGTGGCCCATCGCGCGAGCGAGGGCTCCGTCGACACCGTCGGCATCGTGAGGGCGTACGCATCGGCCGGATACACCGGGTACATCCGCCCCGATCACGGCCGGCACCTCTGGGACGAGAACACCACCCGCAGGCCCCGCCCCGGGTACGGCCTGTACGACCGTGCGCTCGGCATCCAGTACCTGCTGGGCGCCTGGGACGCCTTCCGATACGCGAGCGACACGACTACCGGCACGACTGGGGAGAAGCAGCGATGACCGTCCACCACCCTGCCTGGCTACCGCCCTCGGCGTTCGCCGCACTCGGCGCACGGCAGGTCGCTCTCGTGCGGGTCGACGACTCGCGCTCGCCCGTCGTGGCGACCGTCCGCGACGAGGTGGCCAACGCCGTCGCCGCCCATGGCGGCGCCGTCGTCGCGGACTGCGCTGTCGCCGACCTCGTCCTGTCCCTGGACGGCAGCGAGGGCGAGGCCTTCACCATCGGCCGCGAAGGCGCCGTCACCACCGTCCATGCCGACGGTCCGGCCGGTCTGCTGTACGCGCTGCACCACGTCGTGAGGCTCGGCGACACGGCCTTTGCCGGGGCGTTCGCCACCCGCCGCCACGTGCCCTCGCAGCCGATCCGGATGCTCGACCACTGGGACAACATCACACCGCACCCCCTGATGGGGGCGGTCGAGCGCGGCTATGCCGGGGGTTCCATCTTCTGGTCGGAGGGGCACGTGCGCCCGGACCTGTCGCGGGTCGAGGCATATGCCCGCCTGCTGGCGCACGTGGGAGTGAACGCTGTCGCCGTCAACAACGTCAACGTGCACACCCTGGAAGCACACCTGCTGACGACGCAGCTGGCGGAGGTCGGACGGCTGGCCGACGTGCTGCGCCCCTCCGGGATCCGCACCTATCTGTCCGTCTCGTACGCTGCACCGATGTCGCTCGGCGGCCTCGACACCGCCGACCCGCTCGATCCGGCAGTCCGGGCATGGTGGGCGGCAACCGCCGCGGACGTCTACGCGGCGATACCGGACTTCGGCGGATTCGTCGTCAAGGCCGACTCCGAGGGCCAGCCCGGGCCGTTCAGCTACGGGCGCGACCACGCGGACGGCGCCAACCTGCTGGCCCGTGCGCTGGCTCCCTACGGCGGCACCGTGTTCTGGCGCGCCTTCGTCTACGACCATCGCCAGGACTGGCGCGACCGCCGCACCGACCGTGCCCGCGCCGCCTACGACCACTTCACCCCGCTCGACGGGCACTTCGACGACAACGTGGTGGTCCAGGTGAAGTACGGGCCGATGGACTTCCAGCCACGCGAACCCGTCTCTCCGATGCTGGCGGGCATGCCACGCACGCGCCTCGCTCTCGAGCTGCAGGTCACCCAGGAGTACACGGGCCAGCAGCAGCACGTGTGCTACCTGGCGCCACTGTGGAGCGACGTGCTGGCGTTCCGCCCGTGGGGACGCCGCGGTCGCAGCATCGCCGACATCGTGCGAGGCGATCCGGCCACGCACCCCGGCGGAGGTGTTGTCGGCGTCTCCAACGTCGGCGACGACGACTTCTGGACGGGCCATCCGCTGGCGCAGGCGAACCTCTACGCGTTCGGGCGTCTCGCCTGGGACCCCACCCTCGAGCCCGCCGAGGTGCTCGACGAATGGATCGACCTGACCTTTGGGCCCGACGAGACGGTCCGTGGCGCCCTGCACACCATGATGGATGGCTCCTGGCTCACCTACGAGCGATGCACCGCCCCGCTCGGCGTCGGATTCATGGTCAGCCCGGGCGACCACTACGGGCCCGCCGTCGACGGCTACGAGTACAGCCCATGGGGCACCTACCACTTCGCCGACCGTGACGGCGTCGGCGTGGACCGCACCCGGGCCACGGGAACCGGCTACGCCGGCCAGTACCCGCTGCCCTGGCGCGACGTCTACGAGTCGCCCGACACCTGCCCGGACGAGCTGCTGCTGTTCTTCCACCACGTGCCGTACCGCCATGTGCTGCACGGCGGCAGCACCGTGATCCAGCACATCTACGACACCCACTTCGGCGGCGTGTCCCAGGCCGAGGCGATCGCCGCCGCGTGGCCCGCAGTGCGGGGTCGGGTCCCGGACGACCTGTTCGAGCGCGTCGCTCAGCGGCTGGTCGAGCAGGTCCGTTGCGCGCGCGAGTGGCGCGACCAGCTCAACGCCTACTTCTGGCGCAAGTCGGGGGTGCCGGACGAACGGGGACGCACCCTCTACTGAGCGACGTGGGGACCCGAAGGCCCAGGCGCGACGAACCGCGTTCGCACCTCGTGCACCATCGGCCGGGACGTGCGCAGCAGCAGCGAGGCCAGCACCGCGGCCGAGACCAGGAGCAGACCGTCGCCGACGAACAGGACGCCGGCGGTCCCCACCACGAGCAGTCCCAGCACGCCGAGGCCGACGACAGGCTTGGCTGCCAGATAGAACGCGGCCAGACGCGCGACATCGCGCGTGCGGAAGGAGAAGAGCGACGTCAGCACCAGGGCGTTCCCACTCCAGACCAGAACCATCACGGCAAGGGCCAGATACGCCAAGGTGCTGACACTCACGTGGCCGTCCCGCGCGTCTCCGTAGACCAGGCCAGCGTTCACCGCACCACTGCCCAGGAGGGCAAGCACCACGAGCATCGGCACCCACCAGAGCAGCACATCGCGCCAGTTCAACCGCCAGCCACGCCAGAAAGCAGCGGCCGGGCGAAGGTCGCGCTGGCTCGGCGGAGTGGTTGCCCAGTGGTGCCAGGCGAACAGGCAGGCCGCCAGCGAGGGGCCCACCGGCAGCAGGCAGGCCACAACCAAGGGCAGGTTGCTCGGCGAACGGTCCAGGAACAGAAGCCCCGCCATCCCCGGCAGAGACGTCACCACGACGAGGATCTCCAGAACGACCGCACAGTAGAACCAGGCGCCCAGTCTCGACAGCACACCGGTGCCGACCTCCGGGTACAGCTGCGCGTTGCTCACGACGGCGCCACCTGCTCGCTAGCCACGCACGAGCGTGGCCGGCCGGCCGACGCCCGCGGCAGGTGCGACCAGTCGATCGTCGTCGCCGCCCAGCAGTCTCCGGTCGTCCAGGCCTTCCTGCACGTCCTCGCTCACCGGGGTCAGCTCGACGAGTGTGACCTCATGACGTGCCAGGTTCAGCTGGAGCTGGAGGCGGCCCTCGGCGATCGGAAGGCCGGCGTGGGTAACCGCCGGCATGGACAGATCACCGAGCAGGTCGAGCTGGCGCAACGTGGGCCACTTCGGGCGGCCGAGATCACGCCACGCGGCAAACGCGTTGCCCTCGTCTTCGTTGACTCGGCGCCGCACAACAAGGGCCCGATCACCCGCCATCGGGATCGACAGGCTCAGCTCGTGCCGCGGATCGGTCAGCCCGTCGGTGCCGGCCACCGGCTGCCACGCAAGCACGACCACTCGACCGTCGTCGTGCCTGGTGACCAGGTGGTCCTCGCCGCGCGCCAGCACATACGGCCCGAGCAGCGCCATGAATGCGTAGAGGTGATACGTCGGCTTGCGCACCTGCCGGTGGGTCAGCAGGCCGAAGCCGCCGTGCAACAGGCTGGTCGGGACGTTCTCCTCCTCGAAGACGTCGCAGAACGTCCAGTAGGAGAACGAATCCACCAGGTCGCCGCCCCCCGCCAGCACCGGCGCGAGGTAGGCGGCGTTGTACGCCGTGTCGTGGATGGGGTTGTCGGGGCGGTACGACGTGTTGAACTCGGTGATGTGCACGGGCAGGCCTGCCAACGCCGTGCCCGCGAGATGACGGCGAGGGGCGTCGAACTGGTCGAGCAGCGCCTGGGGCGGCATCAGCGTCTGGTAGACGCCGAACGGAACGTGCTGGGCCGGGCCCGACGAGTAGGCGTGCCGGCTGACGAAGTCGACCGGCACGTCGCGCGCGGCGACGAAGTCGGCGAAGGGTGCCAACCACTCGTCTGCGCCGGGTGAGATCGCCGGGCCGCCCACGAGCAACGACGCGTCCACGTCCTTGATCGCGCGCGCGGTCGCCTCGTACAGGCGGAAGTACTCGGCCTGGTCGGCGCCGCGCCAGAAGTGGACGAGGTTGGGCTCGTTCCACACCTCGATCGGCCAGGTCGCCACCTCGGCAAGGCCGTAGCGCTCGATCAGGTGCCGCAGCAGCGACTGGACGAGCCCGGTCCATTCGGCGTAGTCCCGTGGCGGGGTGACGTTCCCCTTCCACCAGAACACGGTCTGGTCGCCCGAGGCGAGCGCCGTCGGCATGAACCCCAGCTCGACGAACGGGCGGACACCCAGCTCGAGGAACATGTCGTGCACTTGGTCGACATAGGTGAACGAGTGCCGCGTGACCCCCTGCGACTGGCGTAGCAGACCCATGTCGTCCGACAACAGACCGTGGCCACGGATGTACCGGAAGCCGATCTCCCGCTGTACCAGCGCGAGCGACTCCCGGTAGTCGGACCTCAGGGCCAGGTTCAGCCGGCCCGTGCCGACGCATTCACGCCACGCCTGCGGCAGGCGACCCGTGGGCTGGGCGGGAACGACGACGCGCGACATCTGGTTCTCCTTGAGACGGGCATCCGCCTTGATCTGCGCGGGCGGGCGGGACGGTTGTCGTTGGCCGGGTCTGGCCCCGAAGGGTCAGGCAGGCGGCGGCACCGCGCACATCGCACCGGTACCGCCGCCTGCCCCGGTGGGCCAGGCTCACCGAGATGGATCACGGCCTCACTTCGCGGCGGCCTCGCGGGCCTCGTTGTAGATCGTGAGGTACGCCTCCATGCCGGCATCCTTGAGCGCCTTGACGTGGGCATCCCAGTCCTTGGCGATGTCCTTGGTGCCGGTGATGAACGCCGCCGTGTTCTGCGTCACGATGTCGTAGAGCTGCGTCTGGTACTGCGCAGCCTCGTCCGACTGGTCCGGGGTCAGAGGCGCGGGCGGCGCGGGCGGCATGATCTTCTTGCTGGACATCGCCTTGAGGAAGGTCAGCGACTCGTCGTTCAGGAACGAGGTGTCGAGGTCCCACGTCGTGCCCTGGGCCAGCATCCACTCGCCGTTGGAGAAGCCGAAGTCGACGTTCAGCTTCTTTGACGCCTCCGGATGGATCGCGTTGTAGCCGATGCCGTCGACGAGCGTCCGCTTGCCCGCGGCGTCCTTGGTGAACGTGGTGCCCTCGACGCCCCACTTGGCGAACTCGAGACCCTCGTCCGAGTAGTAGAGCCAGTCGACAAACTGGAGCAGCGCCTTGAAGTACGGCTTCTGCGCGGCCGCGGCCGAGATCATCAGGCCCGACTCGAGACGGCCCCCGTACGGGTACAGGTCACCTGCCGGACCTGCGGGGACCCGGATCTGGCGCACCTTGGCCGTCGTGTTCCCGAGGTCGGAGAAGGTCTTGCGGTACTCGTTGTCGATCACCTGGTCGTTGGTGGAGATCGTCGCCGACTCGCCGTTGCCGAACTTCTGGATCGCCTGGTCGTCGTCCTGCGTGAACGACTCCGGGTCGAGCAGGCCCTTCTTCACCAGCCCCGCGAAGTAGGTGAGCAGCTGCCGCTGCTCGTCGGTGGCGCCGGAGTAGACGAACGCGCCGTCCTTGTCGTCCCAGAACACGCCGTTGCCGAACCCCCAGTCGAAGCCGGACGTGGTGTTGAAGCCAGGAGCGGCCTGGTTGAGCAGCGACTTCATCTGCCACCGGTCGGACAGCGGGTACTTGACGCCTGGGATCTTCGCGTCCTTGATCTTCTGGAGGTCGGCCTCGAGCTCGTCCCACGTCGTCGGGTCACTGGTGATGCCAGCCTGCTTCCAGTACTCCTCACGAATGGCAATCGAGTACTGGGAGCGGGCCTTCTCGTGGATGCCGGGCAGGACGTAGTACTGGCCGCTGGCAAGCTTGATGTTCGCCATCTCCGGACCGAGATCCCACTTGGCGATCTTGTCCTGGAGGTTGGGCATGTACTGGACGTAGTCGCTGATCGGGAGGATCGAGCCGCCACCCGCGTACCGCGACTGCTCGGCGGTGTAGGTCACCGGGATCAGATCGGGCACGTCACCGGATCCGATGATCGTCGGCTTCTGGGTGTTCCAGTCGGACAACGGCACGTTGACGTAGTCGAAGGTGACGTTCTGGTTGTCCTGGAGTGCCCGGACGAACAGCCAGTCCCCCTTGAGCGGGTAGTTCGGGTGCTCCCGGTACATCAGGCTGATCTGCAGCGGCTCCGTCGCCTTGAAGGTGGTGCCGACGCCGTAGTCGGCCATCGCCGCCTGGCTGGGGAGCGAGCGTCCGGTCTGGGCACCACTCGGTCCCGGCTCACCGCTCGAGTCGTCCGAACAGGCCGCGAGCATCGTCGCCGCGATGGCGAGTGCGGTCGCGGCGGCGACACTGCGTGGCGAACTTCTTCGCATGTCATTCCTCGTTTCTCGTGCTGTTCTCTTGCTGCTGTCGTGCTTGCCGGGTACGGCTCCGGCGAAGGAGGCGACCCTCACTGCTTGACTGCGCCGAGCATCACGCCCGACACGAAGTACTTCTGGACGAACGGGTAGAGGCACACGATGGGCAGGATGGTGAGGACCATCGCGACCGACTTGACGTTGGCGGATATCTGCACCACCGAGTCGACGCTTCCCGCACCGAAGTCGCTGCCCCCTTGTTTGGCGCCGACGATGAGATTGCGCAAGAACATCGTCACCGGCCGCAGATCCG
>DASWOL010000210.1:0-18653 GCA_036398695.1 Cellulomonas sp. | reverse complement strand
CCACGAGGTTCGGCTCCTCCGGCCGACGGCCGATCGTCACGTCGATCATCAGCGCTCCGCTCGTCCTTGGCTCGGCCGGCACCACGGTCAATCCAGGGTTCCTCTCCCGCATTCCCGCCGGGCATGCCGGACGGTACGCGGACGTCCGGCGTGCCGCACCCGGGACCGGCGCGAGCGCCGCCGCGGGGAGCGCGTCAGGAGCCCGGGAGGTGGCGTCAAGGTCGCGTCAAGACGGGCGGCCGCGGGCCGCGGCCGGTGTGCGCTTGTCAGGTGTCCGGCTACGTCTCGCTGCCCAAGCGCCTGCTCGTCGGGCGTCCGCTCGCCTCGGACCGGATGGGCGAGACGCTGCTGCCCAAATGGCTGGCGCTGCCCGTGTTCTGCAGCGACCCGCTGTCGAGCAACGCGTACGCCACCGAGGAGATCCTGCTGGTCCTGTCGGTGGGTGGGCTGGCGCTGCTGCACATGTCGCCGTGGGTGGCGCTCGCGGTCATGGTGCTGCTGCTCACCGTGGTCGCCTCCTACCGGCAGACGTGCCACGCGTACCCCGGGGGTGGCGGCGCCTACGCGGTGAGCCGCGCCAACCTCGGCCAGGGCGCGGCGCTCGTCGCGGCCTCCGCCCTGCTGGTGGACTACGTCCTCACCGTCGCGGTGTCGGTCGCCGCGGGCATCGCCAACCTGGTGTCGGCGTTCCCGGCGCTCGCCAAGGACGCGACGTGGCTGTCGGTCGCCACCGTCGTCGTGCTCACGCTCGCCAACCTGCGCGGCGTGAAGGAGTCGGGGAAGGTGTTCGCCGTCCCGACGTACGGGTTCGTCGTCGCCGTGTTCGCGATGATCGCGATCGGTCTGGTCCGCGCCGCCACGGGGCACGCGCCGGTCGCCGAGTCCGCCTCGATCGGCATCGTCGGCTCCACCCAGAACCTCGGCGGGCTGGCGCTGATCGCGGTGCTGCTGCGTGCCTTCGCCTCCGGCTGCACCGCGCTGACGGGCGTCGAGGCCGTCAGCAACGGCGTGCCGAGCTTCCGCCGCCCGAAGAGCGCCAACGCGGCCGGGACCCTGGCGATCATGGGCGCCCTCACGGTGACGATGTTCGCCGGGCTGACGGTGCTCGCGCTGGTCGCCAAGGTGCACGTGTCCGACGACCCCGCACGGCTCGTGGGTGCGCCGGACGGCTACGTGCAGCGCACGGTGATCGCACAGATCGCCGGGTCGGTGTTCGGCATCGGCGGCGTGGGGTTCTACGTGGTGCAGGGGTTCACCACGCTGATCCTGGTGCTGGCCGCCAACACGGCGTTCAACGGGTTCCCGATCCTCGCGTCGATCCTCGGCCAGGACGGCTTCATGCCGCGCCAGCTGTCCCGCCGCGGCGACCGGCTCGTCTTCAGCAACGGGATCATCGTGCTCGCCGCCGCGGCGGCGGCCCTGCTCATCGCGTTCGCCGCGAGCCCCACCCGGCTGATCCAGCTGTACATCATCGGCGTCTTCGTCTCGTTCACGCTGAGCCAGGCGGGCATGGTGCGGCACTGGTCCGACGAGCTGCGCACCGGCCCGGCCGACCGGCGCCCGCACGTGCTGCGGGCCCGCGCCATCAACGGCTTCGGAGCCGCGCTGACGCTCGTCGTGCTCCTCATCGTGCTGGTGACCAAGTTCACGCACGGCGCCTACCTCGTGGTCATTGCCATGCCGCTGCTGTTCATCGGGATGCAGGCGGTGCACCGGCACTACCAGACGGTGGACCGCGCGCTGGCGCCCGGTGTCGAGGGCGTGCCGCTGCCGAGCCGGGTGCACGCGCTCGTGCTGGTCTCCCGCCTGACGACGCCCGCGTTGCGAGCGCTCGCCTTCGCCCGCGCCACCCGGCCGTCGACGCTCGAGGCGCTGACCATCCGCACCAACCCGCGTGACACCGAGCGGCTGCTGGCGGAGTGGCAGGCACGGGAGATCCCGGTGCCGCTCACCGTGCTCGACTCCCCGTACCGCGACATGACCCGCCCGGCGGTCGAGTACGTCGCCGAGATCCGCCGGCGCAGCCCGCGCGACGTCGTCGCGGTGTACGTCCCGGAGTACGTGGTGGAGCACTGGTGGGAGCAGCTGCTGCACAACCAGAGCGCGCTGCGGCTGAAGACCCGCCTGCTGTTCCAGCCGGGCGTCATGGTGACCAGCGTGCCGTATCGGTTGGGACGGGAGGTCGCGGCGCCGCACCCTGCGCCGGTCGACGTGCCACGCTGAGCCCATGGCCGGACGCAGCGACCCCGCGCCGGCGCGGGAGCTGCCGGCGCCGGCCGCCGGGTTGTCGTCGCAGCGCCGTGCCGCGGGCTTCGTCGTCGCCGTCGTGGTGCTGCCGGTGCTCACCGCGGTGCTCGACGGCTCCCGCGGGTCGCTCGCGCTGGGCAGCGTGCTGCTGCTCTACCTGCTGGCCGTGGTGGTCGTCGCGGCCGTGGGCGGCACGTGGCCGGCGGTGCTCGCCGCGGTGGCCGGTGTCCTCGCGGCGAACTGGTTCCTCACCCCGCCCTTCCACACGCTCGTCGTCGAGAACCGCGATGCCGTGGTGGAGCTCGTCGTGTTCGCGCTGGTGGCGGTGGTCGTCGCGGTGACCGTCGAGGTCGCGGCGCGCGACCGCGGGCGGGCCGAGCGCAGCAGCCGGGAGGCGGAGCTGCTGTCCGAGGTCTCCGGGCGCCCGGCCGAGCAGCTGTCCCTGCCCGAGGTTCTCGAGCAGGTGCGGGTCACGTTCGGCATGGGTTCCGCGGAGCTGGTGCGCACCACCAACGGCGGCGTCCCGTCGGTGCTCGCATCCGTGGGCCACGCGGCTGAGGACGACGAGGAGGTGCGCGTCCCGGCCAGCGCCGAGCTCGAGCTGGTGCTCCACGGCCAGGCGTTGTTCGCCGAGGACCGGTCCGTGCTGGAGAGGCTGGCTGCCGCCGCGGCCCGCGCCTGGGAGACGCAGCACCTGGTGCGGCTGACGGGACGGCTGACCGAGGCGGACCGGGTGCGCTCCGCGCTGCTCGCGTCGGTGGGCCACGACCTGCGCACGCCGCTGGCCGGGCTGAAGGCCGCGGTGTCCAGCCTGCGTCAGGACGACGTCGAGTGGGAGCCCGAGGCGCAGGCCGAGCTGCTGGCCACCATCGAGGAGTCGACCGACCGGCTCACCGCGCTCATCGCGGACGTGCTGGACGCCACGCGGATCCAGGTGGGTGCGGTCACCGCCCGCCCGGTGCCGGTGGCGGTGGACGAGGTGGTGGCGCTCGCGCTGCTCGACGTCCCGGCCGGCACCGTACGGATGGGCATCCCGGACGACCTGCCGCTGGTGCGCGTCGACCCCGTGCTGCTCGAGCGCATGGTCGCCAACCTCGTCGACAACGCGGTGAAGCACAGTCCTGCTGGGCGGGTGGTCGAGGTGGGCGCGGCGCCGGGTGCCGGTGGTGTGGACCTGCGGGTGGTGGACCACGGCGCGGGCGTCCAGCCCGAGCTGTGGGAGGCGATGTTCGCACCGTTCCAGCGGCTGGACGACCACGCCAGCGGGGCCGGTGCCGGGCTGGGCCTGGCGATCGTGCGCGGCTTCGCGGCCGCGATGGACGTGCTGGTGACACCGTCGCAGACCATCGGAGGCGGCCTGACCATGACGCTCCGTCTCCCGCTGGCGCAGGAGAACCCGTGACCCGGATCCTCGTGGTCGACGACGACCCCGCCCTGCTGCGCGCGCTGGTGATCAACCTGCGTGCGCGGCACTTCGACGTGGACACCGCGGTGGACGGCGCCACCGCGCTGCGGCACGCGGCGAGCAACCCGCCGGACCTCGTGGTGCTCGACCTGGGCCTGCCGGACATGGACGGCGTAGAGGTGGTGGCCGGCCTGCGGGGATGGGCGAGCGTGCCGATCGTCGTGCTGTCCGCGCGGGAGTCCCAGTGGGCGAAGGTCGACGCGCTCGACGCCGGGGCCGACGACTACGTCACCAAGCCCTTCGGCATGGACGAG
Organism: Cellulomonas sp.; assembly: GCA_036398695.1. Classification (GTDB taxonomy): domain Bacteria; phylum Actinomycetota; class Actinomycetes; order Actinomycetales; family Cellulomonadaceae; genus Cellulomonas. The sequence goes on along the minus strand of DASWOL010000210.1, from coordinate 14,687 downwards.
CTGCTGGCGCGCATCAGGGCGGCGCTGCGCCGCGCGGCGCCCGAGCCGCCGACTCCCGTAATCACCACCTCGGGGTTCACCGTGGACCTCGCCGCCCACCGCGTCACCCGCGACGGCGCCCCGGTGCGGCTCACCCCCACCGAGTGGCACGTGCTCGAGGTACTGGTGCGCAACCCCGGCAAGCTGGTGACGCAGCAGCAGCTGCTCCGCGAGGTGTGGGGCCCGGCGTACGACGAGCAGACGAACTACCTGCGCGTCTATGTGGCACAGCTGCGCCGCAAGCTGGAGCCGACGCCGGCCCGGCCGAGGTATCTCGTCACGGAACCGGGCATCGGGTACCGGTTCGAGCCCTAGCCGGGCCGACCCGTTGCCGGCGTGTCAGTCGGAGAGCTGGTCGGGCAGGGACCAGGGCCAGCTCGCGGCGGCGGGGTCGGGCCCCGAGCGGCGCACCGCCGCGGTGACCACCCAGCCGGCGACGTCGTGCAGCTTGGTGTTCACCTGCATCGAGGCCTTCTTGAGCAGCTCGAACGCCGCGTCCGGCGTCAGGCCGGTGCGGGCCGCGACCACGCCCTTGGCCTGCTCGATGATCGCGCGGTGCCGGTCGGCCTCGGTGATCTGGCGCGTGGCCTCCACCGCGGCGAGACGACGCACGGTCGCGGTGACGTCGGCGAAGTGGCCGGAGATCGCCACCACCGTGGTGCCGTCCTCGGCGACCGTGGCCTCGCCGATCGCCGCCAGCACCCGCTCCTGGCCGTTGGCGTCCACGATCCGGTGGACGCTGGCGAACGAGCCGCCCTGGCGTGACGCGTGCGTGAGGCTGCCCGCGTAGCGGTCGCGGTCGTCCGGGTGCTTGTGGGCCAGGATCATCGCGGTGGTCGGGACCACCTCGCCGGGCTCGAAGCCGTGCATTCTGTAGACCTCGTCCGACCACCACCACTGGTCGGTGGTGACCTGGTAACGGAACGCGCCGGCGGCGTGCTCGACACCCGAGGTGAGGGCTTCGCCGACCTGGTTCGGGCTGCTCTTCATCGGGATGACCCCTCCGAGAGTCGGTCCGGGCCGCGACTTGACCCTGTGTGACCGTAGGCACGCCTCGTCGTGATGCGCAACCAGCGACGCCGAACCGCAACGCACTTCCACCCGCTGCGCGCCGCGTCCGGCCGCGCCCGGCTTGGTCCGGCTTCGTCCGGCCCTCGTCCGGCCCTCGTCCGGTCTCAGGCCCGCGGCGGGCCAACTGTCTGGCCGACGAGGAAGTGCCAGCCCAGCCACCACCACAGCACGATCATCGCGATGCGGACCGTCCGGTTCGCCATCGCGCGCTCGAACATCCGCACCGAGGTGACCATCGCCCCGCGCCGCACCCCGGCGCGCAGCACCACGACCAGCGCGACGCCGCACAGGCAGAAGACGATCGCGCTGCGGATCATCGCCGGTCCGTCCGGGCGACGAGCCCGACGCCGGCCGTCAGCCAGACGACGACGAACAGTGCCTTGGTCACCGGGTTGGCCAGCAGCGGGTCCAGCAGGTCGGAGGCGGCGGGGTAGACGTCCCGTCCGTCGGTCTCGGCGTTGCCCAGCAGGAACATCGCCAGCTCCCACAGGCACCCGGCGATCCACGCGGCCGACCAGGCCGCGGCCGTGCGGCTCGTCGGACGGTCCCAGACGGGGCGGTCCAGGGCCGCGAGCTCGTCGTCCGCGCGGTCCGGCCAGGCGTACGCCACCGCGCCGGCGCCCACTGCGGCCACCACCAGGCCGGCGACGGCGCCGTGCCGGGGGGCGAGGAACAGCAGCACGCCGGCGAGCACGGCGGCGCCCATGACGACGGGGCCGGTGCCCGCCACCGTGACCGTGCCGTGCGGCAGGCGGCCGGACCGGTCGACGAGCAGCACGACGAGGACGACGCCGAGCACGGCCGCCTCGCGCCAGGCGTGCCGGTCCAGCTGCACCACGGCCACGGCGGCCAGCACCACGAGCCAGGCGACGGTGCCGACGGTGACGGCCCGCGGCGGGGCGGCGAGCGGTGCGGAGGCGTGGACGGCGTCGGCCGTGGAGCGCTCGATGCGGCGGACCTGCTGCCGGGGCGGCGGTTGGCCGGGCTGGCGTTCGGGTTGGCGTTCTGGCTGCCGTTCTGGCTGGCGTTCTGGCTGGCGGGCCGGGCGCGGGGGCGGCGCGGAGGAAGTCATGGCCACCTCCCCTCCGGACCGCTCGTCGTCACGCTACCTCGCGGGCGGCGGACCGCCGCGGGAGGCCGACGAGCATGGGCGTGGTGCGGCGGTAGTCGTCGAAGTCGGGGTGGTGGGACGCCGAGATCTGCTCGGTGAACACCGTCGACCCGACGAAGAGCAGCGTGAGGAGCACGGCGCCCGCGATCGTCGGGAGCAGGACGGTGCCCGCGGCGAGTGCGCCGAAGGCGAAGACCACCCACCACTGACCGAACTCGCAGACGTAGTTCGGGTGCCGGCTCCAGCGGTACAGGCCGGTGCGCAGGGTGCCGGCGGCCGCACCACCCGAGCGATGGAAGTTCCAGCGCTGCTGGTCGGCGACGGTCTCGCCCACGAGCAGCACGACGAAGATGACGGTCGCGATCGCGTCGCCGGCGCCGAGCGGGCGAGGGTGGGTGCTCGCGGTCCACGCCGGGAGCGTGATGAGCAGCAGGATGGCGTTCTGGTAGATCGCGACGAACAGCAGGTTGAACACCTGGAACCGCCAGCCGGGCATGCGCTGGCGCAGGATCGCCCAGCGGTAGTCCTCCCCGCCGCGGGCGTAGCCGCCTCGTCGGGCGAAGTTGAACGTCAGGCGGGCGCCCCAGCACGTCACCAGGACGGCCATCAGCGTGACGCGGCCGTCGTGGGCGTGCGCCGCGAACACCCAGAGATAGGCCACGGGGACCACTGACCAGATCCGGTCCACCCACGAGTACTCGCGTGTGGTGACGGACGCGAGCCAGCACGCGGCCGTGACGGCGGCGGCGATCCAGAGGTTGACGGCGAGGGCGCTCACGAGAGAGCACCGTACGTCGAAACGGGAGGGTCGTCGTGCGAGCCGCGGGGGCGTCGCGTGCCCGGTCGGGCAAGGCGCTGGGGTGGTGGCACCCCACCCTTCCGGGTGGCTGTCAGAGGCGGGCGTTTACGCAGGTCACACCGGGCGAAAACAGTGACAACCGGACATGGGCAGGCCTCGCCCCGGGCACACTTGTGGTGTGACATCTGCGCTCCTCGAGAATCCGCCTGCGGTGTTCGCTGCGCCGGCCGACATGTCGGTTCGGCTCGGCGGAGTTGCCGCGCCCGCCGCGGGGTCGCACGGGGACGTGATCGCCGTGGCCAAGCACGAGTGGCTGCAGGCGTGTGCGGAGGGCGCATCGTCGACGCGGGTGCTGCGCCTGTACGAGCACTACCGCGACCTGGTCATCGCCCGGGTGGCCGCGGTCGTCGCGGATCGGCCGGCCCAGGCGTCCTGAGGACGGCGAGCCGTCCACAGCCCGGGTCCCGAGCCGGGCGGTCCACAGCGTTTGTGCCGATGTTTGTGCTGATCAGAGACCATTTCGTGGTTGCGGCGCGCCCGTTGTTCCGGTAGGCTTCGAACAGATGTTCGATCAGTTCTGGCCGGGTGGGGGTGCGCGAGGATGCTGAGCTCTCCGTCGCGCGCGCCGGCGGACGCCGGCTTGCCCGGCGCGGTGCTCGCGTTCGCCGATGCGGGGCGCGCGGCACTGGACGGGTGCGGGCGCGCCGACGAGTGGGATGCGGGCACGCGCGCGGCGGTGCTGGCGGAGCTGGGCCGGGTCGAGGCGCTGACCGCGCGGATGCGAGCGGCCGTCGTCACCGCCGAGCGGGATGCCGGCACATGGTCGCTGCGTGGGGACCGGGACCTGGCGGGCTTCGTGGGGCGGGTCTCGCACCAGGGGCGCGGGGCCGGCATGGCGCAGGTGCAGCAGGCCGAGGCACTGTCCGCCATGCCCGTGGTCGCCGAGGCGCTGGTGGACGGACCGGTGACGGCCGCGCACGTCGCGCAGATCGCCAAGGTGACCACGGCATCGGCCGCGTTGGCGGCACAGCTGGCGACAGCCGAGGGACAGGGCCAGGTGGTGGCTCTGGCGCGTCGGTTGGACGGGTCGGAGTTCGGCAAGGCGCTGCGGCAGATGTCGGCGTCGGTGGATCCCGCCACGCGGCAGCGCGAGCACGAGGAGCAGCGGGCGCGGCGCTTCCTGAACCTGGCCCACACGCCGGGCGGCACCCTGGTCAAGGGTCAGCTGGACTCGGTGGCGGGGCATGAGCTGGCGAAGGCGCTGGACGCGTTGTGCCACCGCCCGGCCAAGGACGACGACCGGGACCGCGCCCAGCGGCAGGCCGACGCGCTGAGCGTGATGGCGCGCCGGATCCTGACGGACAGGAAGACGACGCCGGACGCGGTCGCCCCGGTGCAGGTGGTCGTCACCTTCGGGGAGTCGACCTGGGGCGCGCTGCGTGCGGCTCGGGATGAGGCGAACGGCAGCGAGCACGCGGGTCGCGACGGGGCCGAACCCTGCGCCGGGGCCGAACCCTGTGCTGGGGCCGGGGCCGGGGTCGGGGCAGAAGGCGGAGCGGAGGCCGGGGTCGGTGCCGGGGCGGAAGCCGGGGCCGGTGCCGGGGCGGAAGCCGGGGCCGGTGCTGGTGCCGGCGCGTTTGGAGTCCCGTGGGTCGTGACGCCGATGGCCGGCGGTCCGGAGCGGGTACCGTCTGCTGGCTCGGCGCTCGACGTGGTGGGGCGGCTGCGGGGTGCCGCGCCGGTGCTCGACGAGGACGGACGGGCCTGGCCCGCCGCCGAGATCGGGCGCGCGTTGTGCCACTGCGCGCTGACCCGCGTGCTCCTGGACGCGGCGGGTCAGCCGCTGAACCTCGGACGCGGCCAGCGGCTGTTCACCCAGAACCAGTGGCTGGCCCTCTATGCCTCGGGACGGACCACCTGCGCGGTGGACGGCTGCACCATGCCGTTGCGGTTCACCGAGCTGCACCACATGAGCTGGTGGGAAGAGCACCGCGGCCTGACCGACATGGACAACCTGGCGCCGGAGTGCGCGTTTCACCACCAGGAGATCCACCGCCTCGGCATCACCGTCACCCGGCGACCGGACGGGTCGTACGAGCATCGGCATCCAGACGGACGCCTCTACGGCGGAGCTCTGCCTGGGGGGAGGACTCCGCCAGAGGGGAGGACTCTGCCTGGGGGGAGGACTCTGCCCGACGGGAGGACTCTGCTTGCGGGGACGACCCTGCCTGAGGGGACGACCCTGCCTGCGGGGAGGACTCTGCCTCACGGGGCAGGTTCGAAGGGCGGCGGGGCGGCGACTGCCGCAGTCGCGGCGGGAAAGTGGCGTCCGCCAGCGGAGCAGCCGGCGCTGTGGTCCGCGCGAGTGGTTGATGGCGAGGCGCGAGCGACGGGCTCAGCCGCGGGCGGCGCACGACTCGCAGGTGCCGAAGAACTCGAGCGTGTGCTCCACGTCGGTGAAGCCGTGCTCCGCGGCGATCCCGCGGACGAGGGACTCGAGGTTGGGTCCCTGGACCTCGACGGTCCTGCCGCAGCTACGGCAGACGAGGTGGTGGTGGTGGCTCGCAGGCCGGGCGCAGCGGCGGAAGAGCGACTCGCCGACCCCGGTGCGCAGCGTGTCGACCTCGCCGGCGGTCGCCATGGCGCCGAGGGTGCGGTAGACGGTGGCGAGGCCGATGTCCTCGCCGCGGTCGGCGAGCAGTGCATGGATCTGCTGGGCGCTGCGGAAGTCGCCCAGGTCGTCGAGGAGGGCGCCGATCGCCGTTCGCTGGCGCGTGGTCCGCTGGCCGATCATGTCGTGTCCTCCGTTCTCGGTCCCGTTCTCAGTTGCGGGGGCTAGATGAGAACGGTAGCGCAGTTTGCCCCTGTCGCTAATGAGAACTAGTCTCCATAGCACCGATCACGCTCGTCAGAGGGAACTTCTGTGCCGCTGCACCCCATCCGTGCCGACTCCACCACCGTCGTGCGTGGGGTGACAGGACGTCGCCGTCGGTGGCGGGGGGTGGTGGCGGCGCTCGTCGGGCTGGTCGGCCTCGCCCTGCCCCTCGCGGCGTGCTCGCCCGCGCCCGGGCCCGGCCAGACCGGTGGCCTGGCCGTGGTCGCGTCGACCAACGTCTGGGGCGACGTCGTCAACCAGGTGGGCGGCAGCCTTGTCTCGGTGACGTCGTTCATCTCCAGCCCCTCGGTCGACCCGCACTCCTACGAGGCCAACGCGCGCAACCAGCTCGCCCTGAAGAAGGCGGTGCTCGTGGTCGCGAACGGCGGCGGGTACGACGACTTCGTCGACACGATGGTGGCGTCCCTCGACTCCCCGCCCCCGGTGCTGCACGCCTTCACCATCGCCGCCACCGACGAGGACAACGAGCACGTCTGGTACGACCTGCAGACGGTGCGCGACGTGGCCGACGAGGTCGCCACCAGGCTGAGCGAGATCGACCCCGCCGACGCCGCGACCTTCGCCGCCAACGCGAAGGCGTTCGGCGCGCAGATCGCCGACCTCGAGCAGCAGGTCGCCGACATCAAGCAGAAGGCGGCCGGCACCCCGGTGGCGATCACCGAACCCTTGCCGCTGTACCTGATCGACGCGGCCGGTCTGGACAACCTGACGCCGCCGGAGTTCTCCGCGGCGATCGAGAACGAGACCGACGTGCCGCCTGCGGCACTCGCCGACACGCTCGCACTCTTCTCTGGACATCGGGTACGTGCCCTGGTGTACAACTCCCAGACCACCGGGCCCCAGACCCAGAGCGTGCTCGCCGCGGCGAAGTCGGCCGGCATCGCCGTGGTGTCGGTGACCGAGACCCTGCCCTCCGGCGTCGGCTACGTCGAGTGGATGCAGCGCACGGTCACCTCGCTGCGCGAAGCCGTCGTCACGTGACCGCGGCCGTCCTCGAGGTGGTCGACGGCGAGCTGGCCTTCGGCGACCGGATGGTCTGGTCCGGAGTCGACCTCGCCGTCGAGGCGGGCGAGTTCGTCACGGTGCTCGGCCCCAACGGCTCGGGCAAGACGAGCCTCCTGCGGGCGGTGCTCGGCCAGGTCGCGCTCACCCGTGGCCGCATCGCGGTGCTCGGGCACCCGCCGCGGCGCGGCAGCCGGAGCGTCGGCTACGTGCCGCAGCAGCGCATCGTGGACCCCGCGACCCCGGTCCGTGCGCGTGACCTGGTGCGGCTCGGCGTGGACGGGGACCGCTGGGGGCTGAGCCTCGCCAGCCGTGCCGGCCTGCGGACGCAGGTGGACCAGCTGCTGGCCGCCGTCGGCGCGACCGAGTACGCCGACGTGCCGGTCGGGATGCTGTCCGGAGGCGAGCAGCAGCGGGTGCGGATCGCGCAGGCACTCGCGTCCGGCCCCGCCGTGCTGCTGTGCGACGAGCCCCTGCTGTCCCTCGACATCCGCCGCCAGCAGGAGGTGACGGCCCTCATCGACGCCACGCGGCGGACCACCGGCACCGCCGTGCTGTTCGTGACGCACGAGGTCAACCCCGTGCTGCCGTACACGGATCGCGTGCTCTACCTCGCCCCGGCGGGCCACGCGATCGGAGCGCCCGACGAGGTGCTCACGTCCGCGCGCCTCACGGCCTTGTACGGCACGCCGATCGACGTGGTCCGTGCCCAGGGGCGCGTGCTCATCGTCGGCGACGACGGGCACACGCATCACGTCGAGGAGGAGGACGAGTGACGCTCCTGGCTGCCGCCGCAGCGGCGGGCGACGGCACTGCCTGGTGGCAGCACCTGGTGAACTTCTCCGGCTACGGCGAGCTGCTGCCCCTGGTGCGCAACTCCCTGGTCGCGGGGGCGCTGCTCGCACTGGTCGGCGGCCTGGTGGGTGTCTTCGTCATGCAGCGCGACCTCGCCTTCGCCGTGCACGGTGTGAGCGAGCTGTCGTTCGCGGGCGCGTCGGCGGCGCTGCTGTTCGCGGTCGACGTCACGGTCGGCGCGGTGGTGGGCTCGCTCGTCGCCGCTCTGCTCATCGGTCTCCTCGGGTCGAGGGCGCGGGACCGCAACTCGATCATCGGCGTGCTCATGCCGTTCGGCCTCGGCCTCGGCGTGCTCGCCCTCGCGCTGTACCCAGGGCGGGCGGCGAACAAGTTCGGACTGCTCACCGGCCAGATCGTCGCCGTCGACGACACGCGGCTCGGCGCGATGGCGGCGATCACCATCGTGGTCGTCGGCGGCCTGCTGCTGATCTGGCGCCCGCTGACCTTCGCCAGCGTGGACCCGGACGTCGCGGCCGCGCGTGGGGTGCCGACGAGGGCGCTGTCGCTGGTCTTCATGCTGCTGCTGGGCCTCGCGGTGGCGATGGCGGTGCAGGTGGTCGGTGCGCTGCTGGTGCTGTCGCTGCTCATCACGCCTGCCGCGGCGGCCACCCGCGTCAGCGCGTCGCCGTTGTGGGTGCCGGTGCTGGCGGTGCTGTTCGCCGAGGTGTCCGCCCTGGGCGGGATCCTGCTGGCCCTGGGCGCGAGCGTGCCGATCAGCCCGTACATCACTACGATCTCGTTCCTCATCTACGTGGGGTGCCGGTGGGTGGGTCGCCGCCGCCGGCTGCGGGGCTGGGTGCGGCGTCCTGCCGCGCTCTCAGCCACCGGTGGCACGATCGCCGGGTGACCGAAGGCCCCGACGTCCACCGCACGAGCCACCGCAGCGCACCGGGTCCGTCCAGACCAGTCTCTGGGATCCGCCCAGGGATCGTGGTCCTCGCCGTCGTCGTGCCCGTGGCGCTGCTGGCGCTCATCGGCATCGTGCTGACGTGGCCGCCCGCGGTCTCGCAGACGGCATCGAGCGCCGGCCTCGTCGACTCCGGCGTGCAGTACGTCCGCGCCACCGTGACGCAGGCGGCGAACGACACGTGCGAGGGCACCCAGGAGGACGTACGACCGGACGGCAGCGTGCCGGAGACGGTGCCGTGCCTCAAGGTCGCCGCCCGCGTCACCCAAGGACCGTCGGCGGGCACCGTGATCACCGTGCACCCGACGGTCGGGGTGGGACTGCGGGACGTGGCGCCCGGGACCGGCATCATCGTGCAGCGTTATCCGGGCACCGACGGTTCGGCCGACGTCTGGGCGTTCTCCGACGTGGAGCGCACGGTGCCGCTGGCGACGCTGGCGCTCGCGTTCGCGCTGGTGACGGCCCTCGTCGCCGGGTGGCGCGGTGTCCGGGCGATCGTCGGGCTCGCCGTCGCGCTCGTGGTGCTGTGGGTCTACGTGGTGCCGGGGCTGGTGGCGGGGGAGAACGCGCTGCTGCTGACGCTGTGCGCGTCGGTAGCGGTGATGACGCTCGTCGGCTACCTGACCCATGGCCTCTCGCTGCGGACCTCGACCGCGCTGCTGGGCACGTTCGCCGGGCTCGCGCTCGTCGCCGGGATCGGCACGCTCGGCGCGTGGGCGGCGCACCTCAACCCCGTGAACGGCGAGGACGACTACCAGCTGGTCGGGCTGCTCGGCGACCACGGCCTGGCGACGATGCGTGGCATGTTCCTCGCCGGGACGGTTCTGGTGGGGCTCGGCGTGCTCAACGACGTGACGATCACCCAGGTGTCCGCCGTGTGGGAGCTGCGGGGCGCCCGGCCGGGGGCGGGCTGGCGCACGCTGTTCGCCGGCGGGATGCGGATCGGCCGCGACCACGTCGCCTCGACGATCTACACCATCGCGTTCGCGTACGTCGGGGCCTCGCTGCCGGTGCTCCTCACGCTGCAGCTGTACGGGATGCCGCTGGGACAGACGTTGACGGGCGGGGTGTTCGCCCAGGAGATCGTGCGGACGGTGGCCGGCTCGATCGGCCTGGTGCTGGCGATCCCGCTGACGACGGCGGTCGCGGCGGTCGTCGCTGTGCGGTCGGACCCGGCCGTGCTGCGAGCGACCACGGGACACGTCCACCCGGTGGTCGCCTGAGCTGGGGGTGCTGCGGGCGACCGCGGGACACGTGCACCCGTGGTCGCCTGAGCCGGGGGTGCTGCGCGACCGCGAGGCCGGTGCACCCGGTGGTTGGGGTGCTGCGAGCAGCCACCGGGAACGGTCACCCCGTGACGGCGCGAGCGGGCTCCGCGTCGTTCCCGGGCTCGTCGCTCGAGGGTTCGTTCGGTACTTCGCTCGGTAGTTCGTCCGGTAGTTCGTTCGGTAGCTCGCTTGGTGGCGCGCTCCGCGTGCGGCGCCCCGAGGTGACCACGAGCGCGGCGATCATCGTCGTCAGCGGGATGGCCAGCACCAGCCCCAGCGATCCGACGAGCGTGCGGGCGACCTCCTCGGCGAGCTCCCCGCTGGTCACCGCCTCGAGCAGGGGGACGCCGGTGGACATCGACACGAGCAGCACCAGGGGAAGCGCCGCCGCGACGTAGGCGAACGCGATCGTGTAGATCGTCGAGGCGATGTGGTCCCGGCCGATCCGCATCCCCTGCGTGACGAGCCGGCGCCACGACGCCGCCGGCTGCGCGTCGTGCAGCTCCCACACCGCGGACGCCTGGGTGACGGTGACGTCGTTGAGCACGCCGAGCCCGGCCAGCACCGTCCCGGCGAGCAGCACCTGGCGCAGCCGGACCTGCGGCGCGTAGGACATCAGGTCCAGCGCGTACTCGTCGGACAGGCCGGTCAGGTGGGCGGCGCCGCTCGCCCAGGCGGCGATCGCGGCCGTCGCGGCGAGCCCGACGAGGGTGCCGGCCAGCGCGGTGGACGTCCTCAGCGAGACGCCGTGGGCGAGGTAGAGGACGACGAACATGATGGCCGCCGCGCTCACCAGGCCCACCGCGCCGCCGGGCCGGCCGACCAGCAGCGCCGGCAGGGTGAACCGCCACACCACGCCCAGCGCGATCGCCAGACCGAGCAGCGACGCCAGCCCGCGCCACCGCGCGACGAGCGCGACGAGCACCACGAAGAGCCCGACGAGCAGCGCCATGGGCGGCCCGCGCTGGAAGTCCTGGAACACGTAGGCCGCGTACCCGGGCTGGACGTCCGGCATGCTCATCACGCGGATCGGGTCGCCCACGCGCATCTCGGGGACGTACTCCGGAGGCACCGCGACCGCGACCACGACGCCGCCCAGCCGCGCATGGATCTCGGGGTTGTCCTTGTCCGCGACGGTCATGTCCGTCACGACGGCCGCCTGAGTGGTCGCGCCCGCGGTGGCGGGGATGGTAGGGAGCGCGCCGTACGGCCACAGTGCGACGACACCCGCAAGGGTGGCCAGCGCCATGGGCACCAGCACCGCGACGAACGCCCACCGCGCCGCGCGCCGGATCGGCGCAGGGCGCGGCGAGGGCGCGTGCACGTGTCCGGTCACCGCGCCAGGGTCGCCCCGTGCGGCACGCCGGACGGTCCGGACACGCCGGGACCGTCTCCCCTTGCGGCGGGTCGGGCGGTCCGGACGCGCCGGGACCGTCTCCCCTTGCGGCGCGCCGGGCGGTCCGGACGCGCCGGGACCGTCTCCCCGTGCGGTACGCCGGACGGTCCGGACGCTCCGCGACCGTCTCCCCGTGCGGCACGCCGGACGGTCCGGACGCGCCGCGACCGTCGCCCCTCAGCGGCGGCGGCCGGTGCGGTAGCGCGCCCAGGCCTCGCCGACGGGTGGCACCACGAGTCCGCTGGCGGTCCGGGTGCGCGCACGCGTGACGAGCACGCCGCCCAACGCCACGGCGAGCGGCACGAACACCACGGCGAGCGCCGCGCGGTAGTCGGCGAGGGACGGTGAGCCGCCCGGCGCGCGGTGGTCGAGCACGATGCCCACCGCCAGCATCACGAGCACCGCGGACACGAACCCGCCCATGTTGGCGATCCCCTGCGCGGAGCCCGTGCGGTGCGGCGGGTTCGAGGTCGCCGCGAAGTCCAGGCCGATGAGCGACGTGGGCCCGCCCACGGAGATGAGCGCGATGAACAGAGCGAGCTGCCACAGCGGTCGCGGCGTCGTCGGCAGCAGCACCAGCAGCCAGCCGGCAGTGGTCCCGATCGCCACGGCGAGCACCGCCCAGGAGCGCCGCACCGGGTGGCGCGCGGTGAACTCACCGATCACCGGGCCGGCGACGACGCTCACGGCGACGTTGATGGTGAGAAGGCCGCCGGCCCGGGCGGGGGAGAGCCCCTGTCCCTGGACCAGGAACGGGAACCCCCACATCAGCACCACGACGTTGCCGCTCATGCCGCCGATCATGTGGGTCCAGAAGCCGAGCCAGGTGCCAGGGTGCCGCACGGTGTCGGCGAGCCCCGCGAATCGGCTCGGCCCGGCCACGGGTGCCCGGCCGTCGGGGGTGTCGCGCACCCCGGCGCGCACGACGAGCGACGCGACGGCACCGAGCACGACAAGCCCGCCGAACGCGGGGGTCCAGCCGTAGCGGTGGAGGACGAACGCGAACGGCACCGCCGTGACGATCTGGCCGAGCTGGCCCACGATGCCGGTCAGCTGCGTCAGCAGGGGCACGCGGCGCCGGTCGAACCAGGTGGCGACCAGCCGCACCGCAGAGACGAAGATCGCCGCGTCGCCGCTGCCGATGAGCACGCGCGCGGCGAGCGCCACCCCGACGTTCGGCGCGAACGTCATGACGAGCTGGCCGACGGCCATCGTCACCGAGCCCACCGTCAGCATGAGTCGCGGGCCCCAGCGGTCGACGCCCACGCCCACCGGGAGCTGCATCACCGCGTAGGTGCCGAGCTGGATGACGACGAACAGCGAGAGCACCGTCGCGTCGACCCCGAACCTGTCGGCTGCCGTCAGGCCGGCGACGCCGAACGACGAGCGGTGCACCACCGCGGCGACGTAGGCGACGAGCGCGGCGCTCCAGACGATCCAGGGCGTGCGGGAGCTGCGCGCCACCGCCGTCGTCCCGCCCACGTCCAGCCTCGTCTCGCGGCCCGCGATCGCACCGTCCGGGCCGTGCGAATCCTATGAGGCGCCGACCGCACGGTCGCGCAACGGCCGAAAGCTGGGCCCGGGGTCGGGCCGGGGTCCGGTTCCGGGGTCGGGATCTGCGGATGGGTCAGTGGCCGGGATGGCCGGGCTCGGTGGCCCGATATTGGGGCTCACTGACCGGGATCAGTGGCCGGGATGGCCGGGCACGACGGCCGGGCACGATGGCCGGAACCGGGGATCAGTGGCCGGGATGGCCGCCCGCTGGCAGGGCGGCTGGGCCTACCGACCGGGATGGCCGGGCTCAGTGGCCGCCGGGCGTGGTGCGGCGCGTCAGGGCGAGGACCACCCGGACGATGGTGTCGCGGACCACGGCGAGGTCGTACGTCTTGGTGCCGTGGAGGATCGCGGCGCGCACGGCGTCGTCGTACACCGCGGTCAGCAGGCGCACCGCGATCGCCGGGTCGGTCGCGAAGGTGCGGCCGGCCTGCTGGAGCGTGCGCTCGAGGACGGGGACCAGCGCCTCGTCGTACTCGCTGCGGTGCTCCAGGTAGGTGGCGGCGAAGGCGGGGTCGCGGAGCGCGAGCAGCTGGAACTCGGCGTAGATCAGGCTCCACGAGAGGTCGTCGAACGGCCCGACGAGGAAGTCGAGCACGATGCCGGCGATCGCGTCGGCGTCCAAGGCCCCTCCGGCGGCCTCCAGCCGCGGTCCGAGCGCGGCGAACTTGTCCTCGAGCACCACCAGGCGGGAGCTGTCCTCCCGCTCCATCAGGGCGACGAACAGCTCCTCCTTGGTCGTGAAGTTCGAGTAGAAGGCTCCGCGCGTGAATCCGGCGCGCTCGGCGATCTGCTCCACGGTCGAGGCGTGGACACCCTGTTCGGCGAACACCTCGAACGCGGCGTCGAGGAGTCGTTCGCGGGTAGCCGCCCGACGCGCGGTGCTGACCGGCGTGGCGGGCTCGAGGACGGACACCGTGGACCCCCTTCGCTGGGAGCTGGCTGAGTTGGCGATACACGATCGTATCGGATACGTTGGTGTATCGGATACAGCGGCGTATCGAACCCGTCTGATCGTCTGTTCGTGTCTGGAGTCCCGTGTCCTCGACCCTCTACCGGCTCGGACGTTGGGCCTACCGCGCCCGGCGCCTGGTGCTCATCGGCTGGATCGCCGTGCTCGTGCTGGCCGGCGCCGGTGCCGCCGTCTTCTACCAGGGGACCGACGACGCCTTCAGCCTGCCCGGCACCGAGTCCGGTGCCGCGCTCGACCAGCTGGCTCAGACGTTCCCCCAGGTCAGCGGTGCCAGCGCGCAGCTGGTCGTGGTCGCGCCCGACGGCGCGAAGGTGACCGACCCGGCCGTCGAGGCTCCGATCGCCGACGCGGTGAAGGCCGCAGCCGCCGTGCCGGGCGTCGTCGCGGTCACGGACCCGTTCGGCGCCCAGGTCGCCGGCGCGGTGTCCCACGACGGCACGGCCGCCCTGGTGACCATCCAGATCCAGGGCCAGGCCTCGGCGGCGTCGGACCAGCTGAAGAGCGCGCTGACCGACGTCGAGACGACGCTGCAGGGCCGGCTGCCGGCCGGATCCACCGCGGCCCTCGGCGGCGAGCTGTTCACCATCAACGTCCCGGGGATCGGCCCCACCGAGGCCGTGGGCCTCCTCGTCGCCGTCGTGGTGCTGATCGCGACGTTCGGCTCGGTGGTCGCGGCCGGCATGCCGCTGGTGACCGCCCTGCTCGGCGTCGGGGTGTCCACCGCGCTGGTCTACGCGGCCACCAAGGTGGTCTCCGTCAACTCGACCGCGCCGATGCTCGCGATCATGCTCGGCCTGGCCGTGGGGCTGGACTACA
>DASWOL010000209.1:0-18597 GCA_036398695.1 Cellulomonas sp. | reverse complement strand
CCCCGGGCAGCACGCGCTTGGCCAGCCCGGTGAGCACCCCGGCCGGGGCGACCTCGAGCAGCCCGGTCACACCGAGCTCGGCCATCCTCGCCTGGCACAGGTCCCAGCGCACGGGCAGCGCCACCTGGGCGACGAGGCGTGCCAGCGCCTGCGCCCCGGTGGAGACCGGCTCGCCGTCGGCGTTGCCGAGCAGGGTGAGCGTCGGGTCGCCGGGGACCACCTGGCCCGCCGCCGCGGCGAGGGCCGCCACGGCCGGGGCCATGACGTCGGTGTGGAACGCGCCCGCCACCTGCAGCGCCACCACCTTGGCCCGCGCCGGTGCGGCCGCGGCGAGGGCGACGAGTGCGTCGATCGACCCGGCGGCCACCACCTGGCCGCCGCCGTTGACGTTGGCGGCGACAAGACCGTGGGCGGCGATCGCGGCGGCGACCTCGTCCGGGTCCCCGCCCAGCACCGCGCTCATCCCGGTGGTGGGCCCGGCGGCGGCTGCGCGTGCCATCGCCGCACCCCGCACGGCGACGAGAGTGAGCGCCTCGTCGTCGGTCAGCACCCCCGCCACCGCGGCCGCGGCGAGCTCGCCCACGGAGTGGCCCGCGACGACGTCCACCCGCCCGGCGGTCAACGCCGGCCAGGTGACGGCAGCGTCGGTGCCGTCGAGCACGGCGCGCAGCGAGGCGAGCGCGGTGGCGACGAGCAGCGGCTGGGCGACGGCCGTGTCGCGGATCGCGTCCGCGTCCGCGACGGTGCCGTGGGCGACCAGGTCGATCCCGGTCACGTCGCCGGCGTGCCCGAGCAGCTCCGCCACGCCCGGCACGTCCAGCCACGCGGCGAGCATCCCGGGGGACTGGGCGCCCTGACCCGGGCAGGCGACGGCGAGCACTGGTCCACTCTGCCTTCCGCCCTCGCCGTGCCCGGGTGGCGGCACCGACGAGGATGTTTCAGGGACGTTGTTGCAGTCCTACAAAGGGCCGGGACCCGCGGCGGCCGCGCCGTCCAGCCGACCCAGGGCGATCGCGGTCTGCAGCACGTAGCAGTCGCGCGCGTCGAGCGGATCCCAGCCGGTGACGTCGGTGACGCGGCGCAGCCGGTAGCGCACGGTGTTCGGGTGCACGTACAGCGTGCGCGCCGCCGCCTCGAGCGACCGTCCGGTGCCCAGGTACGCCTCGAGGGTGTCGAGCAGCGCGCCGGTGCTGGCCGCGAGCGGCGCGTAGGCGCGCGCGACGAGCTGCGCCCGCGCGGCGACGTCGCCGACGAGCACCCGCTCCGGCAGCAGCTCGTCGGCTGGCACCGGTCGCGGCGCGTGCGCCCAGGCCGGCGCGGCGAGCAGGCCGGCGAGCGCCGCACGGGCGGAGCGGGCGCACTCCGCGAGGTCGCGAGCCGGCGGTCCGACCACCACCGCGCCGGGCCCGAACCGCGGCACCACGGAGGCCACCGCGGGGGCGAGGTCGCCGGCGCCGCGCAGGAAGACGAGCAGCCGGTCGCCCTGGATGCCCAGGAGGACGTCCGCCTCGCGGCGGGTGGCGCGGCGCAGGTCGCTGGCGCGCTGGTCCAGCCCGCCGTCGGTGCTGCCCGCCACCACGAGCATGGTCTCGCCGTGCGACCAGCCGAGTGCGGCCACGCGGGAGCGCAGCGAGTCGTCCACGTCGCCACGCACGAGGGCGTCCACCACGAGCGCCTCCAGGCGGGCGTCCCAGGCGCCGCGCACCTCGGCGGCGCGGGCGTAGACCTCGGCGGCGGAGAACGCGACCTCACGGCTGTAGCGCAGCACCGCCTCCCGCAGCGCGCGCTCCTCGCCAGGGGCGGCGAGCTGCTCGCTGTGGGTCTCCACCACGTCGACGCCGATGCGGACCAGCTGGAGCGTGTGCTGCAGCGAGATGGAGCGGGTCAGCTCCGGTGGCGCACCGGAGAAGATCTCGCCGGCCCCGGCGGGTGCGCGCGTCGGGTCGGTGAACCAGTCGACGAACGCGGTGATGCCGGCCTGGGCGACGAGGCCCACCCAGGAACGGTCCTCGGCCGGCAGCGCGCGGTACCAGTCAAGGTCGGACTCCAGGCGTCGCATCGTCGCGGCGGCGAGCTCGCCGGCGGCTGCCCGCACGCGCCACTGGGTGTCGGCGCTGGTCTCGGGAGAGGGGGCGACGCGCGGTCCAGGGGCCGGGTGGCGCTCGGCACGGGTCGAGCCGGGTTTGCGCACTGCCTCGCCCTCGGTGCCCGCCATGGGCCGAGCATACGCAAGCCTTGTGGGGACCCGACAAACGATGGCGCGTGCGCCGTCGAGCTGATCCACCGGACCGGGGGTGCGCGGCGGCGGCCTCGGCTATGGTCGCTGCATGGCACTCCTGCCACGGCTCCGCCAGCTGATTCGGCGCCCGATGTCGGCGTCGAAGGTCGGGGCGCGTCGGCCGACGTCCGCCAAGCCGCGCGGCGACACGCTCCACGAGGACGCGCTGCGCTCGATGCTGGCCGACGATCCGAACAACGACCGTGCGTTCCGCGCGCTCGCGGAGATCGTCCGGCGGCGAGCCTCCGAGTCGTTCGACGCGCGCGACCCGCTGGCCGCCGCCGCCGACGAGAAGGAGCGGCACCAGGCCGAGGACCTGGCGGTCTGGGCGCTCGCCGAGGAGTTCGCCGGCAACCCGCGAGGCTGGTACCCCCTGGTCGAGCTCGCTCGCCTGTCGGTGCACGACGACCACGACGCGACACTGCGCCGGCTCGTGACGGCCGCGGACCGTGACCCTTCGGGCCGCGCGCTCGCCGCCGGTCTCGAGCTGCTGCGCGAAGCGGGGATGCCGGTGGAGGCGCTCGGCCTGGGCGTCGGTCACTGGCGCGTGAAGGAGCACTCCCCGGAGGTCGCCCGCCACCTCGTCAACGCCGCCCTCGAGGCCGGCCGGCCCTTCGAAGCGAAGCAGCATCTCGCCGCCCTCGACCAGCGCGACGACGTCGCCGACCTCGCGGACCTGCGTGCCGAGCTCACCGCCGCGATCGCCCACGCCGAACAGACCCTCCCCGGCGCCTGACCTCCACCTTCACGCACCGCGACGTCCGAGGTGGACCGCTGTCGCGGCTACCTCGGACGTCGCGGGGTGCGTACGCAAGGAGCGGGAGGGGTGGACCTCAGGCGTCCCCGCCGGTGACGCCCGACGTGCCGGCGGTGACGTCGTGGAGGCGGTACCGCTCGATGGCCTGCGCCGGGAGCGAGGCGTCGACCGCGCCCCCGGCCACCAGCTGCTCCAGCGCCCGCACCACCACGGACGCGCCGTCGATCTTGAAGTGCCGGCGGGCGGCCGCCCGCGTGTCGGAGAGCCCGAAGTCGTCGGCGCCCAGCGTCGCGTAGCGGCCCGGCACCCACGCCCGGATCTGGTCCGCGACGAGGTGGTTGTAGTCGGTGGTCGCGACGAACGGTCCGGTGGCCCCGGCGAGCTTGGCCGTCAGGTAGGCCTGACGAGGCTCCTCGCCCGGGTGGAGGAAGGAGTACTCGTCGGCCGCCAGGCCGTCGCGGCGCAGCAGCGACCAGCTGGTGACCGACCACACGGCAGCCCGTACGCCCCAGTCGTCCGCGAGGAGCCGCTGCGCCTCCAGGGCCCACGGGACCGCCACGCCGGAGGCGAGGATCTGGGCGCGCGGCCCGTCGCCCTCGGCGGCCGACAGCAGGTGGATGCCTTTGCGGATGCCCTCGGAGTCCACGTCCTCGGGCTCGGCCGGCTGGGGCATGGGCTCGTTGTAGACGGTGAGGTAGTAGACGACGTTCGGGTCACGCCCGTCCGAGCCGTCGCCGTACATCCGCTCGAGCCCGTCCTTGACGATGTGACGGATCTCGTAGCCGTAGGCCGGGTCGAAGTGGATCACGTGCGGCATCGCGCCGGCCTGCAGCGGCGACTGCCCGTCGGCGTGCTGCAGACCCTCGCCGGTCAGCGTGGTGCGGCCCGCGGTGGCGCCCACCAGGAAGCCGCGTGCCATCTGGTCACCGGCGGCCCAGAACTGGTCGCCGGTGCGCTGGAACCCGAACATCGAGTAGTAGAAGTAGAACGGGATGAGCGGCTCGCCGTGCGTCGCGTACGCCGTGCCGGTCGCCTGGAACGCCGCCGCGGAGCCGGCCTCGTTGATGCCGGTGTGCATGATCTGCCCGGACTCGGACTCCCGGTAGGACAGCATGAGGTCGGAGTCGACCGGCGTGTACTTCTGGCCCAGGGTGTTGAAGATCTTCGCGCTCGGGAAGATCGAGTCCAGGCCGAAGGTGCGGGCCTCGTCGGGGATGATCGGCACGATCCGCTTGCCGATCTCCGGGTCCTTGATCAGGTCCTTGAACAGCCTGACGAACGCCATCGTGGTGGCCACCGGCTGCGTGCCGGACCCCTTGGCGAGGCCTTCGTAGACCTTGGGCCCGGGCAGCTGGAGGGGCTTGTACGTCGAGCGGCGCTCCGGCAGGAAGCCACCCAGGGCGTGCCGGCGCTCGAGCATGTACGCGACCGCCTCGTCCTCCGGCCCCGGGTTGTAGTACGGGGGCAGGTACGGGTCCGCCTCGAGCTGGGCGTCGGTGAACGGCAGCTGGAGAGTGTCGCGCAGCTGCTTGAGGTCGTCGACCTTGAGCTTCTTCATCTGGTGCGTCGCGTTGCGGCCGGCGAAGTGCGAGCCCAGCGCGTAGCCCTTGATGGTGTGGGCGAGGATCACGGTGGGCTGGCCCGTGTGCTCGCGGGCGGCCTTGTAGGCCGCGTACACCTTGCGGTAGTCGTGGTCGCCGCGCTTGAGCGCCCAGATCTCGTCGTCGGTCATGTTCGCCACGAGGCGCGCGGTACGCGGGTCCCGCCCGAAGAAGTGCTCGCGGACGTACGCGCCGTCGTTCGCCTTGTACGTCTGGAAGTCGCCGTCCGGCGTGGTGTTCATCAGGTTGACCAGCGCGCGGTCCTTGTCGGCGTTGAGCAGCACGTCCCACTCGCGGCCCCAGATCACCTTGATGACGTTCCAGCCGGCGCCACGGAAGAACGCCTCGAGCTCCTGGATGATCTTGCCGTTGCCGCGCACCGGGCCGTCGAGCCGCTGCAGGTTGCAGTTGACCACGAAGGTCAGGTTGTCCAGGCCCTGCTGGGCGGCGTGCTGGAGCAGCCCGCGGCTCTCCGGCTCGTCCATCTCGCCGTCGCCGAGGAACGCCCAGACGTCCTGCTGGCTGGTGTCCTTCAGGCCGCGGTTGTGCAGGTACTTGTTGGTCCAGGCCTGGTAGATCGCCGACGCCGGGCCCAGGCCCATCGACACCGTCGGGAACTCCCAGAAGTCCGGCAGCAGGCGCGGGTGCGGGTAGGACGGCAGGCCGCCGCCCGGGTTGGACAGCTCCTGGCGGAAGCCGTCCATCTGCTGCTCGGACAGGCGGCCCTCGAGGAACGCGCGGGCGTAGACGCCGGGGGAGGCGTGCCCCTGGAAGTACACCTGGTCGCCGCCGCCCGGGTGGTCCTTGCCGCGGAAGAAGTGGTTGAGGCCCACCTCGTAGAGCGTCGCCACGGACGCGTACGACGACAGGTGGCCGCCCACGGCGATGTGGGGCCGCTGCGCGCGGGTCACCATGACGGCGGCGTTCCAGCGGATCATCCGGCGGTAGCGGCGCTCCATGGCCTCGTCGCCGGGGAAGTACGGCTCGTTGTGCACCGCGATCGTGTTGACGTACGGGGTGTTGAGCGACACCGGGATCGCGACGTTGCGCTGGCGCGCGTGCCGCAGCAGGCTCATCAGGACATAGCGGGCCCGCGGCCCGCCCTCGGCGTCGATGAGGCCGTCGAGCGACTCGATCCACTCGCCCGTCTCAGCGGGGTCGATGTCGGGTACCTGGCTGAGCAGGCCGCCGATCAGTGGGCCGGTCTCGTCGATCGAAGCCACCGTCAAGCTCCTTTGATCTCGCGTGTGAAGTAGAACCATTCTCCGACCTTCCAGGGCCGAAAGTCACACGTGGGACTGGTGAGCGACCGTGACCTGCGCGACACTCGGCCGACGTGTCCGGGCCCCTTGCCGAGGTCAGGCCGTCCCTGGTGGGCTAGCGTCTGCAGTCATCGAGGCGTCCGGACGATCGGGCGCCGCGTTCCGTTCGGGGAGGGAGAGGTCCGGTGTCTGACACCGCGGACGACGCGCAGGCTGCGTCGCACCTGGGGTTCATCTCGGGACAGGTGATCCAGGAGTTCGGGTACGACGACGACGTCGACGGGGATCTGCGGTCGGGGCTCGAAGCTCTCACCGGCAGCGAGCTGGTCGACGAGGACTACGACGACGTCACCGACGGCGCCGTCATCTGGTTCCGGGACGGCGACGGCGACCTGGCGGACGTGCTGGTCGACGCCCTCACCGTGCTCGACGACAACGGGCCGATCTGGGTGCTGACGCCGAAGGCGGGCCGGCCCGGGCACGTGTCCCACTCCGACATCGAGGAGGCCGCCACCACCGCCGGGCTGCACCCGATGACCACCTTCGCCGCAGCGGCCGACTGGTCGGCGACGCGGCTGGCGACGCGGGGGCGCGGCCGCTGAGGCGCACCCGCCCCGGGTTACCCTGACGCGGTGACCGAGCTCGCGATCGGCGCCCCGGCGCCCGACTTCACGCTCCCTGGAACCAGCGGTGCGCCCGTCACCCTGAGCGCCTTGCGCGGCACGCCGGTGGTGCTCGTCTTCTTCCCGTTCGCCTTCTCCGGCACCTGTACCGGCGAGCTGTGCGAGCTGCGGGACAACATCGCGGAGTTCGACCACGCCGGCGTGACGCTTCTCGGCATCTCCTGCGACCCGGCGCACGCGCAGCGGGCGTTCCGCGAGGCCGAGGGCTACCAGTTCGACCTGCTGAGCGACTTCTGGCCGCACGGCGCGGTCTCGCGGACCTACGGCGTGTTCGACGAGGCCGGGGGCCTGGCCGGGCGCGGTTCGTTCCTGGTGGACGCGGATGGCATCCTTCGGTGGAGCGTCGTGAACCCGCGGACGCAGGCCCGCCCGCTGGCGGCGTACCGCGAGGCGTTGGCGACGCTCTGAGCGCCCCTCCACACCGAAGGTTCCCCACTCCCATGGCGAAGTTGCTCGTCGTCCGCGCCCACCCCCTGACCAGCGAGTTCTCCCGCTCGATGCAGCTGGCGGACGAGTTCGTGAGGGTCTACGCCGACGCGCACCCGGACGACGACGTGCTCGACCTCAACCTGTACGGCCGAGCGGTTCCGGAGATCGACCTCGACCTGCTGTCGGCATGGAAGAAGCTCGGCTCAGGCGTGCCGTTCGCGCACCTCGACCCGCCGGAGCAGCTCAAGGTGACGCTGTTCGACGGGTACACCAGCCAGTTCCTCAACGTCGACAAGATCGTCGTGGCGAACCCGCTGTGGAACCTCAACGTGCCCACCCGCCTCAAGGCGTGGATCGACACCATCTCGGTCGCCGGCCAGACGTTTCGGTACAGCGAGGACGGCATGGCCGTCGGCCTGGTGCGTGGCAAGCGCGCGGTGCACCTGCAGACCTCGGGCGGGGTGTTCGAGGGTCTGGACCCCGCCAGCCTGTACGTCAAGACTGTCTTCACGTTCCTCGGCGTCGAGGACTACCAGGAGATCGTCGCCGAGGGCATGGACCACGACCCGGAGCACGCCGGCGAGATCGTCGCCGCGGCGCTGGCGCGGGTGCGCGAGGTCGCGGCCACGTTCTGAGCGCGAGGGACAGCGGGTGGGCCCGGCCGGTCTCGAACCGACGACCTCCGCGGTGTAAGCGCGGCGCTCTGACCAACTGAGCTACAGGCCCGACGCCGAGAGCCTAGCGGGCACGGCAGGATGGGTCCCATGCGCGCCACGGTGATCTACGGCCCCCATGACATCCGCCTCGAGCAGGTTCCCGACCCGGTCATCCAGCTGCCGACCGACGCCCTGGTGCGCGTCGTCGCGGCGTGTGTCTGCGGCTCCGACCTGTGGCCGTACCGGGGCATCAACCCGACGCCGCATCCGCGGCGCATCGGGCACGAGTTCGTCGGCGTCGTCGAGGCGGTCGGCTCGGCGGTCACCACCGTGGCGCCCGGCGACTTCGTGGTCGCGCCCTTCACCGTCAGCGACAACACCTGCGTGCACTGCCGCAACGGCGTGCAGACCTCCTGCGTGCACGGCGGCTCGTGGGGCGCGGTGAACGACGACGGGCTCCTCGCCGACGGCGGCCAGGGCGAGTACATCCGCGTGCCCTACGCGGACGGCACGCTCGTCGTCGCCCCGGGGACGCCCGACGACGCACTGCTGACCGGGGTGCTGGCGTGCAGCGACGTCATGGGGACCGGGCACCACGCCGCTCGTTCGGCGCGCGTCGGGCCGGGGTCCACCGTGGTCGTCGTCGGCGACGGGGCGGTCGGGCTGTGCGCGGTGATCGCCGCCAAGCGGCTCGGCGCCGGGCGGATCGTGGCGATGAGTCGCAACCCCAGCCGGCAGGCGCTCGCCACGCGCTTCGGCGCCACCGACCTGGTCGCCGAGCGCGGGCCGGAGGGGGTGGCGCACGTGCTGGACCTGCTCGACGGCGTCGGCGCGGACTCCGCGCTGGAGTGCGTCGGCACCAAGGAGTCGATGCAGCAGGCGCTGGATGTCGCCCGGCCCGGCGGGACGGTCGGCTTCGTCGGCGTGCCGGCGGGCGGCCCCGAGCTGTCCGTGGGGCAGATGTTCGGCAGCAACGTCGGCGTGGTGGGGGGCGTGGCGCCCGTCCGCTACTACATCCCGGAGCTGCTGCCGGACGTGTGGGCCGGCGCGATCGAGCCCGGGCTGGTGTTCGACCTGACGCTGCCCCTGGACCAGGTGGCCGACGCGTACGCCGCGATGGACCAGCGGCGCGCCGTCAAGGTCATGCTGCGGCCGTGAGCGTGTCGCCCCAGGCGGCGCCGAGCCTCGCCGACGTGGTGACCGCCCTGGAGCGGCGGTACCCCCCCGGCACGGCGCAGGAGTGGGACGCGGTCGGTCTGGTCACCGGCGACCCGGCCGAGCCGGTTCGCCGGGTGCTGTTCGCCGTGGACCCGGTGGCCGCGGTGGCGGACGAGGCGGTGGCCTGGGGGGCCGACCTGCTGGTGACGCACCACCCGCTGCTGCTGCGCGGCGTGCACTCGGTGGCCGCGACCACGTTCAAGGGCGCGTTGGTGCACCGCCTGATCCGCGCGGGCGTCGCGCTCTGGACCGGCCACACCAACGCGGATGCCGCGGCCGGTGGCGTGGCCGAGGCGCTCGCCGAGGCGATCGGTCTGGTCGACCTCGTTCCGCTCGTCCCACTCCTTTCGGCAGCCGGCGCGCCGGGGGAGACCGGTCTCGGCCGCATCGGGCGGCTGGCCACCGCGCAGCGGCTCGACGAGTTCGCCGCGAACGTCGCAGCGGCGATCCCCGACACCGTGCAGGGCGTGCGCTACGCGGGCGACGCAGGCCTCGTCGTGCGGCGCGTCGCCGTGCTCGCGGGGGCCGGCGACTCCGAGTTCGAGGCGGTGCGCTCGGCGGGCGTCGACGCCTACGTGACGAGCGACCTGCGCCACCATCCGGCGTCGGAGGCGCGTGAACGCGCGCTGTTCGAGGGACGGGGCACACCGGCTCTGGTCGACACGGCGCACTTCGCCTCCGAGTGGCCATGGCTGGCGCGGGCGGCCCGGCGGCTGGTCGCCGACCTGGCGGCGGCGGGCACTACCGTGGAGGCCCGGGTCAGCACGCTGTGCACGGACCCCTGGACGGCCCGCGTGGGCGGTCCTCCCGACCGGAAGGACAGCGTGTGACCAGCGCACCCGTCGCCGACCAGCACCAGCTGCTCGTCGTGCAGGACCTCGACACCCGCCTTGACCAGATCGCCCACCGGCGCAGGGAGGTCCCGGCGCTGGCGACGATCGTCGCGCTCGACGCGCGGCTGGCGGACCTGGGTACGGCGCTGGTGACGAGCCGCACGGCCGCGGGCGACCTGCGCCGTGAGCTGGCGAAGGCCGAGGCGGACGTGGAGCAGGTTCGCGCGCGCGCCACGCGTGACCAGGGCCGTCTCGACTCCGGGCAGTCGAGCGTCAAGGACACCCAGGCGTTGACCAGCGAGATCGACCACCTGGCCGGCCGCCAGGCCGCGCTGGAGGAGGTCGAGCTCGACGTCATGGAGCGGCTCGAGGCGCACACCGCGGTGCTCGACGAGCTCGAGGCGGCTCATGCCGAGGTCGAGCGGCAGCGGGCTGCCGCGGAGGCTGAGCGGGACGCGGCGTTCGCCGCGCTGGACGACGAGGCGGCGCAGGTGCGGGCCGAGCGGGCTGCGGCCGTCGACGGGCTCGACGCCGGCCTGGTGACGCTCTACGAGAAGCTGCGCGGCCAGCTGTCCGGCCGCGGTGCGGCTGCGCTCGTCGGCCGCCAGTGTCAGGGTTGCCGCATGGAGCTCAACCCGGCCGACCTCGACGCGATCAAGGGGGCGCCGCCGCAGCAGGTGGTGCGCTGCGAGGAGTGCGGCCGGATCCTGGTGCGGACCGGCCAGTGAGCGGCCCCGCGTTCATCACGGGCACAGGCGTCCGGTTCGACGACGAGGCGCCGGTGACGGTCGTCCTAGTGCGGCACGGCCAGACTGAGATGACGGTGGCCCGGGGGTACTCGGGCTCGTCGGTACCGGGACCGTCGCTCGACGAGACCGGGCGGCAGCAGGCGCGCGACGCCGCGACGCTGGTCCATCGCGTCGGCACGGACCTGTGGGACGACATTGCGTATCCCAGCCAGGTGATCGCGTCGCCGATGGTGCGCACGCGGCAGACCGGCCAGATCGTCGCCGATCGGCTCGGCCTGCCGTTCTCGATCGACGCGACGTTCCAGGAGGCCGACTTCGGCGACTGGCAGGGGTTGACGGCCGAGGAGATCGAGGAGCGCTGGCCCGGCCAGCTCGAGCCGTGGCACACCGAGGGGCTGGTGCGACCGCCCGGCGGAGGGGAGTCGGTGGCCGACGTCGGGGCGCGGGTCCGCGCCGGCCTGCGCCGGCTCCAGGCCCTCGGCGGTCCGCGCACGGTGGTCGTCGTGTCCCACGCCGTCGCCATTCGCGCGATGCTCGGGGTGACCATGGGCGCCAACCCCGGATCGTGGAGCCAGCTGCGCGTGGCGCCGGCGTCGGTGAGCATGATCCGGCTGTTCAGCGACCGCCGTGACGAGATCGCGGTGGTCGGCGTCCCCGGCACCGGCTGGTCCCAGATCCCCTGACGCCCCCACCACCTCCCTCGCTCCCATCCCTCCCTATCCCCACCCCTCTTCACTTCCCGCACCCCCTCCCTCACCCGCCCCCTCCCTCACCCGCCCGCCTCCCTCACCCGCCCCCCGGGGGCGTCGCGCTGCTCGTCGAACGCGGCAGCTCGTGTCGAGAGCGGCAGTCAGGACTGCCGCGTTGGACACGAACTGCCGCGTTCGACGGTGGGGTGGTGGTGGGGTGCTGGTGTTGGGGTGTTGGGGTGTTGGGGTGCTGGGGTGCTGGTGGGGTGCTGGTGGGCTACTCCTGGGAGATGGCGTCCAGCACCGGGAGGCGAGCGGCGCGGGCCGCCGGCCAGACCGCTGCCGCGACGCCGACCAGCACCGCCAGGGCGAGCATGCCCAGCAGGCTGCCCACGGGCACCGCGAGCTGCGACAACCCGTCGTCGTGGAAGATCCGGGGCAGCGCGGAGGCCAGCCCCACGCCCGTCACCAGCCCCACCACCGTGCCGCACACCGCGGTGAGCACCGACTCCGTGGTGATCGTCCCCGCGAGCTGGAGCCGGCCGAGGCCGACCGCCCGCAGCAGCCCGATCTCCCGCGTCCGTTCGATGACGGACAGCGCGAGGGTGTTGACGATGCCCAGCACCGCGATGACGATCGACAGGCCCAGCAGTGCGTAGAGGATCCCCAGCACCTGGTTCACCTGGGACGCGAGGCCGGCCACGAACTCGTCGGAGTTCATGACGGACACGACGTAGTACGGCTTGACGATGTCTGCCAGCTCGGTGCGCAGTCCGGCCACGTTCGCGCCGGGCGCCGCGACGACACTGACGGTGGTGTCGGTCTGCTGGTCCGGCGGCACCAGCGCGTCCAGCGTGGCGGGCGAGGTGAGGAACTGGGCGTCGATGGCGACGGAGTGGAACAGCCCGCCGATCGTCAACGTCCGCTCGCCGGCGGCGGTCTTCACGGTGACCTCGTCGCCGACGGCCCAGCCGCGGTCGGTGGCGGTCTGCGTGTCCACCGCGGCCTCGCCGCGGCTGAGCGCGTCGGCCACCGGTCCGGTGAGCGTCTGGGGCGTCAGCACCGTGCCCAGCATGGCCGGGTCCACGCCCACCAGGGCGTCGCTCGTCGTGCGTCCGCCCGAGACGACGCTGGCCTGCGCCCAGGGCAGCCCGTACACGGAGGCGACGTCGGGCAGTGCCTTGACCTGGGCGACCACCTCGGGCGCGATCGTGTCCGGCATGTCCGTGCGGAGCACATAGTCGGCGTGCATCTCGCTGGTGACCACGTGCCGCACCGACGCCTCCGTGGAGGTGGCGAGCACGGCCGCGGCGCCCACCAGCGCCATGCCGATCGTCAGCGCGCCGGCCGTGCTCGCGGCGCGGCGCGGGTTGCACACCACGTTGCCGCGGGCCAGCCGCCCCACCGGCCGCCACCAGGCGACCGCCGGTGCGGCGAGCCACCGCACCACCGTGGGCACCACGACCGGGCCGACGACGAGCACACCGACGACGACACCGGCGGCGCCGAGGCCGAGCAGCAGACCGGCGCGGTCGGCGTCCGGCCGCACCACCGCGACCACGATCGCGCCGACACCGGCGACGAGCAGCGCGAGCCCCGCCCATGCGCGCCGATGCAGCGACCGCTCGTGCACGGTCACCTCGTCGCGCATCGCCTCGACCGGCGGCACCAGGGCCGCGCGGCGGGCGGGCAGCGCGGCGGCCGCGATCGACACCACGGTGCCGACGACGAGCCCGACGAGCACGGTCGACACGGACAGCGGCACGCGGTTGGACAACGTCATGTCCATGCGCCGCAGCACTGCTCCGATGCCCTCGACCAGCCCGAACCCGCCGAGCACGCCGAGTGCTGACCCGGCGAGCCCGACGACGGCCGCTTGCACGACGATCGACGAGAACACCTGCGCCGGCGACGCGCCGACGGCCCTGAGCAGGGCGAACTCCCGCATCCGCTGCCGCACCGACATGGTGAACGTGTTGGCGATGATGAAGGCGCCGACGAACAGCGCCAGCAGCGCGAACACCAGGAGGAACGTCGAGATGAAGCCGAGCTGGCCGGCGATGTCGTCCTTCGTCTGCTGGCGCAGCGCGTCGCCGGTGACCACCTCGGACCCGGCGGGCGCCGCGGACTGCAGGCGCTGCACCAGCTCGGCCTGGGAGACCCCGGGCTGGGCGTAGACGCTGATCGACGGGACGGTCCCGGTGGGTGCGAACGCGGCCCGCATCGTCGCCTCGTCGAGCAGGACGATCGTCGCGCCGGCCATCGGCGCCGCGAAGTCGGCCTCTCCGACCACGGTCACCTCGGTCGCCTTGCCGAGCACCACCAGGTGCGTGCGGTCGCCGATGTGCAGGCCAGACGACTCCAGGGTGTGCTTCTCCAGCATCACCTCGGACGCGTCGCGCGGGCCCCGGCCCTCGATGTGGGCGTAGCTCGGGTCGTCGGCCCAGTAGGGGCTGGCGAAGCTGGGTGCCTGGGTGCTGCGCACCGCCGTGCCGTCGGCGCCGACGAGCGTCACCGGCCCGGAGATGTCCGGGAACGCGAGTCGCACCCCGTCGACGGCGCGGATGCCGTCGAGAGCGGACAGGGGCACGCCGCCGGCCGTGGTCCCGGTCGAGGTCAGGTCGGTCGGGCTGTCGCCGGCCGTGCGGACGTAGGCGTCTCCCGTCGCTGCGGCGCCGACGATCTCGTCGAACGTCGAGGAGAGCATCTGCCGCAGCGCGAAGGTTCCGGTGACGAAGGCGACGCCCAGCGCTACGGCGAGCACGGACATGATGAAGCGCGCGGCATGCGAGGTGACCGCGCGTACTCCGATGCGGCCCATCACTTCTCCTTGGCGGCGAAGCCGTCGAGGTGGGCCAGCGCGTCGAGCACGGACGACTGCGTGGGGGATGTGAGCTCGGCGACCAGCTCGCCGTCGGCGAGGAACAGGACGCGGTGGGCGAACGAGGCGGCCCGCGGGTCGTGCGTCACCATGACCACCGACTGGCCCAGCGTGTCGACGGACCGCCGCAGGAACCCGAGCACCTCGCCGGACGCGTGGGAGTCGAGGTTGCCCGTCGGCTCGTCGGCGAAGATCACCGACGGGCGGGCGACGAGGGCGCGGGCGCAGGCGACGCGTTGCTGCTGGCCGCCGGACAGCTCGGCCGGCTTGTGGCTCAGCCGGTCGGTCAGGCCCACGGCCTCGACGACCTCCTCGAACAGCGCCCGGTCCACCGGGCGGCGCGCGATGTCCAGCGGGAGCGCGATGTTCTCCGCCGCGGTCAGGGTGGGGACCAGGTTGAAGGCCTGGAAGATGAAGCCCACGCGGGTGCGCCGCAGCTTCGTCAGGCGCCGCTCGGACATCGAGGAGACCTCGAGTCCGTCCACGGTCGCCGTGCCGCTCGTCGGCCGGTCCAGGCCTGCCAGGCAGTGCATCAGGGTGGACTTGCCGGATCCTGACGGGCCCATGATGGCGGTCAGCTCGCCGCGGGCCAGGTCGACGTCGATGCCCCGGAGGGCGTGCACCTGCGCCTCACCGGTGCCGTAGACCTTGGTGAGGCCGCGGGCGGAGGCGATCGCAGAGGGATGGGTGCCCGCCGCGCGGGCGGGGTCGAGCTCGGCTGTCGTGGTCACCCGGACATCGTGGCGAACCGCCTCAGGGGTCGGCATCGGGATTTCCCCTGGCCCCGCCCTGATTCTCACGCTCCTGACCTGCGGGGACGTCGGGGTGATCACCCCGGCCAAACGTCCCATGTGTGGGCGGTCACCAGCGGCTCCGCGGCGGCGTCACTCAGCGCCGCCGGAACCGCTACCCTGGGCGGCGCGGATGAGTCAGCCAGGCGGCCGCGTCGGGTGCTTGCACCCGCCGAGGAACGTCCGGGCTCCGTAGGGCAGGGTGGTGGGCAACACCCACCCGGGGTGACCCGCGGGACAGTGCCACAGAGAACAGACCGCCGGCCCCTTCGGGGACCGGTAAGGGTGAAACGGTGGTGCAAGAGACCACCAGCGCACCGGGCGACCGGTGCGGCTCGGCAAACCCCACCCGGAGCAAGGTCAGACAGGGAGCGTTCGAGGGCTGCCCGCCCAAGCTCCCGGGTAGGCCGCTTGAGGCGTGCGGCAACGCACGTCGTAGATGGATGGCCGCCACTCGCGCGGGGGCAACCCCGCGCGGGGACAGAACCCGGCGTATCGGCTGACTCATCCGCCGAAATCGTACGGAGCCGCTCATCGGAGCCGATGGAGCGGAGGACGACCGCGAGACTGCGCTAGGGCGGTGGGGATGCACGAGCTGGCCGGGTGCCGGGTGATCGCGGCCGAAGGCGTCATCGACGGCTATGTCACCGAGTACGCCGCGGGCGTGCTGCGGATGCAGCTGGAGTCCCCGCTGCTGGCGCGGGACGTGGGCGATCCGGTCACCGTGCAGGTGCTCGACCCGGTGCGTGGCGAGTGCACCTACCGGGGGATCGTCGCCAAGGCGCCCGGCCCGGCGGTCGACGTGGTGGTCATGGAGACGGCGGGCCAGCGGCAGCGACGCTCCGCCGCCCGCGCGCCCTACCAGGTGACCTGCCTCGGTGTGGTGCAGACGTACGACGGGCCCGTCCAGCTGGCGCTCACCGTGCTCGACGTCAGCGCCACCGGCCTGCGGTTCTCGTCCAAGCGCCAGGTGCCGGACGGCACCGTGCTCCTGGTGCACCTGCCCGCGGAGGGCACCACCCTCGAGCTGCGCGCCCGTGTGCTGCGCGTGGACGAGGCGAGGCACATGTGGCGGCACGGCGCCGAGTTCTTCGACGTCGACGACGCGTCCCGGGAGCGGCTGTACCGGCTCGTCATGCGGCTGCAGCGCGAGGAGGTACGCCGCGCGGCTGCGGCGCGTGACTGACTGCGGGTCCCGCCTCCAGCGGGCTGGCACGTGCGGGCACGGGCCGGCACGGGCGGGTGGGGGGACAGGCGCCGCCCAGCGTCGCCCTGCGCTGCCCGGTTCCGACCGGTGCGCCGCCCTGCGCTGGGCGGTTCCGACCGGTGCGACTCAGTCGGGGCCTACGGCTTCTCGGCCGCGAGCCGCGCGGCGCCGACGATGCCTGCGGCGTTCCGCAGGGTGGCCGGCACGATCGGCGTGCGCAGGTCGAGCAGCGGCAGGTACTCCTCGTACTTCTTCGAGACGCCGCCGCCGACGACGAACAGGTCCGGAGAGAACAGCCTCTGCAGCTCGGAGAAGTACCGCTGCAGCCGCTTGGCCCACTCGGGGTACGTCAGGCGGTCGCGCTCGCGGGCGGCGTCCGAGGCGCGCGTCTCGGCGTCGACGCCGT
The DNA here is from genome assembly GCA_036398695.1 of Cellulomonas sp. GTDB lineage: Bacteria > Actinomycetota > Actinomycetes > Actinomycetales > Cellulomonadaceae > Cellulomonas. Next base: position 2,157 of record DASWOL010000209.1, on the reverse strand, counting down.
CGACCTCGAGGTGCCCCAGTTCGGTGTTGGGCACCAGGCGCCCGTTGTTGATGAGCGCGGAGCCGATGCCGGTGCCGAGCGTCACCACCATGACCAGCCCGGGCACGTCGCGCGCTGCTCCGTACTCCACCTCGGCGTAACCGGCAGCGTCGGCGTCGTTGACCGCGAGCACACGCCGGCCGGTCGCGTCGCGGAGCAGCTTCTCGATGTCGGTACCGATCCACGACTCGTCGACGTTCGCGGCGGACTGCGCCACGCCGTGCCGCACCACGGCGGGGAACGTCACGCCGATCGGCAGGGTCCTGCGCACGTCGAAGGTGGTGACGATCTGGGCCACCACCTGGGCGACCGCTGCGGGCGTCGCCGGCTGGGGCGTGGGAATACGCACGCGCTCCGCGGCGAACGATCCGGTGCGCAGGTCGACCGGCGCACCCTTGATCCCGGACCCGCCGATGTCGATGCCGACGGCGGTCCGGCCCTTGACCCGGGGGCGGTCGTCGCGGCTCATGGGACGGTCAGCACCTCGGCCCCGTTCTCGGTGACGAGGAGCGTGTGCTCGAACTGCGCTGACCGGCTGTGGTCCGCGGTGACCACCGTCCAGCCGTCGTCCCACATCTCCCAGTCGGGCGAGCCCAGGTCGAGCATCGGTTCGATGGTGAACACCATGCCCGGTTCCATGACGGTGGCGTAGTCGGGCGCGGCGTCGTAGTGGGGCACGACGAGCCCGGTGTGGAACGCCGGCCCGACACCGTGCCCGGTGTACTCGCGCACCACCCCGTACCCGAACCGCGAGGCGTACTTCTCGATCACGCGGCCGATCACGTTGATCTGCCGCCCGGGGGCGACTGCCTTGATGCCGCGGGCCAGCGCCTCCTGCGTGCGCTCGACGAGCAGCCGCGACTCCTCGTCGACGTCTCCGACGAGGAACGTGGCGTTGGTGTCGCCGTGCACGCCGCCGATGTACGCGGTGATGTCGATGTTGACGATGTCGCCGTCCTCGAGCACCGTCGAGTCGGGGATGCCATGGCAGATCACCTCGTTGACCGAGGTGCACAGCGACTTGGGGAAGCCCCGGTAGCCGAGGGTGGACGGGTACGCGCCGGCGTCGACCAGGAACCGGTGGCCCACCGCGTCGAGCTCGTCCGTGGTGACGCCCGGCAGCACGGCCTTGCCGACCTCCACCAGCGCCTGCGCCGCGATCGTCGACGCGACGCGGATCGCGGCGACCGTCGCGTCGTCGAACACGTCCGGCCCGGTCCAGGGACGGGGCGCCGGCCGGTCCACGTACTCGGGGCGCGCGATCGACGCCGGCACCGGCCGCCGAGCCGAGACGCGCCCGGGGACGAGCGGGGTTCGCGTCGCGTGCGCCGGGGCCATGCTGTGCAGTCTAGGAGCAGCCCACCGGCAGGGGGCGACGCGCTCGGCGAGGGAGGCCGTCATGACGGAGTTCTGGTTCAACACCACCACCGGCGAGGTCGAGGAGGGCCGCGTGAGCGACTGGTCCGTGGTCCTCGGCCCGTTCCCCACCCGTGAGGCGGCCGCCCGGGCGCTGGAGACCGCGCGCACCCGGTCTGCCGCCTGGGATCGCGAGGACCGCGACGACGACCGGTGGGCCGGTGCGCGCGGCACCGGCACGCACGACGATCCCGACGGGCTGTCGTCGGACGATGGACCGGCGGCGAGCGACGAACCCGCGCCGCGCGGCATTCCGGCACCGGGCGACGAGTAGCGTCCCGACCCGAGAACACGAGGACCCCGACAGGAGCGGCTCGCCATGAGTTTCGTCGCCCACGACATCGCGCTGGTTGCCCACGACAACAAGAAGGTCGAGCTGCTCCGCTGGGCGGAGTTCAACCGGGGGACGCTGTCCCGCCATCACCTCTATGCGACCGGCACCACCGGCACCATGCTCGAGTACGAGCTGGGCTTCGCGGTGACGCGGCTGCTGTCCGGGCCGGTGGGAGGCGACCAGCAGGTCGGCGCCAAGATCGCCGAGGGCGTCATCGACATGCTCGTCTTCTTCTGGGACCCGCTGGAGCCGCAGCCGCACGACCCGGACGTCAAGGCGCTGCTGCGGATCGGCGCGGTGTGGAACGTCCCGATGGCCTGCAACTCGGCCACGGCGGACATGCTGATCTCGAGCCCGGTGATGGGCCA
>DASWOL010000208.1:0-29922 GCA_036398695.1 Cellulomonas sp. | reverse complement strand
AAGACGCCGTCGAGCACCACCCGCAGGCTGCGGTCGTGGGCCGCCCGCAGCAGCGACCGGAAGTCGTCGAGGTCACCGAGGCGGTGGTCGATGCGCCCGTAGTCCGCGGTGTCGTAGCGATGGTTGGTGTCCGCCTCGAAGATCGGCGTCAGGTACAGCGCGTTCGCACCGAGCTCGACGACGTGGTCGAGGTGCTGCTCGATCCCGCGCAGGTCACCACCGGTGAACCCGGCCCGGGAAGGCTCCGACCCCCACGGCAGGACGCCCTCCGGGTCGATCTCGGGCCGCCCGTTCGCGAACCGCTCGACGAAGACCTGGTAGAAGACCGCGTCGCGGGTCCATGCGGGCTGGCGGGCGAAGGACGACTCGCTCACCGCCACTCCTGGTCCGTCGGGACGTGGACCGCTGCCCACGCGCCGAGCGCCGGGAGCTGGGTCACCTGGTCGATGTCGTCGGCGACCGCCTCGAGGCGGTCTCCCGGGCCGGGGATCTCGGGGTCGAGCCACCGGACCGCCACCGGCTCGCGGCCGACCTGCCGCAGGCGCAGCACGAGCCCGCGCACCGGCTCGATAGGTCGCTTGGGGGTGTCCCACCCCGTCTCGTCCTGACCCGTCAGGTTGACCAGGTGCACCACGAGCCCGTGGTCCGTCCGCATGACGCGGGCCCACACCACGCCGGGCTCCGGGTGGATGGACACGCGCACACCGCTCGGCGCCTCGACCACCACGTCCGCGTTGTACTCGCCGAAGTACGCGGCGGTCACGTCGACGACGGCAGGGTACACCAGCAGGTCGCCGTGGCGGACGAGGAACGTGTACCAGCGCTCCAGCAGGTCGAGCGTCTCGTCGTCGGCGGCCTCGCTGCGCACGTAGTACGGGTGCACCAGCAGGCGGCCGTCCTCCCCGGTGAACAGATGGGTCGCGCCCGACGAGAAGATGGTGGCCATCGTCAGGCGGGCCGCGTCGCGCGCCGCACGGCCCCCGACGTCGTGGAACACCTCCATGTACGCCGCGACGATCACCGGGAGCGGCGACAACCCTCGCGACTGCGCCACGAGGTCGACGAGGTCCCGGAGCTCCACCCGCGGCGGCCAGACCTCCGTGTACAGCGCGGACTGCCGGACGCGGGCCGCGCGGTCGAGCGGGAAGCCGTTCACGTTGTTGAAGATCAGGCGCGCGTCCGGGACGGCGCCGGCGATCTGGTCCACCAGCGCCGGCAGCGTCTGCGACAGGTCGGTCTCGGAGCCGTCCGCGCGCAGCGCCCGCTTCGGCCAGCCGTACTGGTCGAGGTGGAAGCCGGCGAAGCCGATCTCCTCGTAGGACCGCCGGATGGCGCCGACGATCTGCCGACGCCACCGCGGCGCCCCCGGGTCCACCACGTTGAGGAAGTCGTCGCCGAACCCGTACGGCTGGCCGGTGGACCGGTAGAGGCCGACGTCTCCCCACGTGTCCCACTGGTCGGCCGGGACGCCGTAGACAGCCGCGTAGCCGAGCGGTGCCGCCCCGATCTCCCGGAACGCCGCCAGCATCGCGCGCAGCACGGCGACCGAGACGCGGTTGCCCAGGGAGTCCGTGTACTCGTCGCACCCGTCCGGAGCGACGAGCTCCGTGTAGCTGTGCGCCCAGTCGTAGTGCTGCACCGCGTTGAGGTGCATCCGCACGGCGTGCGCCTGCAGCGCGGCCACGTCCACGTCCGGGCCGTAGTGCGCGACGAAGCCGTAGCGCGGCCGGTCGAGCGGGTCGGTCAGCACGTCGAACGCGCTGCTGGCGAGGAGCGCACCGTCGGGGCCCCACAGGTCGACGCCGTAGCCGCCGATCGGGAGCGCGCCGACCGCCACCTCGGGCCCGTCCACGGCGAGCTCGGCAGCGATTCCCGCCACGCCCCGGATCGTCAGCATCGACCCGACGGGTGCGGCACCCACCCGGACCGTCACGTCCTCGCAGGGCGCGTACGTGCTGCGCGTGGGCCGCACGCTCATGAGTTCCTCCGGATCGCGTCGTCGAGCAACAGGTACATCGCGTGGGACCAGAGCAGCGGGCTCGCCGGGGTGCCCCACTTCGTCACCCACGGCTGCACCATCGACGGCACCTGCGCGTCCGAGACCACCTGCTCCGGCAGCCGCAGCTCGGCATCAGCGTGCGACACGGCCCACGCCAGCCGCCGGCGGGCGTCGTCGAGCCGGCCGAGCTCGGCCTCGTACAGCCCGAGCCAGCAGGTGAGCAGCAGCCAGGCGCCGCCCCCGAAGTACGTGTCACCGCGGTAGCGCCACACGCCGCCGCCGGGAGAGACGATCTCGTCCTGGATGCGGCGCACGGTCGTCTTCATCAGCGGCTCGTCCGGGTCGAACACGCGCAGCGGCACCGCCAGCGTGAGCAACGACCCGTCGACCCGGTCGTCCTGCGGGCCCTTGACCAGGCTGCCGTCGACGACGCAGTGGTCCCGGACCCAGCTCACCACGGTGGCCGACGCCTGGCGGTAGGCCTCCTCGTCCACGAGGTCCCCGGCCGCCGCGAGGCCCGCCGCGATCGCCCCCAGCGTCGAGGTGTGACGCCGGTCGCCGAACTCCTCCCAGCAGTCGTAGCACGCCAGGTCCCACGTCGCGACGAGGTAGTCCGCCACCGCGCGCACCGCCGCCCGCAGGTGCTGCGGGCACAAAGCGCCGCCCAGGTGTTCGCGCAGGCCCCAGATCCACACGCCGTAGCCGTCGAGCTGGACCGTCGGCCACTCGTCGTCGGAGGGCTCCTCGACCGCGCCCTCGAGCGTGTAGCGGGTGGGCAGCAGGTCGCCCTGCTCCGGGATCCGGCCGGCGGCACGCATCGCCACGACGGCGTCGATGGCCGGGGACATGCGGTCGATGACGCGTCCTACCCAGTCGTGGAACGCCGAGGCCTCGGCCGAGCGCCCCACCGTGTCGAGCGCCACGGCGATGTACGTGCCGTCGCGCAGCCAGGAGTAGCGGTACACCGCGAACGTGGGGCAGGCGGGGAACGCCCCGGACGGCGCCTGCAGGCCCGTGATGAGGTCGATGCTCGCCCTCCGGAGGGCCTCACATCCGGTGTCGACGTTCGGGCTCACGACTTCACTGCTCCTGACATGATTCCGCTGACGAACTGACGCTGGAAGACGAGGAAGACGACGAGCACGGGGATCAGCGCGATCGTCGACGCGGCGAACGTCAGGCCCCAGTTCGTCGAGTGCGCCCCCGCGAACAGCGCGATGCCGACGGGCACGGTGCGAGACGTGTCGTCCGTGAGGATCGTCACCGCCCACACGTACTCGTCCCACGAGGCGAGGAACGCGAAGATCGCGGACGTCGCCAGGGCCGGCCGGGCGAGCGGGATCGCCAGGCGCGCGTAGCGGCGCCACGCGCCGGCGCCGTCCATGATCATGGCCTCGTCCAGCTCGTGCGGGATGCCTTCGAAGAACCCCCGCAGCAGGAAGGTGTTGAACGCGAGGTTCGTGCCGACGTAGAAGAGCACCAGGCCTTGCCGCGAGTTCAGCAGGTGCATGTCCTTGGCGAGGATGAACTGCGGAATGATCAGCATGATCGAGGGGATCATCTGGCACAGGACGACCACCGCGAAGGCGAACGTCTTGCCGGGAAAGTCGAACCGGGCGAACGCGTAGGCCATCATCGAGGCCAGCACCAGGACGCCGGCCACCGTGGCGACCGCGACCACCATGGAGTTGACGAAGTCGCGCCCCAGCCCGCCCTGGCTCCACGCCTGGGAGTAGTTGACCAGCGACTTCGAACCGCTCACCACCTGGCTCGGCGTCAGCAGCATGTACGAGTTCGCGCGCAGCGACGTCAGGAACATGTACACGAGCGGGACGAGGGACACCAGGGCGCCGATCGCGAGCACCAGGTAGCGGCCGGCCAGAACGGTGCCGCCGCGCATCTGCAGCGAGCTCATGCCACGGCCTCCTCGGCGCCGCGCTTGCCGATCTGGTACAGGTTCACCGAGAGGATGAACATGACGATGGTCAGCAAGAAGGCCATCGCCGACCCGTACCCGAAGTCGAGGCTGCTGAAGGCGCTGTTGTACATGTAGGTCAGTGGCACCTGTGTCTCGTTGGCCGGTCCGCCGCCGGTGATCAGCTGCACCGAGATGAACACGTTGAACGCTCCGATGGTCAGCAGGATCGCGACGAACGTCGTCGTCCGGCGGATGGCGGGGAGGGTCACGTAGCGGAACTGGCGGCCCGCGCCGGCTCCGTCCATCTGAGCTGCTTCGTAGAGCTCACGCGGCACCGCCTGCAGGGCGGCCAGGAAGATGAGCATCGACCAGCCGACGCCCTTCCAGATGCCGAGGAGGCTGACCACCGCCAAGGCGGCCCAGCGGCTGTCGAACCAGTCGATGTGCTGGTGGACCACCCCTGTCACGTCCGTCAGCAGGTAGTTCACCAGGCCGTTGTCCGTCTGGAACAGGTACCGGAACAGGAACGAGACCACGACCCAGCTGGTGATGACCGGGATGTAGATCATCACGCGGAAGGCGGTGCGGCCGCGGAAGGCCGCGTTGAGCGCCACGGCGCACACCAGCCCGAGGACCATCTGCGCCGGCACCGTGGCGACCAGGTAGACCGCCGCGTTCACCATGGAGCGCCAGAAGACCGGGTCGTGGATCGCCCGCGCGTAGTTCGCGAACCCGACGAAGGTGTCCGGGATCTTGGGGCTGACGGTCCAGTCCTGGAAGCTCATGATCGCGGCCTTGACCATGGGATAGACCATCACCAGGACAAGGAGGGCGAACCCCGGCAGCAGGAACAGGTACCCCGGAAGACCGCGGACCCTGGCCCGCCGGCCGGAGCGGACGCCCCGGCCGGCGATGCCATGCCTCACGGGTGTGGCTGTGGACGAAAGCTGCGTCACTTCTGGTACTTCGCGAGCATGCCGTCGAACTGGGTCGCCAGGTCGTCCATCGCCGCCTGGATGTTCCCGTCACCGAGGAACGCCTGCTGGAGGCGGGCCTCCATCGCACCGTCCATGTCGTTCCACGCCGGGGTGGCGGGACGCGGCTTGGCCGTGGCCAGCTGCTGGATGAACGGGGCGTAGTACGAGTTGACCTGCGCCTCCTGGTCGCCGAGCGACTTCAGCACGGACATCTGGCCGATCTTGGCCATCGCCAGCTGTGCGTCGTCCGAGAGCAGGTACTTGACGAAGGCGTAGTCCGCGTCCTTCTGCGGAGAGTCCGCCATGACGACGACGTCCTCGCCACCGACGACGCTCACCGAGCCGCCCTTGCCGGAGGGGATCTGCGCGGCCTGGAACTTCAGGTCGGGGTAGCTGCTCTGGAAGATCGGCCACATCCACGGGCCCCCGAAGATCGTGCCGACCTTCGCGGTGCCGAAGTCGTCGTTGTCCGACGTCTTGCCGCTCTGCGTGATGTAGTTCGACAGCTCGCCGGCCTTGTACAGGTCGTACACGAACTGCACCGCCTGGACGGTCTGGGGCGAGTTGACGTAGCCCGAGGCCTTGGTGCCGTCGGGGCTGACGATGTCGCCACCGAAGGACCAGATGAACGGCAGCAGGTTCCAGCCCTTGAGGTCCGAGTCGGCGTAGCCCAGCAGACCCTTCGCCTTCAGCGCGTCCGCGTTGGACTTGAACTGGTCCATCGTCGTCGCCGGCTGCAGGCCGGCCTGCTGGAGCACGGCCGGGTTGACGAGCTGGACCAGGGTGTTCGTGTCGAGCGGGAGCCCGTAGTAGTGGCCGCCCCACTTCGCCGTGCCGAGCGCCCCGTCGTACGTGCTGGACGCCAGGTCCTGGAAGCCCGGCATGTCGGTGTCGAGGCTGTCCAGCACCCCGAGGTTGGCCAGCTCCGGCACCCAGATGATGTCCGAACGGACCACGTCGGGCAGCTGCCCGCCGGCGGCAGCAGTGATGAGCTTCTGGTGGAGGTCGTCGTACGGGACGGCCGTGTCCTTGACGGTGATGCACGGGTTGGCCTTCTCGAACGCGGGGATGATCACCGTCTCGAGCTGCTTCACCTCCGGCCCGTCGGACGAGTACGCGTGCCAGTAGTTGATCGTGACCGGGCTGCAGCCGGCCGTGGTGCCCGCCCCGCTCGGTGCCGCGCCCGTCGTCGCCGCGCCACCCGTCGTCCCGGAGCTGCTGCACGCAGCCGTCAGGGCGAGCGCGACGGCCGCCACCACCACACCCCCCACTCGTGTCTTGTTCATCACTTCTCCCACCTCGTGCGCACGTGTCGTGCGTTTCCGGCCCCAGTGCCGGAAGTCTGTGTGTCGCCGCATCGCGACCCCGTCATCAGGAGCGCCCGTTGGACGCCAGTCGCGCCTGGACCGCCTCGACGGGGCCGGTGGCTCCGAGCGGGGTGCCGAAGGCCGCCCGCAGCACGAGCGCCGCCGCGCCCAGGGCCCACTTGTCCTCGTCCCAGTCGTCGCGGACCACGGCGACACGGTCCCGCTGGATCGGCATGCGGCCGTCGTGCAACGCGACCCGGAACGACGTCTCCAGGTGGTGCCACGCCTTGCTCCCCTCGCCGCTGACGAGCAGCGCTGCCGGGTCCAGCACGGTGGCGACGCTCGCCAGGACGGACCCGAGCAAGGTTCCGGCCTCGGCGTAGACGCTGCGCGCGACGGCCTCGCCGGCGTCGGCGGCAGCCAGCAGGGCCGTCGGCGAGGCCACCTCGAGCCCTTGGCTGCGGGCCGATCGCACCAGGCCGCGATCCGCGACGACGGTCTCGAGGCAGCCTCGCTTGCCGCACTCGCACGTGACGCCTGCTGGATCGACCGTGATGTGGCCGAGCTCGCCGGCGGCCCCGTGCGACCCGGAGACCAGCTCGCCGTCGACGACCAGGCCCATGCCGATGCCGCGGCCGAGGGTGAGCGTGATGAAGCTGTCGTACTGCGAGCCGATGCCGTACAGGCTCTCGGCCACCGCGAGGGTGTTGACGTCGTTGTCGACGATCACCGGCAGGCCGAGCGAACGGACCAGGTGGTCGCCGATCGGCAGCTCGTGCCATCCCAGCAGCGGCGAGGTGACGATGCCGGGATGCTGCGGGTCGTTGCTGCCCGCCAGGCCGATGCCGAGACCCAACAGGTGGCGATCCGCCCCCGCCGCCGCGACGTGCGGACCGAGGACGTCCACCAGGAGCTGGAGCGGGTTGCCCGAACGGACGTCGGCGGCCTCGTCGAACGTCGACAGCACGGTGCCGTCGAGGTCGACGACCGTACCGACGACGTGGTCCTCGGTCACCTTCGCCCCGACGGCCGCGGCAGCCTCGCCGACGATGCCGATCAGGGTGCCGGGACGTCCGCCGCGGCTCGCCTCCTGCTCGCGGGTGGAGACGATCCCGTCGGAGATCAGCGCCTGCGTCACCGACGTGATCGTCGGCGCGCTCAGCTCCAGCCGCCGCGCCAGATCGGCCCTGGAGATCGGCCCGAAGCGGCCGATGGCTGACAGCACCAACGCTCGGTTGACGGACCCCAACCTGTCGCGGGTCGCACCTCGGGACACCGGCTCTCCTTCGAGCGGCAGACTTTTGATGATGACTTCCTTCAGTGAGCATCAAAACATCTGGGCACAGGTGTGTCAATGCCCGCGCGCCCTCCCCTCGCGCTCGTCGGACCCTCGCCCGGCCGAGGTGCAGACTCGTCGGTGGGGCTTTCGGCTACCGGGGCCGGACCCGCCAAGGAGCGCGCGATGGAGTACGTCAAGCTCGGGACCAGCGGCCTGCGGGTCTCACAGATCGTCCTGGGGTGCATGAGCTACGGCGACCCCGCCCGCGGCAACCACTCGTGGAGCCTGCCGGAGGAGCAGAGCCGCCCCTTCCTGCAGCACGCCCTCGAAGCCGGCGTCACCACCTTCGACACGGCGGACGTCTACTCCGACGGCAGCAGCGAGGAGATCGTCGGACGCGCCCTGCGCGACTTCGCCCGCCGCGAGGAGGTCGTCGTGGCGACCAAGGTCCACGGGCGCATGTACCCCGGCCCGCACGGCGCCGGCCTGTCCCGGGCGCACATCATGCAGGCCATCGACGCCAGCCTGCGCCGCCTCGGTACGGACTACGTGGACCTCTACCAGATCCACCGGTTCGACCCGACCGTGCCCGTCGAGGAGACGATGGAGGCGCTGCACGACGTGGTGCGGGCCGGCAAGGCGCGCTACATCGGCGCCTCGTCGATGTACGCCTGGCAGTTCGCGCAGCTGCAGTACACCGCCGACCTGGCAGGGTGGACCCGGTTCGTGTCGATGCAGGATCAGTACAACCTCCTCATGCGCGAGGAGGAGCGCGAGATGCACCCGTTCTGCCTCGACCAGGGTGTCGGGGTGATCCCGTGGAGCCCGCTGGCCCGCGGCCGCGTCGCCCGGCCGTGGGGCACCACGACCGCGCGCACGCAGACCGACGAGTTCGGGTCGAGCCTCTACCGCCAGCACGAGGCCGCCGACCAGGCGATCGTCGAGGCCGTGGCGTCCGTCGCCGCCGCGCGCGGCGTGCCGATGGCCCAGGTCGCCCTGGCGTGGGTGCGTCAGCAGCCGGCGGTCACCGCGCCGATCGTCGGCGCGACCAGGCCGGAGCACCTCGACGACGCCCTCGCGTCGTTGGGGATCACGCTCTCCGACGACGAGCTCGCGGCGCTGGCCGCGCCGTACCTGCCGCAGCGGCCCGAGGGCTTCTAGCAGTCAGGCCCGCGGCTCGCGGATCAGCTGCTCCAGCGGCAGGATCGCGGCGCCGATCGCCACGGTGTCGCCGCCGAACGTCGAGGGCATCAGCTCGAACTGCGAGCCGGGACGCTCCAGCGAGTTGTTCCTGATGGCCGCCTCGATGCGGTCCGCGACCGCCTCCATCAGGCGGATGCCCACCCAGCCGCCGAGCACGATGCGCAGCGGGTTGGTGAGGTTGACGAGGTTGGCCAGGCCGTAGCCCAGGGCGCCGATCGCGTCGTCGACCACCCCTTGCGCCGCCTCGTCCTGCTCGCGGGCGGCGTCGAGGAGCTGGCCGACGGCGCGCCAGCCCGTGCCCTCGAACGTCCCGCCACGCTCGGCCCAGGCGTCGAGCATCGCCTGCGCGCCCACGTAGGCCTCGACGCAGCCCCGGCCGCCGCACCGGCACAGCCGCCCACCGCGCTCCACCTTGGTGTGGCCCCACTCCCCCGCGCTCGACCGCGAGCCGGCCTGGAGCCGCCCCTCCTGGATCAGGCCCACGCCGACGCCCCGGCCCAGGAGTGCGACCACCGCGTGGTCGACGCCCCGCGCCGCACCGAACCACTGCTCCGCCTTGGCCTGCGTCTTGCCGCCGTTGTCGGCGAACACCGGCACGTCCAGCGGCAGCAGCTCGTTGATCGCGACGGGCGGCCAGCCCAGGCTCTGGGCGTAGAGCACCTGGGTGCCGGCCGGGTCCACCTCGACGATCCCGGGCATCGCCAGCCCGACGCCGAGGACACGGGCCCACTTGTCGGCATGCCGTTCGCGGAGCGCCGCCACCGCCTCGCGCAGGTCTCGCCCGATCGCCTCCGGGTCCTCCTCGGCACGGCCGCCGCGGAACTCCTGGTCGACAGCGGTCATCGACAGGTCGAACAGCTCGACCGCGACGCCCCGCTCGCCGATGTCCGCCCCGATCGTGTAGGCGCCGTCGGGCCGCGGCTCGATCAGCGCGATCGGCCGTCCGCCCCCCGAGGCGACAGTCCCGGTCTCGTGCACCAGGCCCTCGGTGGTGAGGTCGGAGACGAGGTTGGCCGCGCTGGCGGTGGACAGGCCGCAGTCGCGGGCGATGTCCGCCCGCGTGGTGCGTTGCGCCAGGATGACGTGCTGCAGCACCGCCGAGCGGTTGCGCAGGCGCAGCGCCGTCACGGTGACCTGGTCGCCACCGCCCCGCGAGCGCCCGGCCACGTCGATCGTCATCGCACCCCGTCGTCGGTCCGGTCGTCCCTGCGGACGATACGCAGCAACGTCGCGTCCGTGCGCGCGAGCGCGCGCAGCCCGCGTGGCGAGGCCTCGAGCACCACGTCGCCCCCACCGGCGAGCACCGGGGCGTAGGCGTCCGCGGCCGTGCCGGCGATCCCCGTCACCTCGAACTCCAGCCAGTCACCCGGCTCGAGCCGCACGCCGAGCAGCCGGTCGGGCCGGTCCTGCTGGCCGGCCTGGTGCGTGAACGGGTTCTCCGGGGCGTCGCCGCCGCCCGTCCACGTCAGGGCGCTGGCGTCGTCGGCGCGCGCGAGGGCGGACGGCACGGGGTGGGCGATCGCGTAGGAGGTGCCGGGCCCCCGGAAGCCGAACCCCCAGCCCGGGATCACCGCCGGGCGCTGCCCCGTCGTCGCGGCCAGCACGTCCGGCCGCCACCTCGCCGCCTCGAGGCGGACGTTGGCCAGCAGCTCGTCCAGCACGGTCCCGGCCTGCGACGCCGTCAGCTGTGGCGCGTCCGGCGTGCTGGCGGCGAACCGGTCCCAGCCGGCCGGCGGGCGCACGTCGACCGGCGACGTGTGGGTCGCGAGCTTCTTCCAGGTCCACAGGTTCCAGCCGATGTCGAACGTCTCGTACAGCCGGAAGGCGGCGTACAGCCACTCCAGGTGGTTCTCCCCGCCCTCCCCCATGTACAGCGGCAGGCCGAGCTCGTCACGTGCGCGCAGGTAGGGCGCGATGCTCGCGCGGTCGGGCGGCGACCAGTACTTGTGGAAGTGCAGCGCCGCGTTGTCGTCCCAGCGCCGGGTGAACGAGTCGAAGTTCGTCGCCCAGTGCGAACCCTCGTACTGGATGAGGTGGACCGCGTCGACCGACCGGACCGCCTCGGTCAGGTCGCGGTACAGCGCCACGAGCTCGTCGGCGTACCGGTGCTGCCACTCGTTGGGCAGCGGCTCGTTGAGCAGGTCGTAGCCCAGCACCGCGGGCTCGTCGGCGTACCGCGTGGCGAGATCGCGCCACAGCCGCAGCGTCAGGTCGCGGTAGCGGGGCTCGACGAACAGCTCGGGGATGCCGTGCGGGGAGTCGTCGATGTTCGTGCCGGTCTGCCCGCCCGGCGCGCCGTGCAGGTCGAGCAGCACGCGCAGCCCGTGCGTCCGCGCCCATCCGATCACCCGGTCCAGCAGCGCGTACCCGTCCTCGAGCGGCTCGCCGCCCTCGTCCTGGACGATCCGCGAGTTGATCGGCACGCGCACGTGGTCCAGGCCGCTGGCGGCGATCCGCGCGATGTCCGCCGCGGTGACGAACACGTCGCGGTAGGTGCGCCAGAACTCCTCGGCCTTCCGCGCGCCGACGAGCCCGGCGACGAGCGCCTCGATCTGGCGCGGCGACTGGGCGCCGGGACCCAGCCGCCACATGTACCCCTCGGGCAGCAGCCACCCGCCCAGCCCCACGCCGCGCAGCAGCAGCGGGCGTCCGGCGCCGTCGACGATCCGGCCGTCCTCGGCGTGGACGAATCCGGTCCCCGCCGGCACGGGTCCGGGTGCGGTGCTCATCACGTGGCTGCTCCTGCTCACTTGAGGCCGGACAGGGCGAAGCCCTGCACGATGTGCCGTTGGAAGACGACGAAGACGATGAGGACCGGCACCACCATGAGGGCTGCCGCGGCCATCTGCAGCGACGGGTTGGTGGCGACCTGCTGGTTGATCAGCGCGATCCCGACGGACAGCGTGTAGAGGTTCTGGTCGCTGGCGATGATCAGCGGCCACAGGAAGCTGTTCCACCCGGTGATGAACGTCAGCACCACCTGGACCGCGAGGATCGGCCGCGACATGGGCAGCACGATCTGCGCGAAGATCCGCGCCTCCCCGGCCCCGTCGATCCGCGCGGCCTCGATGACCTCCGTGGGGATGGTGGTCATGAACTGCCGGAACAGGAACACGCCGAACGCGCTGACCAGGGTGGGCAGGGCGATCCCGACGAGGGTGTTGGTGAGGTTGACGGTGTTGAGGATCAGGTAGGTCGGGATCATCGTCACCTGGACCGGGATCATCATGGTGGTCAGGACCAGGAAGAAGATCGCCTCCTTGCCGCGGAACCGGAACTTGGCGAACCCGTAGCCGGCCATCGCCATGAACAGCAGGCCCACCATGCTGATGAGGACGACGGCCAGCGTGTTGACCAGGTAGCGGCCGAAGTCCATCTGGCGCAGCAGCTGCGTGAAGTACTGCACGGTGGGGTGCTGGGGCAGCAGGTGCGGCGGGTACGCCAGCGACTCGCTGCGGGGCTTGACCGCCGAGACGATCATCCAGGCGAAGGGGAACGCGGTGGCCACCGCCCCGAGCGTCAGGATGGCGCCGGCGACCCAGGGATGCCGCCGGCGCCGGGGGCGGGGCCGTGCCTGCCGCGGCACGACGAGGCGGCGCGCGGGCAGGGTCTCAGTACTCGACATCGGCCCTCCTGGCGCGCAGCTGGAGCAGCGTGACGAGCGCGATGACCGCGAAGAGCACCACCGAGCCGGCACTCGCGTAGCCGAACCGCGCGCCGGAGAAGCCCTGCTGGAACAGGAAGAGCGAGATCGACGTCGACGAGCCGAGGGGCCCGCCCTTGGTGAGCACGAACGCCTCGTCGAAGAACTGCAGCCACGCGATCACCGTGGTCACGGTGACGAACAGGATCGCGAACCGCAGCAGCGGCAGCACCACGGACCACGTGATGCGCGGCCGCGACGCTCCGTCGAGGGCGGCAGCCTCGAGGTACTCCTTGGGCACCCCCTGGAGCGCCGCCAGGAAGATGACGGTGTTCAGACCGGTGCCGCGCCAGATGGCGACGAGCGCCACCGACACCTTGACCAGGGACGGGCTGGACAGCCACTGCACCGGCCCGAGCCCCACGAGCGACAGCACGTAGTTCAGGAGGCCGAACTGCGTGTTGTACAGGTAGCCCCAGACCAGCGCGATCGCCACGATGCCGGTGATCGCCGGCAGGAAGTAGAAGGAGCGCAGCACCCGGAAGAACCGGCTCTGCGACTGGTTGAGCAGCAGCGCGATGCCGAGCGAGATCACCACGACCGACGGGACGCCGATCAGCGCGTAGAACCCGGTGTTGCGCATCGCCTGCCAGAAGGCGTGGTCGCCGAAGAGCTCGGCGTAGTTGGCCAGGCCGACGCCGGAGACCCGCGACAGGTCCCCGAGGCCCGCCGCATCCATGTCGGTGAGGCTGACCACGGCCGCGACGAGGATGGGCAGCACGCCGAACGCGAGCAGCAGCACGGTGGCCGGGCCGACGAGCACGTACGGCGTGGCACGCGATCGCATCGTGAGGTCCCTTCTCGTGGTCTCGTCGAACCGGGCCGGCGCCGGCCCGGCGGTGGGAGGAGGCTTCCCGCCGCCGGGCTCGCGCCGCGCGCTCAGTTGACCGACTGACCCTTGGTGGCCGCGAACAGCGACGTGAGCGCGGTCTGGCTGTCGGTCCCGGTGAGCACGATCGAGTTCAGCGCGTCCAGCAGCGCCTTGCCGGTCTCGCCGTCCCAGTTGGGCACCAGCGGGACGATCTTGGCGTTGGCGAGCTGCGCGGCGTAGACCGCGACGAGCGGGTCGGACGTCAGCGCGCTGTCGGCGAGTGCGGCCTTGGCGGTCGGCAGGTCGCCGTTGAGCCCGAACCACGTCACCTGGGTGTCGGGCTGGGACAGGAAGTCCAGCAGCGCCAGGGCGCCGTCCTTGTGGGCCGTCTTGGCCCACACCGCCATGTTCGAGCCGGCGAGCAGCGACGTGTTCGTCGTCGTGCCCTTCGGCAGCTGCGCCACGGACCACTTGCCGTCGAGGTCGGGCGCGGCTTCCTTGATCGCGGCGGCGAGGTACGGGCCGGAGACGAGCATCGGAGCCACGCCGGAGACGAAGCCCTGCGTCTGGTCGAAGTCGGCGTTGGTCGGCACGCTCTTGTCGGCGTACAGCCCGGTGTACAGGTCCACCGCCTGGCGGAACTGGGGGGTGTCGAAGTCGACGTTCCCGTCCGTCCCGATGATGTCGCCGCCGAAGTCCCAGGTCATCTCGACGGGTAGCGGACTGTCCCACTGCGGGATGTAGTACCCGTACTGGCCCGCGCCGCGCCCGGCGAGGATCTTCGCGTCGGCCCGCAGCTCGTCCCACGTCGCCGGCGGCTTGCTGATCCCGGCGGCGGCCAGGATGTCCGAGCGGTAGAAGAGCACCCGGGTGTCGCTGATCCACGGCACGCTGACTACCGTGCCGCCCACTGCGGTCGCGTCACCGGCCACGCCGTCGATGAAGTTCGTACCGGCGAGGTGGGTGTAGGGGGCCAGCGTGGCGTCGTCGAGCGGCAGGAGGGCGCCGGTGTCGGCATACGTGCGCAGCTTGGACAGGCCGACCTGGAGCACGTCAGGACCGTCGCCGGACGCGACGGCCGTGGTGAACTTCTGGTCGACGCTGTCCCACGGGATCGCGACCGTCTTCACCTGGACGCCGGTGGCCTGCGTGAACGGCGCGACGAGCTTGTCGAAGTTCGTCGTGGTGTCGCCCATCACCCACACGGTCAAGGGGCCGGACGGGGCGGGCGCGGCGGCCGAGGAGGACGAGCCGTCGCCGGGCGCCGAGGTGGCCGCAGGTGTGCCGCCCCCGGAGGAGCAGGCCGCGAGGGCCAGTGTGGCGACGATCCCGACGGGCGCCAGCGCTCGCCGGAGGGAGGAGAAGGAGTTCGCCATCGAAGATCCCTTTCACGTGGGCGCGCAGCGGCGCGGAGCCGAGGATGAGTCTCGTTGGGCAGTGCGGTGCCCGTGGGAGCGACTCACGCCGCGGGACGTCGCCGACACCCACGTCGGTCCCGGTCCGTGCGGCCTCGCCATCGACGTCGCGCCGGCGGGCTTATTACACGCCTTAGGCTAAGCCGTAGACTTTCTCTCCGCAAGTCCCTTCGCGCCCCGTCGTCTCGGTCGTCGCGGTCATCTCCTCGCGGGTGGGGAACGACGCCTGGGCGCCCGGACGCGTCACCGCGACGGCCGCGACCTGGGTGGCGCGGGCCACGGCGTCGGCGAGGTCGCCGCCCTCGGCGAGCACCACCGCCAGCGCTCCCACGTAGCAGTCGCCGGCGCCGGTGGTGTCGACCGGTGCCACGCGCAAGGCGGAACGGCGTCCGGCGCGCACGGCGTCGCCGTCACGGGCGCACCACACCGAGCCGTCGGCACCCAGCGTCAGCACCACCGACCGCGGGCCGAGGTCGAGCAGTGCGCGGGCGGTGGCCGTCGGGTCGCCGTCCGTCACGGCGCCGGCCAACAGGCTGGCCGCCTCGCTCTGGTTGACCACCAGCGGGTCGGCGCCGGCCAGCGTGGTGGGGTCGAGGGCGGCGGCGGGCGCCGCGTTGAGGATCAGCCGCACGCCGTGCTCGCGCGCCCGCTGCGCCACCAGCGCGACCGTCGGCAACGGCACCTCCAGCTGGACCACGAGCACGGCGGTCGCGGCCCAGTCGACGCTCCGGTCGACCACGTCGGCAGTCACCAGGGCGTTCGCACCCGGCGACACGATGATCGAGTTCTCCGCGTCCGGCGTCAGGACGATCACGGCCGTCCCGGTCGCCGCGGTCGCGGTGCCGAGGCCGGCGAGGTCGACGCCGGCGCCGCCGAGCGACCCGCGCAGCAGGGCGCCGTGGTCGTCGTCCCCCACGCAGCCGACGAACTGGACGTGGCCGCCCAGCCGCGCCGCGGCGACCGCCTGGTTGGCGCCCTTGCCACCCGCGGAGACCACGAGGTCGGAGCCGAGCACGGTCTCACCGCCGGCGGGGCGGTGGTCCACCTGCAGCACCAGGTCCGCATTGGCGGATCCGACGACGACGATGCGGCCGGGCTGCACGGCTTCTCCTCTCCGGGCCGCCACGTCCCGGTGGGCCGCAGCTGCGCGAACGATGCCGGAGCGACGGGGATCGAGGCGGGTCCTCGGTCAGCCCGACCACCGGCACGCCATTGTGGCCCGGCGCGGGCACCGCTCCGGCCACCCTGCCGTCGCGTGGTCGTCGCGTCGTCGTCGCGTCGTCGTCGCGTCGTCGTCCCGAGGCGCGAGACGGCCGGGAATCTCTGCCGCGCGCGCGTTGTCGAGGAGGTCGAGGTGTCGCACGACGCCGCATCCCTCAGGAGGCCCGATGACCACCGCCCCCACCACCCGCCTGCGCGTCGACGTCTGGGCGGACGTCGTCTGCCCGTGGTGCTACGTCGGCGCCGCGCGGCTGACCCGTGCCATCGACGCGATGGGCCTGAGCGGGTCGGTCGACCTGGTGCCGCGCGCCTTCGAGCTGGACCCGACCACGCCGACCACCCCCCAGCCGCTGCTCGAGCACCTGGCGCACAAGTTCGGCGGGCTGCTGTCGGGCTCGTCGGCCATGGCCGAGCAGGTGCGCGGCATGGAGGAGCGCGTGCGCGACCTCGCGGTCGCCGAGGGGCTGCCGTTCGAGGTGGACCGGGTGACGGCGAACACGCGCGACGCCCACCGCGTCACCGCGCTGGCCACGAGCCACGGACTGGGCATGGCCTACTTCGAGGCGCTCCAGCGCGCGTACTTCGCGGGAGCGAGCACCGACCCGTTCGGCCGCGCCGCGCTGCTGGCGACGGCGGGCGAGGTGGGCCTGCCGGGCGCGGAGGTCGAGCGGGTCCTCGACTCCGACGAGTTCGCCGACGAGGTGGCCCGCGACCAGGCACAGGCCGCCGAGATCGGCGTGCAGGGCGTGCCGTTCGTCGTCGTCGACGGCCGCTACGGAGTCTCCGGCGCGCGCGAGCCCGAGGTGTACCGCGAGGTGCTGAGCGCCGGGCTCGACCGCGCCGAGTGACGTCACCCGTTCCGGTGGCCGACCCCTGCGAGCCCCCTTAGCGTTGCCAGCGTCCATCGGCTGACGAGGGAGCGTCCATGGCTGCGAAGTTCGAGCTCTACAAGAGCGCCGACGGCGAGTTCCGATGGCGGCTGAAGTCCGCCAACGGGCAGATCATCGCCACGGGCGGCGAGGGCTACACGCGCAAGGACGGCGCGGTCAACGGCATCGAGGCCGTCCAACGGGACGCGCCGCGGGCTCCGGTCGACGACCAGACGGCCTCCTGACCCACGGGCCGACGAGCCTGCCGGCCGCCGCTCGTCGGCCGCCGTTCACCGGGCGTTCGTCGTGGCGGGCGGCCCGCGGCCGACGCGCCGCCGTACGATCCGGCCGTGGTCGACGACGTTGCCGCTCTCCCTTCCGGCACTGCCGGCCCTGCCCGTCCGGGTCGCCCTGCGGCCCCCGAGCGCCTGCTGCGCAAGCCCGTGCTGGCGTGGGCCGCCTGGGACTGGGGCTCCTCGGCGTTCAACGCGGTGGTGACCACCTTCGTCTTCACCGTGTGGATCACGTCGAAGTCCTTCGTCGAGCCCGGGCAGGACGTCGAGGGGACCCTCGCCCTCCACAGCGAGTGGCTCGGCACCGCGATGACGATCTCCGGCATCGTCGTCGCCCTCGTCGCCCCCGCGCTCGGGGCGCTCGCCGACGCGTCCGGCCGCCGCAAGCCGTGGCTGGCCTGGAACACGCTCGTCGTGGTGCTGGCGATGGCGGGCATGGTCTTCGTCCGGCCCGACGAGGGCCACCTCGCCAACGGCGTGGTGCTCGGGGTGACGCTGCTGGCGGTCGGGACGGTGTTCTACGAGCTGGCGTCCGTGGCGTACAACGCGCTGCTGCTGCGGATCACCACCCCCGCGAACCTCGGCCGGGTCAGCGGCCTCGGGTGGGGCTCGGGCTACGTGGGCGGGATCGTGCTGCTGCTCATCCTCTTCGTCGGCTTCATCAACCCGGAGGTCGGCTGGTTCGGTGTGACCAGCGCGGGCGGCTGGGACATCCGCGCGTCGATCGTGGTGGCCACGGTGTGGATGGCCGTGTTCGCGATCCCCGTGCTGGTCGCGGTCAAGGAGGAGCCCGAGCGCCACCCGCAGGCGATCAGCCCGCTCGGCGCCTACCGGAAGCTGGGTGGCGACATCGCCCGGCTGTGGCGCACCCGGCGCTCGATGCTCGGCTACCTCGTCGCGTCGGCCGTCTACCGGGACGGGCTGACGGGCGTGTTCACCTTCGGTGCCGTGCTCGCCCAGGGCACCTTCGGCTTCTCCGACTCCCAGGTGATCCTGTTCGCCATCGCGGCGAACGTCGTCGCCGGCGTCTTCACCATCGGCGCCGGCTGGCTCGACGACCGGTTCGGGCCCCGCCGGGTGATCATCGTCTCCCTCGTCGTGCTCGTGATCTCCGCGACCGCCGTCTACGCGCTGCACGCCAAGGGGCAGTCGGTGTTCTGGGTCGCCGCGCTGGTGCTGTCGGCCTGCGTGGGCCCGGCGCAGTCCGCCAGCCGCGGCCTGCTCGCCCGGATGTCCGACGAGGGCCGCGAGACCGAGTCCTTCGGCCTGTACGCCACCACGGGACGCGTCGCGACGTTCCTCGCCCCGGCGGCCTGGACCGTGGCGATCTGGTTCGGCGGGCACCAGTACTGGGGCATCCTCGGCATCGTCGCGGTGCTCTTCACCGGCCTGGTGCTGTTCGTCTGCGTCCGGTTCCCTGCCGGCCGCCGCGTCGACGGCCGGCACGACGTCGTCGCGGCGGCGCCCGGGGCCGGACTGGTGTAGGCCTGTGCCCGTGCGCACCGACCCCGACGGCGGCCTGACCTGGACGGACGACGATCTGCTGCCCGGGTTCCTCGTCGCACGCACCGGGGCCTTGCCGGTGCGTGCCGGCACGCCGGCGGCGTCGGTCGCGGCCGGCCGGTCCGACCCGGTGCTGGCGCTGGTGCGGCGCACGGACACCCTGCGGCGACCACGGGGCGTGGTGGTGCACCTGCACGGCTACAACGACTACTTCTTCCAGACCCACCTGACCGCCGCGGTCGAGGACGCCGGCTGGGCGTTCGTCGCCCTCGACGCCCGTCGCGCCGGGCGCGCCTGGCGGCTCGGCGAGGTGCCGCACTACCAGGACGACCTGCGCGAGCAGGGCACCGACCTGACGGCCGCCGTCGCCGCCGCGCGCGTACTGCACCCGGGCGTGCCCGTGGTGGTGCACGCCCACTCGACGGGCGGGCTGGTCGCCGCGCTGTGGGCGCACGCGCACCGTGAGCGCGGCGGCGTCGACGGGCTGGTGCTCGACAGCCCGTTCCTCGGCGCCGGGACCGGGTTCGTGCCGGTGGTCGGCGACGAGGTGCTGCGTGCGCTGGCCCGGCTGCGCCCGCTCACCCCGCTGTCCAACCGGCCGTCCGTGTACGCGACGCACCTGCTGGCCGCCAACGGGGGGCGCTGGGACTTCGACACCCGGCTGAAGCGGCCCGAAGGCGTCCCGGCGCGCGCCGGGTGGCTGTCGGCGGTGCGCACCGGCCAGGCGCGCGTGGCGCGCGGGCTGGAGATCTCCTGCCCCGTCCTCGTGGCGCACAGCGCGCAGTCCGGCCCGGAGCGCGACGACAACCCCGACGTCGACCGGCAGGACATCGTCCTCGACGTGCGCACCATCCAGCGGCTGGCGCCGGGCCTGGGTGGGGACGTCGACGTGCGTGCGATCGAGGGTGGCGTGCACGACCTGACGCTGTCCACCCCGGAGCCGCGGGCCGCCTACCTCGAGGCCGTGGCCCAGTTCCTCGCCCGGATCGCACCCGTGGCGCGGGTGGCGCGGGTGGCCCGGTGAAGCCCTACCTCGACGTGCCGGTGGCCGCGATGGCGCACCGCGGCTTCTCCCTCGACGGGCTGGAGAACTCGATGGCGGCGTTCGCCGCGGCCGTCGACCTCGGGTTCCGGTACGTCGAGACGGATGCGCACGCCACCGCCGACGGCGTCGCGGTCGCCCTGCACGACGCGACGCTCGACCGCACCACGGACGGGCACGGGCTGGTGCGCGAGCTGCCGTGGCGCGAGGTGCGCGCCGCACGCATCGGCGGCGTCGAGCCGGTGCCGCTGCTGACGGACCTGCTGGGCACGTGGCCACAGCTGCGCGTCAACATCGACGTCAAGGAGGCGGCGGGCGTCTTTCCCGTGGCCGACGCCATCGAACGGACCGCGTCGCACGACAGGGTCTGCGTCGCTTCGTTCTCCGCCGCCCGCCGCCGGGCGACGCTCCGCCGGCTGACGAGGCCGGTGGCGACGTCCGGTGGCACCACCGAGATCCTGCGGTTCTGGCTGGACGCCCGCCTCGGGCGCTCGCTGGAGCCGGTGGCGCGGCAGGTGGACTGCCTCCAGGTGCCGGCCGCGGCGGGCCGGCTGACGGTGGTCGACGAACGCACGCTCGCCGCCGCCCACGCCGCCGGCCTCAAGGTCCACGTGTGGACCGTCAACGACCCGGCGCAGATGCGCCGGCTGCTCGACCTGGGCGTCGACGGGCTGATCAGCGACCGCGCGGACCTGCTGCGCGGCGTGCTCCAGGAGCGGGGGATGTGGCCGTGAGGGTCGTCGGGCACCGGGGCAACTCGTCGGTCGCACCGCAGAACACGCTGGCCGCGTTCGAGGCCGCGTGGCGCGCGGGCGCCGACTGCATCGAGATGGACGTGCAGCTGACCGCCGACGGGCGGGTGGTGGTGATCCACGACGACACCGTGGACGCGACGACCGACGGCAGGGGCGCGGTGTCCGGGTTCACCCTCGACGCGATCCGCGCCCTGGACGCGGGCCGCTGGTTCTCCCCCGCGTTCGCCGGGCAGCGGGTGCCGACGTTCGACGAGGTGGTCGCCTTCCTGCGGCGCCGCGAGATCGACCTGCTGCTCGAGTTCAAGGACGCCTGGTCGGCCGACGACGTCGCGTTGTGCACCGAGCCGCTGCTCGCCGCCGGGCTGGCCCCGCGCGTCGTCGTGCAGAGCTTCGAGGCGAGCACGGTCGCCGCGCTGCGCGACGCGGCCCCGCAGCTGCGGCGCGGCCTGCTGCTCGAGACGGTGCCGGCCGACCTCGACGACCTGGCCGACGAGCTCGGCGTGGTCACGGTCAACCCCGACGGCGCCCTGCTGCTGGCCGACCCGACGTTCGTCGCGCACCGGCACGGGCTGGGTCAGGAGGTCGCCGTGTGGACGCTCGACGAGCCGTGGGAGTGGCAGACCGCCGAGCGGCTCGGGGTCGACGCGGTGATCACGGACTGCCCGGACCGGCTGCGCGGCTGGCTCGTCGGCCGGGAGCCCTGAGGCCCGCGCGGGCTGCCCGGGCTGCGCGGCCTTCTCGGGTTGTGCGGGCTGCCCGGGCTGCCGGGGCTGCCGAGGCTCCTCAGGCCGCGCAGGCTTCTCAGGCTGCGCAGGCTTCTCAGGCCGCGCGGGAGCGGAACGTGCTCCGGTAGTCGCTCGGCGCCAGGCCCACGGCCCGCCCGAAGTGGTGCCGCAGCAGGGCGGCCGTGGCGAAGCCGCACTCGCGCGCCACCTCGTCCACGCCGAGGTCGGTCTCCTCCAGGAGCCGCTGCGCGTGCAGCACGCGCTGGGTGGTCAGCCAGCGGATCGGCGTGGTGCCGGTCTCCTCGACGAAGCGACGGGCGAACGTCCGCGGCGACATCAGGGCGCGCGCCGCGAGCGCCTCGACGGAGTGCGGCTCACCCAGGCAGCCCGTCACCCACTCCAGCACGTGCCGCAACGAGTCGTCCGTGCAGGTGGGCACCGGGTGCTCGATGAACTGCCGCTGACCGCCGTCGCGCTGCGGCGGGACCACCATCCGGCGCGCGATCGCGTTGGCGACGCCGCTGCCGAGCTCGCGCCGCACGAGGTGCAGGCACGCGTCGATGCCGGCGGCAGTCCCCGCGCTGGTGACCACGTCGCCGTCATCGACGAACAGCACGTCGGCGTCGACCGTCACCCGCGGGAACCGGCGAGCGAGCTCGGCCGCGTGCCGCCAGTGGGTGGTCACCGTGCGGCCGTCGAGGATCCCGGCCGCGGCCAGCACGAACGCACCCGAGCACACCGACAGGAGCGTCGCTCCCCGGGCGTGTGCGGCGCGCAGCGCGGCGAGCACCTCGGCGGGGTACTCGTCCCGGATCACGGTCGCGGGCACGGCGACGAGGTCGGCGTCCTCGAGCGCCTCCAGCCCCCGCGGCACCACGAGGTCGAGGCCGAGCCCGGTGCGGATGGTCTGCCCCGGCCGGGCGCCCGCGACGCGGAAGTCGAACGCGGGGACGCCGTCGTCGGTGCGGTCGATGCCGAACACCTCGCACACCACGCCGAACTCGAACATCGCCAGCCCGTCGACGACGAGCGCGGCCACCGTACGGAGCATGGGGCACGGTAACCCGGTTGGCAGGATCTTGTCGATAGTGGTCATTGCTGCCACTCGTCGGTCGCGCCGGCGCGGCGGACCGTGGAGGCATGGAAACGATCGCCCGCCTCGCCGTCGTCGCCCTCGTGGTGCTGCCGCTCGTGGTCCTCGCCCTGCGCGGCACGCGCCGGGACCCGCTCCACCGCGCGGCGCGGAACCCCGACGCGGCGCACGACGAGCACGCCGCCCTCACCGGCACGAAGCAGCCCGACGACGCCGACGCCCGCCGGCTGCGCGTCGAGCGCGCCGTGCTGACCGCCCCCGGCGACCAGCCGGCTCAGCCGCTCTGGCCCAGCCGGTTCTCGGCGGACATGGCGTCCTGGACCGCCGTGTCGAGCCGCTTCTGAGCGCTGCCGTAGGCGGTGAAGTCGCCGCTCTGCAGCGCCGCCTGCGAGTCCTTGATCGCCTGGCTGGCGCGCTGCAGCGCGTCCGCGAGGTCGGCCTGGGCGCTGCCGGTGGTGGGCGTGGCGCTCGGCGCGCCGGACGGCGCCGCCGTCGGGGACTCGCTCGGGGTGGGTCCCCCACCGCCGGCGTCCGACCCACCGGTGTCGCCGGTCCCGGTATCCGTCCCGGTATCGGTCCCGGTCCCGGCGTCGCCGGCCGTGGCGCCCGAGTTGCCTCCGAACACCTGGTCGAGCGCCTCGTCGAGCGTCGGGGCGAAGCCCACCTTGTCGCCGAACGCGACGAGGACACGCTGCAGCAGCGGGTACGTGGCGCCCGTCGAGGCCTGGACGTACACCGGCTGCACGTAGAGCAGGCCACCGCCGACGGGCAGGGTCAGCAGGTTGCCACGCCGCACGGTGGAGCCGTGCTGGTCGAGGATGTTCAGCTCGTTGGACGCCGTGGTGTCCGACTGGAAGTAGTTCGTCGCCTGCCCGGGTCCGGGCACGGTCGAGTCACGCGGTAACGTCAGCAGCCGCAGCTTGCCGTAGTCGGCGGCCGGCTGACCGGCCGCGTCACCCGCCTCGGCGTCCACCGCCAGGTAGCCCGTCAGCACGTTGCGCGCGTTGGAGCCCGCCGGGATGTACGTCGACATCAGCGAGAACGCGGCCTTCGACTGGTCCGGCATCTGCAGCGTCAGGTAGTACGGCGGCTGCTTGATGGTCCCGTTGGACTGCGTCGGGTCGGCCGGGTTGTCCCAGAAGTCGTTGCCGGAGAAGAACTGCTGCGCGTCGGTGACGTGATACTTGCCGAGCAGGGCGCGCTGGACCTTGAACAGGTCCTCCGGGTAGCGGATGTGGCTCATCAGGTCGCCGCTGATGTCCGACTCCGGCTTGATCGACGCCGGGAACACCGCCTGCCACGCCTTGAGCACGGGGTCGGTGGGGTCCCACGCGTACAGGTCGACGTGCCCGTCGTACGCATCCACCGTCGCCTTGACGGAGTTGCGGATGTAGTTGACGTTCTTCGACTCCAGCGGCTGGATGGTCGTGGAGGTCGCGGTCAGCGAGTCCGTCGTCGCGTCCTCCAGCGACTCGCTCGCCGAGTACGGGTATTGGTCGCTCGTCGTGTAGCCGTCGATGACCCACTTGACCCGGCCGTCGATCACCGCGGGGTACACGCGCCCGTCGAGCTCGAGGTACGGGGCCACCTTGGCGACGCGGTCCCGGGGGTCGCGGTCGTAGAGGATCTGCGAGTTCGCACCGACGCTGCTGGAGAAGAGCATCTGCTCGTCGCCGAACTTCAGCGAGTACATCAGCTTGTTCCACAGGTTGCCGATGCTCGGCCCCGCGGACACCTGCTGCGTCGGGAACCGCGTCGTCTGCGCGCCGCTGGTGGCCGAGTCGTCCGGGTAGTCGAACTCGCGGCCCGGCGAGCCCTCCGCACCCCCGACGATCGAGTACGACGGCGACTGCTGCCCGAAGTAGATGCGGGGCTCGTAGTCGCCCATGCCGCCGGTGGACGGGATGCCGCTCTCCCAGAAGGCGGGGGCGCCCTGGGCGCCGCGCGTGTTGCCGTACGCGGCGACGACGCCGTAGCCGTGCGTGTACACCAGGTGCTCGTTCACCCAGTTCTTCTGCGAGTCGGACAGGCCGTCGAGGTCGAGCTCGCGCACCGCGATCACCGTGTCGCGGCTCTCGCCGTTCACCGTGTACCGGTCCACCGACAGCGTGTCCGGGAAGTTGTAGAAGCCGCGGATCTGTTGCAGCTGCCGGAACGACGGCGCGACGATCTGCGGGTCCATCAGCCGGATCGACGCGGTGGTGTCGGCGTCCTGGCGCAGCTGGCCGGCCGACGCGGTGACGACCGCCGGGTACTCGCTCACCTCGACGCCGGTCAGCCCGTACGCCTGGCGCGTCGCGTCGATGTTCCGCTGGATGTACGTCGCCTCCTTGTCCTGCTGGTTGGGCTGGACCTGGAAGCGCTGGACGATCGCCGGGTAGATGCCGCCCACGACGACCGCGGAGATGATCATCAGGCCGACGCCGATCGCCGGCAGCCGCCAGTTGGCGACGAACACGTTGGCGACGAACGCGGCCGCGACGACGAGCGCCGCCACCGCGAGGATCGCCTTCGACGGGATGACGGCGTGCACGTCGGTGAACGCGGCGCCGGCGAACTGCACGCGGTCGTTGGCGGCCGTGCTCTTGGTCAGCGTCGAGTACCGGTCCAGCCAGTAGCTGGCCGCGACGAGCACCAGCAGCACGGCCCCGAGCACCGACAGGTGCCGGCGTGCCTGCACCGTGGTGCGGTGCCCCTTGGCCGCCGAGCCGATCCGCAGCCCGCCGTACAGGTAGTGGGTCGCCACCGCGCCGACCACCGACAGCACGGTCACCGTCATGAGGAACGAGACGACGAAGCGCAGCAGCGGCAGCGTGAACATGTAGAAGCCGAGGTCCACACCGAACTGGGC
Organism: Cellulomonas sp.; assembly: GCA_036398695.1. Taxonomy (GTDB): domain Bacteria; phylum Actinomycetota; class Actinomycetes; order Actinomycetales; family Cellulomonadaceae; genus Cellulomonas. Next base: position 4,958 of record DASWOL010000208.1, on the reverse strand, counting down.
GTCCACCTGCCCGACGTGCTGGCGGTGCAGGAACAGCTGGACGGTCTGCCAGCGCTGGGCCGCGGCCCCTCCGCCGAACAGCCCGAGCACCAGGGGCCCGACGATCATCACGAGCCGTCGCAGCGGCTCGATCGCCTCGCGGTACTGGTCGAGGTTGGCCTGCTCGCCGGACGACGGCGCGTACACGGGTCGTGACCGGTAGGCGTACTGCAGGCTGACGGCCACGGCGCCGGCCATGACGACGAAGCCGAGCACGAACAGCACCACGCGCGTGCCCCACTGCGTCCACAGCACCTGCGCGAAGCCGAGCTGGTCGAACCACAGCACCTGGGTCCACAGCTGGGACAGCACCAGCAGCCCGACGACGAGCCCGACGATCGTGACGATCGTCGGGACGAGCGGGCCACGACGGCGCCGCGCCACAGGGCGCGGCCGGGGTGTTTCGGCGGAGGTCACTGTTCCTCGTCGTCGTCGGGAAGAGCGCACCCGTACCGGGGCGCCGTCGTGGGCCCAACGCGTGGCCCGCGTACCAGGTTCCCACAGGGTGCGACCATGGCCGCATGCAACCCGGCCCCGACTCGCCCGCGGCGAGCGCCGCCCTCGCCGTCGCCGTCCACGAGGTCGAACGGCACGTCGCCGCCGCCGGCTGGGACGGCCCCGTGCGCGTCTTCGCGCTGGTGCGCACCGCGGTGGCGCTGGACGCCGAGCCGTCGCTCGCCGACCAGATGCCACCCGACGCGCTCGCCGCCGCCCGGACCACGCCATGGCACCTGACCTCGGTGGAGCAGGAGGGGTTGCCGCAGGCCGACGACCTCGAGGACCTGCTGGCAGGCCTGGGCTGGCCGCCCACGGTGGACGGCGCCGTGGTGACCGTCGAGCGGATCGTGCTGCCCACCGCCGCCGAGGACGCGATGCCCGACGACCCCGACGAGGCGCTGCGCTACCTCATGGCCCACCCGGACCGCTCGGACGTGCGGCTGGCGGTCGGCGTGCTGCGCGGCGGCGCCTCGTGGTGCGCGGTCCGCACCCGGGCGTTCGACGCCGACGACCAGGTCGCCCAGGGCCCGGCCGTGGTGCCCGGCCTGGTCGACGCGGTGCGCGCGACGCTCGAGTAGCCCCTCAGCTGCCGCAGGCCGGCAGGCCGGCGCCGGACCCGGCGCCGATCGCCGTCATCGCGGCGACGGCGTCCTTCAGCGTCGCCACCTTCACCACGTGCAGCCCGGCGGGCACGTGCCCGACGACCTCGTCGCAGTTGGACTGCGGCGCGAGGAACCACGTCGCGCCGTCGCGCGCGGCGCCGATCATCTTCTGCCGGATGCCGCCGATCGCGCCGACGTTCCCTGACACGTCCATCGTCCCGGTGCCGGCGATGTGCTGGCCGTTGGTCTCGTCGGCCGGGGTGAGCTCGCTGTAGATCCCGAGGGCGAACATCGTCCCGGCGCTGGGCCCGCCGACGCCGTCGATCTGGATCTTGACGTTCACCGGGAAGTCGAACGTCGGCTTGACGAAGACGCCGATCAGCGCGCCTTCGCCGTCCGTCCGCGTGCCCGTGACGATCGGCACGTCGAGCGGGGCGCCTGCGCGCGTGATGCCGAGCGTGATGGTCGCGCCGGGCTTCACCGCCGCCAGCGTGTCGATCAGCGTCTGGTAGTCGGGCAGCGGCTTGCCGTCGATCGAGCTCAGCACGTCGCCGTCCTTCAGCTTCGCCGCCGCGTCGGTGCCGTCGATGGTCTGCGCCACGGTGAGCGTCGCCGGGACGGTGTAGCCGAGCGCTGTCAGCGCGGCGACGGTCGCGTTCTCCTGCGAGGACGTCATCTCCTGCGAGTTCAGCTCGTCGATCTGCTGCTGGGTCTGGCCCGTCGGCACGATCTGCTCCGTCGGCACCACGACGTCGTCCGGCGACAGCCAGCCGCGCACCACGTTCGCCACGGAGGACGGGTAGTCCGGGGTGCCGGTCGCCGAGACGGTCGTCAGCCGCAGCTGTCCGGTGGTCGGGAACGTCGGCGCTCCGGAGATCGTGATGAGCGGCGTGCCGTCCTGGGTGCCCAGCACGTCGGTGGTGGGCCCCGGCATCTCCACCGCGTACGGCGCCGGGAGCACGACGAGCCCGGCGAGCAGCAGGGACGTCGCGAGCATGCCCGCGGCGAGCAGCGTCGAGCGCGGGCCGGGCCCGGGCGGCCGGGCGCCGGACGCGGCGAGCGGGTCGGAGGCGTCGGGCACGCCCGCGTCGAGGCCGAGGTGCTCGGCGACGCCCCCGGGCTGCTCCACCACGCCCCACGGCGACGCGGCGGGGCTCCCGGGCTGCTCGGCGGCGCCTCCGTAGGGTGCGGCGGGCGAGGACGGGCTGACGGTCACCCGCCGATCATCCCTCACACGCCGGGGTCCGCGTCCGCACCCCTGATCGCACCCAGTCGCGCTCAGCCGCACCCAGCCGCGCTCAGCCGCCTTCAGCCGCCCTCAGCCGGTCTCGGCCGGTCTCAGCCGGCCGTCACGGTCGCACGGGCACACGGCGTCGGTCGGCGGTCGCGAGGGAAGGACGGCGGAGTGCGCCGTGAGCGAACCCGGGCGCCGATCGCCGCCGGCCGGGCACCGTCCGGGCCGGCGCGCCGTTACCGTGGACGGACCGATTCCCAGAGGAGCTGTCAGATGAGCGCCGACGTCCCCTTCGATCCGGCGTCCGCCGGCTGGGAACAGCTGCTGCGCTCGATGCTCGGCTCCGCCGCCGACGACGTGATCGCCGAGCTGCGGGCCGGCGGCTTCGACCCGGCCAGCCTGCCCACCATCCCCGGCATGCCGACGGACCCGGAGTCGCTGCGCCGGATGGCCGGGCAGATGCAGCAGATGATGGCCGCCGGTGGCGAGGGCGGCGTCAACTGGGAGATGGCCCACGAGCTGGCCCGCCAGCAGGCGAGCACCGGCGGCGACCCCTCGGTCGGCGCGGGCGAACGGCGGGCGGTCACCGACGCGTTCTCCGTCGCCGAGCTGTGGCTCGACGACGTGACCGACCTGCCGGCCTCCGGGGCGTCCGGCCGCGCCTGGAGCCGCGCCGAGTGGGTCGAGGCCACCCTGCCGACGTGGCGCACGCTCACCGAACCCATCGCCACCTCGCTGGCCACCGCCCTGTCGGGCGCGCTCGGCGCCACGGTGGGTGACGAGCTGGGGCCGGAGTCGACCGGGCTCGACGTGACGGACATGGTGCACCGACTGGGTCAGACGGTGTTCGGCCTGCAGGTGGGGCAGGCGGTCGGCACACTCGCGCGTGAGGTGTTCGGTGCCACCGACATCGGCCTGCCGCTGCTCGCCTCCCCGGTGCCGGTGCTGGTCCCCGGCAACGTCTCCGACTTCGGCGAGGGCCTCGGGGTGCCGGCCGACGAGCTGCGGCTGTTCCTCGCCCTGCGCGAGGCCGCCGCGACGCGTCTCGTCACGCACGTGCCGTGGCTGCGCTCGCACCTGCTCGGCGCGGTCGAGGCCTACGCCCGTGGCATCACCATCGACACCGACCAGCTCGAGGAGGCCGTGCGGTCCGTCGACGCGACCGACCCCGAGGCGCTTCAGGCGGCGCTGTCGGGCGGGGTGTTCGGCCCGCAGACGACGCCGGAGCAGCAGGCCGCGCTCGACCGGCTGGAGACGTCGCTGGCCCTCGTCGAGGGCTGGGTCGACGAGGTGAGCGCGGCGGCCGCGCTGGCCCACCTGCCGCATGCCGTCGCGCTGCGCGAGATGATGCGCCGCCGCCGCGCGGCCGGCGGTCCGGCCGAGCAGATGCTGGCCACGCTCGTCGGGCTCCAGCTGCGGCCGCGACGGCTGCGGGACGCCGCCACGCTGTGGGCGGCGATCGCCGCCGAGCGTGGCCAGTCCGGCCGCGACGCGGTGTGGACCCACCCCGACCTGATGCCGTCGGCCGCCGACCTGGACGACCCCTCCGGCTACGCCGCCCGACAGCGCGACGCCGACGCCGAGTCCGCCGCCCTCGACGCGGCGATCGCCGAGATCCTCGACGACACCGGCTCCGGTGGCGACGGCGAGCCTGGCGGGGACGACACGCCGCAGGGCCGGTAGCCGCACCCGGGAGCCCCTGCGCGGGGATCTGTCGAGTCGCCTTGTGGCCGTCAGAAGCCGTCAGAAGCCGTCGGAGGCGTCAGAGGCGTCAGAGGCGTCAGAAGAGGTAGCCGGGCGGCAGCGCGCTGACGGGCCCCGACACGCCGGTGCGCGCGACCTCGTCGGCCGCGACCTCGTCGTGCCGCTCGTCGCCGGCCGCCCCGTCGGGTTCCGCGCCCGTGGCCTCGACCCGTTCGTCGGCATCGTGTTCGTCGCCGACGTCGTCGCCGGCCTCGTCGGCGGACCAGCCCTCGTCACCCGCCCCGCCGCGGGCCGACGCGTGCGCGTACCCGTCGAGGAAGCCGCGCGCCCGCTCCGCCTGGGGGTAGGCCGCCACCTGCTCCCAGAACCGCGGGCCGTGCCCGGCGTGGAGCAGGTGGGCCAGCTCGTGGACCAGCACGTAGTCGAGCACCCAGGTGGGCATGCCCTGGAGGCGGTCGGAGATGCGGATGGAGCGGTCCACGGTGGTGCACGAGCCCCATCGCTTGCCTTGCCGTGACGACCATGCCACCGAGGCCGGCACGGCCCGGCCGCCCAGGTAGGCCCGGGACAGCTCCTTGGCGCGCCGCAGCAGGGCCTCGTCGGAGGGCCGTCGGCGCTGGTCCTGCGTCGCTAGCCTGCCGAGCATCTTGTCCACCCACTCGCGCTCCTGCGCCCGGGTGAACCGCGCAGGGATCGCCACGACGGTGACACCGCCCTCGCGCCACGCGGTCACCGTGCGGGTGCGGCGGCGCGAGCGACGGACCTCGACGGTGTCCGATGTCGGCACAAAGGGCACGGTAACGCTCCGCGGGGCACTCTCCGAGCCCGTCCACACCCTCGAACGGTCCTTGGCGTGCCGTGAGCCGTTCGGCTGACACGGG
>DASWOL010000207.1:0-4846 GCA_036398695.1 Cellulomonas sp. | reverse complement strand
AGATCGCCCGCAGATCGGGGACCACGGCCCCTTGCCCCGTGGCGCCTCGCAGGTGACGGGCGCTACTGACCCATCGCGTGCACTCCGCCGTCCACATGGACGATCTCGGCGGTGGTCGCCGGGAACCAGTCCGAGAGCAGGGCCACCACGGCGCGCGCGGTCGGTGTGGCGTCGCCGACGTCCCAGCCCAGCGGGGCGCGGGCACCCCAGCCGCCCTCGATCGTCTCGAAGCCCGGGATCGCCTTCGCCGCCGTGGTGCGGACCGGGCCCGCCGCCACCAGGTTCACCCGGATGCCCGCCGGGCCCAGATCGCGCGCCAGGTACCGGGCCGTGGACTCGAGCGCCGCCTTCGCCACGCCCATCCAGTCGTACACCGGCCACGCGACGCTGGCGTCGAACGTCAGGCCCACCACGGAGCTGCCGCGCACCATCAGCGGCTGCGCCGCGACGGCCAGCGCCTTGAGCGAGTAGGCGGAGACCTCCAGCGCCGTGGCCACGTCCGCCCACGCGCCGTCGAGGAAATGCCCGCCGAGGACGGACTGCGGTGCGAAGCCGATCGAGTGCACCACCCCGTCGAGGTGATCGGCGTGCTCACCGACGCGCTGGCCGAGCGCGGCGAGGTCGTCGGCCGAGGTGACGTCGAGCTGGACCACCGGAGCCGGCAGGGGCAGCCGCCGGGCGATTACCTCGGTCAGACGCAGCTGACGGCCGAAGGAGGTGAGCACCACCTGCGCCCCCTGCTCCTGGGCGAGCCGAGCCACGTGGAAGGCGATCGAGCCCTCCGTGAGCACCCCGGTGACCAGCACCGTCCGTCCGTCGAGCAGCGTCATCGGCGTTCTCCCGTTCACTTCCGTGCCGGACACGGTCGCCGGGCACCGACGAGGCTAGCCAACCCGGGCGCGTCGCGGGCGGCGGTCTCGCCCCGGGATGCCATCGGGATGTCGCCTCCGGCACGGACCGGGGCGCCCGTTGACGAGGGCCCGGCCCCGTGCGAGGACGCCGGTCGCGCGCCGCGAGCGCACGCGAGCTACCGTGATGACGCCGCCGCCGGACGACGTCAACGTCCCGGGAACCGTGAGCGGACGGCACGCCGCACCGGCGGCCCGCACCGTCGAGGACGTGCGATCAGAGGCAGGGCCGACGGCCGGCGCACCGGGACATCGCACCTCAGGTGGCGATGCGCCGCCGGCCCGGCCGGCCCGACCGGCCCGGCGCACCTGCGGCGAAACCTCATCCCTGAAGGAGGACGACCATGCCAGGACGTGACCCGGGTCCGAGCGTCAAGGACAAGGAGCTGTACGAGCGGCTGCGCGACGAGGGCAACAGCAAGGAGAAGTCGGCCCGCATCGCCAACGCCAGCGCCGCTCGCGGCCGCCGCGCCGTCGCCTCGAAGGGCGGCCGGTCGCCGGACTACGAGGACTGGACGGTCGCCCGGCTGCGACAGCGCGCCGCCGAGATCGGCATCCGCGGCCGGTCGACGATGGCCAAGGCCGCGCTGATCGACGCGCTGCGCTCCCACTGACTGCTGACACGCCGGGGGCGTCGACGGGGACCGCGGTGCGCTGAGGGCAGCTAGAGCCAACCGCGGCGCCGGAAGACGACCAGCGCGACGACGTCGACGAGGAGCGCGGCGGCGAGCACGTAGACCCAGCCGAACGGCACCTTGACGAACGGCAGATCGTCGAAGTTCATGCCGAAGACGCCCGCGGTCAGCGCCGGCACGGAGATCAACGCTGCGATGGCGGAGATCTTGCGCGTGTCGTCGTTCTGCCGGCTCGCGGCGTTGTTCTCGTGGCTGGCGACCACCGCGTCGAGGGTGCTGCTCTGGTCGCGCAGCACCGCAGCCGTGCCGCTCAGGTCGTCGAGGAGGTCGCGCAGGTAGGGCTCGACCGCCCGGCCACCGACGGAGGCCTTCGACAGATGGTCCCGGCTGGACTCGAGCGCCGCAGCCAGCGACGACGCCGCGCGGCCGATCTTCCCGATCTGCTGGCGCAGCCGGTAGATGCGGGGCCGGCTCTCGACGACGGTGTCGTCGTACACCTGCTCCTCGAGCTCGCCGAGCTCACTCTCGATCTGGTCGGTCAGGCCGGTGTACTCGGCGCAGAGGTCTGCCAGGACGAGGAACGCCGCCCCGAGCGCCCCTCCTGAGACCGGTGTGTCCAGCTCGGCCAGCGGAGACCTCGCCGGCTTGGTGTCCGACTGGCTCGGGCGGCGCACGGTCAGCAGCGCGTTGCGGGCGACGAACAGGAACACCTCGCCGACTGCGACCCGCGGCCGGCTGGTCCGGAACTCGACGGTCCAGGCGACCACCGTCAGGTGGCCGTCGAAGCGCAGGATCTTCGGCTGCTGCCCGCCCGCGCTCGCCTCTGCGGCGGAACCGCGGTCGAGCCCGAGGAGCGCGGCCAGGTCGGCCATCTCGGCGGCGTCGGGTGCCCACGCCTCCAACCACAGGAAGCCACCACGGCGGCGGGCCCGGCGCAGCAGCGCGGGCAGATCCGACCGACCGCCCTCCTGCGGGTGGGCGACGCCGCGCCGATCGAAGAATGTCGTCTCGGTCAGCACCGGCTCAGCCGTCCGAGGGGTCCCCCAGTTGTCCGAGCCAGTCCTCGGTGGACCCGCTGCTGCGTCCGCGCGCGTTCGTGACCACCCGCTCGGCCAGCACGCGCAGCTTGACGTTCGAGCGCATCGAGGCTCCGCGGAGCAGGTCGAAGGCCTCCGGCACCGTCAGGCCGGTGCGCGCCGCGACGACACCCGTCGCCTGGTCGATCACGGCGCGGCGCTCGTCGGCCGCATGGATCTGACGCGTGGCCTCGTCGGCCGCCAGCGCGCGCACCGACGCGGTGACGTCGACGAAGTGCCCTGTGATCTCCGTCACCGGCGTCCCGGGACCTGCCTGGTGCGCCTCGCCGATGGTCGCCAGCACCCGCTCCTCGCCCCTGGCGTCGAGGATGCGGTGCACCGAGGCGAAGGACCCCCCGAGCAAGCTGGTGCTGGTCAGCGCCCCGGCGTAGCGGTCCCGGTCGTCCGGGTGCTTGTGGGCCAGGATCATCGCAGTCGTCGGGACCACCTCGCCCGGCTCGAACCCGTGCATCCGGAACACTTCGTCGGACCACCACCAGCGGTCCGCGCTCACGTCGTACGTGAAGGCGCCGGTCTCGTGCGCGATCCCGGCCGTCAAGGCGCTGGTCACGTCGTTCGGGTTGCTCGCCATGGCGGGCCCTCCCCCTTCCACGAAACACACCGGGCCGTGGCCTGACCCGCAGCGACGCTAAGCATGCCGCCTCGTGTTGCGCAACCGGCTCGCGGCGATTTGAGCCGTTCGGGTGTGATCGGCGCCTGCGGCAGGTCAGCCGATCTTGGCCGTCGCGGCGGCCGAGCCGGCGGTGTCCGTGCCCAGGAACGAGCCGGTCCACGTCCCGGCGGAGGCACCCGCTGCGGCCACCGTGAACGCGCCGGTCGCGTCGGTGGTGCCGGTGGCCGTCTGCACGGCCCCGCCGTCGGCGGGCCGGAACACCAGGTTGACGCTCGCGTCGGGCACGCCCTGCTCGGTGCCGGCCACCACCAGGCGCCCGGACACCGTGCCCGCCGCCGCGGTCAGCGTGAGGTCGCTGGGCTGCTGCACCGGGGCGGGCGCGTCGCTCGCGGGGGCCGACGCGGTGGGCGAGACGGCTGCGGAGGCCGTGGGGGTCTGCGACGGCGCCGACGACGCAGTAGCGGCGTCTGACGCGGTAGCCGTCGGGGTCCCGGTGCCGGTCGAGGACGAGCAGGCAGCCAGCAGGCCGGTGGCCAGCACGGCGCCGAGCACGGCGGTAGGGATCGTTCGCTTGTTCATGGTCTTGCTCCCAGCATTCATCTCAATGCTCTCCGACGGCACGCCGGACGGACGTCTCCTGCGAGACCCGTGAGTGGTGTTCCGCCACCATATCGACCCGGCCACGGCGGCCCCACTCGATATCGACCGGTGGCCCTGAGCGCCGGTCGGCCCGCCCGCCACGCGCGCCGTGGCACGATTCGGCGGTGCCGCCCACCGCCCGCGCTCGCCCGTGGCGCGCACTCGTGGCCCGCCGCCGGTGGTCCCTCGCCGTGCTCGCGGCGGCCGTCGCGGTCGCCACCGTGGTCCCGGCCGTCGTCGGGATGCGCGCGGAACGGTGGGCCGACGAGGGGGCTCGCCACGCGGCGGCCGCGCTCGACGCCGCGCAGCGGGGCGTCCGCGTCACCACCAGCTCCGCCGACGACGCGCGGGCGCAGCAGGCGTCGGCCTCGGGAGCGCTGGCCCGGGTGCTCGGCAGCACCGTTGCCAGCGCCGTCGTCCGCACCCGGCTCACCTACCCGCTCGACGCGCGGGTGGCCGACGACCCGGCGGGCCCCACACGCTCGGTCGTCCTCGCGCACGTCGCGGACTGGACCGGCCGCGTCGACCTGGTGGACGGGCGGATGCCGCAGGCGGGCGACGTCGTGGAGGTCGTCGCCCCGGCCGCCGCCGGGATCGCCACCGGGCAGCGTCTGCTGGTCGGCAGCGCCCGGCTGCCCGTCGAGGTCGTCGGGACGTGGCGCCGGCGCGACCCGGCGGACCCCCTGTGGTTCGCGGATTCCGGGCTCGCCGACGGCACCCTGGGCGACAGCCGCGGCGCGGTGGGCCCGCTCTTCGTGGTCGACGACGAGACGGTGGACCGTGCCGCCGAGCAGCCGTTGGTCCGATGGACGGTGGTACCCGCCGCCGCGGGCCTGACCGCCGACGACCTGGCGCGGCTGGCCGAGGGCCTCGCGGCCGTCCCGGACGCGCTCGCCGCCTCCGGCGCCATCGTCCAGGGCTCGACCGTCGAGGCCGACGGCGGCCCGGCCCTGG
>DASWOL010000206.1:0-9672 GCA_036398695.1 Cellulomonas sp. | reverse complement strand
CATCTGCACCTGCTGGACGTCGTTGGTGTTGCGGGTGATCAGCGACCCGGCGCCGAACTGGGAGATCTCCCGCTCGGAGAACCCGCTGACCCGGGCGTACACGTCGTCGCGGATGTCCCGCCCGGCCTGCATCGCGGCCCGTGCGGCGAAGAACGTCGCGATGATCGCGGCGAGGATCTGCCCGAGCGACACGGCGAGCATGAACCCGCCGGTGCGCCAGATGTACGCGGTGTCACCGAGCGCGACACCCTGGTCGACGATGTCGGCGTTGAGGCTCGGCAGGTAGAGCATGCCGAGGGCCGATGCGAGCTGGAACACCAGCACACCGACCAGCAGCCATCGATAGGGGCGCAGGTAGCGCAGAAGCAGTCGTCCGAGCACGCGAGTCTCCAGGGCTGGGCGGCGAGGTCCGCGACCACGACCGGACGAGGGGGGATCGACCGTGATCGGCACCCACGAGGCTACGCAACCCCACCGACACGCGCCGCACCAATTTGCGGCCGGGCGCGCGCTCGCCCCGCCCCGGGCTCACCCCTTGATGCCGGTCGCCGCGATCCCCTGCACGAACAGGCGCTGCGTCACCAGGAACACCACGAGGGTCGGCAGCGACGCCAGCAGCGCCCCGGCCAGCACCACGTTCTGGTACTCGAAGCTCATCGTGTAGGACATCAGCCGGTTGAGCGTCAGCACGACCGGGTACAGCGCCTCGTTCCGCAGGATCGACAGCGGCCACAGGAAGTTGTTCCAGCTGTAGACGAACATGAACACCGCGAGCGTCACGATCGCCGGCTTCAGCAACGGCATGACGAACCAGGTCACGATGCGGAGCTCGCCCGCCCCGTCCAGGCGCGCCGCCTCGATGATCTCGTCCGGGACGTCGCGGATGAACTGCCGCATGAGGAAGATCCCGAAGGCGTTCGCGAGCCAGGGCAGCATCACCCCCAGGTAGCTGTCCGCGAGGCCCAGGGACGACACGAGGTAGTACAGCGGCACCAGGGTCACCACGGGTGGCAGGAACATCGTCGCGACGATCCCCCAGAACATGAGGTCGCGCCCCGCGAACCGGTGCTTGGCGAACACGTATCCGGCGAACACGCTGGTCAGCACGACCGACAGCGTGCAGGTGCCGGAGATGAGCAGGCTGTTGAGCAGCGACCGGCCGAACGGCACACCCGTCAGGGCGGTCCGCATCGGCTCGAGCGTCGGGTCCTGCGGCGCCCACGTCGGCGGGATGCTCGCGAACTCCGCGGGTGTCTTGAACGCGGAGATCACCAGCCAGTACAGGGGGAACAGCGGCACGAGCGCGACGAGCGCGAGCAGCACCCGGGCGAGGACGCGGCTCGCCGCGCCGCGGCCGGCGCCCCGGCGCGGACGAGGGCGCAGTGCCGCACCGGCAGGGCCGGCAGGGCCGGCGACCGTGACATCGGTGGTGGTCATCGGGTCCTCCTCCGCGTCGCGATGCCGAGGGCGGCCCCGATCACGACGACCACCATGAACAGGGACACCGCCAGGGCGCTGGAGTCGCCCGCCTGCCCGTACTGGAAGGCCGAGCGCTGGATCTCGAACCCGACGACGTTCGTGGAGTTCGCCGGGCCACCCTGCGTCAGCAGGTAGACGGGGTCGAACACCTGGATCGAGTTGATGACCGTCATGAGCAGCACGAACGCCAGCGACGGGCGCAGCAGCGGGAGCGTCAGCCAGAGGGTCTGCCGGACCACGCCGGCGCCGTCCACGCGGGCGGCCTCGTAGAGCTCCTCGGGGATCTGCGTCAGGCCGGCGATCAGCAGGATCACGTAGTAGCCGAGCATCTGCCACACGTTGAAGATCACCAGGGACGTCAACGCCCAGCCGGGGTCCGCGAGCCAGGCGGGGGCCGTCAGGCCGACGGCGTCGAACATCGCGCTCAGCGGGCCGTACCCGGGTGCGTAGATGTTCCCCCACACGATGACGATCGCGATGGTCGGGATCACGTACGTGCTGAACAGCAGCGTGCGGACGACGGCCTTGCCCCGCACCCGCGGGAAGTACAGGAGCAGGGACACGAGCACGGCGAGGGGTATCGTCACCAGCGCCGACAGCCCCACGTACACGACCGTGTTCTCGATGGCCTGCACACGCGCCGGGTCGGCGAGCAGCCGCGAGTAGTTGTCGAGCCCCACCCACGTCATGTCGGTGATGGGCGTGAACATCGACCACCGGTGCAGGCTGATCCACACCGTCATCACCATCGGGACGAGGGTGAACAGCGCGATCACCAGCATCGCGGGGCTCAGCAGCAGCGCCGAGGCGCCGACGTGCCGGTTCCTGCTGCGTCGGGTCACCGGCGCCGCGCGTGACCCGGCGACGGCGGCCGCAGGGCTCGGGCTGTGCAGTGTGGTCACGTGGAGTCCTTGTCCTCGGTCACGGCCGTGGGGCCCGGCGCCGCGCCGGGCCCCACGGCTCTCGGGTGCTACTGGGCCGCGGCGAGCGCCGCGTCGACGTCCCGGGCGGCGTTCTCCATGGCGGTCTTCGCGTCCACCTGCCCGTTGACCAGGGCCTCGAGCTGGCGCTGCAGGGCGTCGGTGGCGGCGGCCGCCCCGAGCACGGTCGGGAACGGGGTCGCCGAGTCGAGCGCGGCGACGTACGAGGCGACGAACGGCTCGGACAGCGTGTCGGAGTGCGCCTCGACGTCGGAGGTGCGGCTGGGCAGGATGCCCATGGACACGAGGATGTCGGCCATCGCCGAGGACCCGTCCTGGCCGGACTCGGGGCCGTTCAGCCAGTCGAGGAAGTCCCATGCCGCCGCCTGCTTGGCGTCGGACGCCTTCCCGTTCACCATCGTCATCCACGAGTAGGAGATCGACGAGGACTCGCTGCCGGAGGGGCCGACGGGGATCGGCGCGGTGGCGACGTCGACGAACCCGTCGCCCATGCCGTCCTTCAGGGCGCTCTCCCACCAGTTCGCCATGATGATCATGCCCGTCCTGCCGTTGACGAAGTTGTCCAGGTAGGGGCCGGTGGTGTTCGCGTTCGCGCCGGACATCGTCGGGTCGGTCAGCTTCTCCTCGACCAGCTTCTGGTAGAGCTCGGCGGTCTCGAACGCCGCGGGCGACGTGAGGTCCGACGTCGTGCCGTCCTCGGTCAGGAAGGTGCCGCCGTTCGACGCGAGCAGCGACAGGAACGGGTGCACGACCCCGGAGTTCCAGCTCGTGATGAAGCCGATGCCCTGCCGGCCGTCCCCGCTGAGGGCGGACGCGTCCTCCACGAGGGCGTCCCAGTCGGCGGGTGGGCCGTCGAGACCCGCGTCGGCGAACAGCGCGGTGTTGTAGTTGAGCTGGTAGAGGTCGATCTCGTTCGGGACGCCGTAGACCGTGCCGTCGACGCTCGCCGGGCCGCTGACGGATGCGGGCCACCCGGAGGTGATCTCGTCGGCGACCGCGTCGGGGGCGGCCCCGGCGAGGCCGTCCCGCACGAGCTCGGGCAGCCAGGCGTCGTAGATGCCGGCGATCGTCGCGCCGTCCGACGACGCACCCTGGGTGCGCAGCGTCGACAGCAGGTTCGCGAACGGCACCGCCTGCACCTTGACGGTGACGTCGGGGTGCTCCGCGGTGTACGCCGTCGCGGCGTCCTCCAGCATCGCCACCTGGTCCGGTCCCCAGTGGGTCAGAAAGGTCAGCTCCTGCGCCCCGCCCGATGCGTCGTCACCGGCACCGCCGGCGGAGCAGCCGGCGACGCCCAGGGCGAGCGCTGCGGTGAGGCCGACGGCCAGACGTGCCTTCTTCATGGTGCTCCTCGTTCCGTGGTGGTGTGCGTGTGCGGGCTGGTGCGGGACGGCGGTGGTGCTGGTGCTGCGGACGGGCGCCAGGGCGAAGGCCTGGGTCACGGCCCGGCGAGGGCGAACTTCTCCGTGCCGGCCGACCGGAACGCCGCGGCGCGCTGCTCGCCGACCAGGCAGCCCTTCACCTGCATGAGGGCGGAGTAGTAGTCGATGAACCGGAACCCGTAGGTCTCCCCCCGGGCGAAGGCGTGCTCGCGGATGCCCTCGTACCAGCGCGCGTACGCCTCGTCCGGGATGCCGAAGAACGTGTCGGCCTCGAAGCCGGCCATGTCCTCCCAGTTCTCGGTGTGCAGGATCGTGGGCACGGAGTGGCGGGGGTCCGTGACCCCCTCGAGCGGCAGCGAGGCGAGGAACGCGCCCCGCAGCGCCGCCTGCGCCGCGCGCTCGTGGTCGCGGTGCATCGACCGCACCCAGTGGGTGACGAGGAGGTCGGGCCTCGCCTGGCGGATGACGGTCGCGACCTGCTACGCGACCTCCTCCGTGCCGGGCAGGAAGCCGTCGCTGTAGTCGAGGACGACGAGCTCGGCGCCGATGGTGTCGGCGAAGTGGTGGGCCTCGTGCAGCTTCTGCCGGCGGTAGACGTCCGGCGTCAGGACGGGGTGGCCGCGCTCGCCGTAGGTGCAGTGCACGATGACGGCATGGCCGCCCTCGAGCACCACCTTGGCGAGCGTGGGGCCCGCGGTCAGCTCCATGTCGCCGATGTGGCCGCCGACGGCGACGACGGTGTTGGTCATGGTCCTCCTTGGTCGGGGTGGTGCGTCCGGTCCGCGCTCGCGCTCAGCCGAGGTCGGCCCGGAGGATGTCGAAGGTGCGGGTGGCGCGGAACCCGGTCCGTTCGTACAGGCGCGACGCGACGGTGCCCTCGTCCGCCCAGAGGAACCAGGCGCTGTGCGCGCCGAGGGACGTCATCCGCTCCAGCGTGAGGTGCAGCAGGACCTTGCCGACGCCGGTGCCGCGGTGCGCGGGCAGCACCCCGAACGGACCGAAGCGCTCGATGACGGCCTCGTACGTGCCGTGCATCGCCCAGCCGACGACGCGGCCCGCCGGGTCCTTCGCGACGAGGATCCGCTCGAGCGGCAGGCCGCCGAGGATCCCCTCGCGGATCGCGCGGGCCCAGTCGGGGCTGAAGGTGTCACCGGCCAGCGCGACGAGCGGCACGAGGTCGTCGTCGGTGGGCGTCCCGAACGCCCAGCCCTCGGCCCGGAGGGCGGCGGCGCGCTCCCGCACGTCGTCCGGCACCTCGTACCCGACGAGGGAGCGGTCCATCGCGCTCGGTCGCTCGTGCGGGGCGAACCCGAGGGAGGCCAGCAGCGCGGCGGCCTGCGGGTACCGGGCGGAGTCGAGGCCCGGCAGCACGTAGCTCGGGGTGTAGCACGAGAAGTACGCCTCGGTGGCGCCGTGCCCGCGCAGCCAGTCCAGTGCGGCGGTCACGAGGCAGCGTCCGGTGCCCCGGCCCCGTGCCTCGGGGACGACGAAGAATAACGGGATCCACCCGGTGGTGGGCTCGAGGTCCGCACCGTGGCGGGCGACGCGGCGGCGCACGGCGTAGGCGGCCCCGACGAGGACACCCGCGTCCTGCGCGACGACGAGCCCCTCGGCGTCGAAGTTGCGGTCCAGGAGCACGAGGTCGCGCAGCCGGCGCGGGGTGATGCCGTCCGCCGGGGCGGCTCGCGTCCAGGCGTCCGCGAGCGCCGTGGTGTCGCCCGGCCGGAAGGACCGGAGGGTGACGGCGTGGTCGGTGGTGCTCAACGCGAAGTCCTCTCGTCGTCGGCGTGCGGCACACGGCTGGGTCGGAGGTGCCGCCGTCGTCCAGTATGGCCATGATTTTCATGCTTGACGACGGTGACGGAGAATATTTACAGGCTTGCAACATACGACACCCGGGGCGTCGCCGCGAGAGGGGCGCGGGCCGGTGCCGGGGGGTGGGTCAGACGCCGCGGGCGTGCCGCGTGACCTCGCGGGTGATCCGCAGCGCCTCGACCGTCTCGTCGTAGCGGCGCTGCGCGACACCCGTGAACAGGCAGTCGACCACGGCGAGCTGCGCGATGCGGCTGACCATCGCGCCGGCACGGAACGTCGTCTCGCGGACCTCCGTGAACAGGGTGACCTCCGCGAGCCGCGCCAGGGAGGACGCCTTGCCGCTCGTCACCCCGACCGTCGCCGCGCCGCTGTCGCGGGCCGTGCGCAGAAACTCGAGGGTCTCGACCGTCTCGCCGAGGTTGGAGAAGCCGACCGCCGCGGTCCCCGGCACCGGCAGGGCCGCCACGGCGCGCGCCTCGTGCGGGTCGCTCAGGACGAACGCCGCCCGCCCGATGCGGAGCAGCTTGTGGCCGAGGTCCTGCGCGACGAACTGGCTCGCCCCCACCCCGTACAGCAGGACCCGGTCCGCGCGGTCGAGGACGTCGACCGCGCGTTCGAGCGCCGCCTGGTCGAGCCCGGACACCGTCTCCTGGATGGCGAGGATCTCGAGCTGGGCGATCTTCGCGACCGCGGTGGCCAGCGAGTCCGTGGCCGCGATGTCGGCCCCGAACGAGCCGCCGGCGAACTGGGCCGACTCCTTGCCGAGCTCGGTCGCGAGCGCCATGCGGAGCTGGGCGTAGCCGGTCAGGCCGATCGCGCGGCAGAAGCGCACGACCGACGCGACCGACGTGTCGCACGCCACCGCGAGCTCGTTGATGGTCTTGTCCAGGACCAGGCCGGGGTTGTCGCGCACGGCGGTCGCGACGCGGGCGAGGGACGGCGACAGCGTCCCGGCTGTCGCCTCGATCGTCGACTGGATGCTCACTGCCGCCCCTCCCTGCCCGTGGCTCGGCCGTCGCGCGGTCGCGACGGCCGGAACTCTCTTACAGTTTGGGACTGTATGCCGAACCTCCTTTACATGTCCGGGCGGCGCGCGGCATGCTCGGGGAGCGGTGGACGTCCCGCCGCGATCGTGCACCAGAAGGGGGACCGTGGCCAGCACCCTGTGCGTCGACCTCGGCAAGACGTCGTGCCGCGTCGCGCTCCTCGACGACTCGGCCGACGAGCTCGGCGCGCGCACCGGCGCCGGCCTGCCGGGCGTCGCCGCGCCCGGGGCACCCGTGACCATCGCCGCTCTCGTCCGGGCGCTCGCCGCCGAGGTCGTCGCCGCGAGACCCGGCCCGGCGCCCACCGCGCTCGGGGTCGGCGCGGCCGGCACGCTCACCGACCCGGACGCCGCCGCCACCCTGGCCCGCGTGCTCGCCGACGTCCTCGGCCTGCCCACCGCCGTCACCTCCGACGTGGTCACCGCACACGTCGGCGCCCTCGCCGGACGCCCCGGTGTCGTCCTCGTCGCGGGCACCGGCGCCGTCGCGCTCGGCGTCGACGCGACCGGTGCCGGCCGCCGCGTCGACGGCTGGGGCCCGGAGCTGGGCGACCTCGGCTCCGGGAGCTGGATCGGCCGGGAGGGCGTACGCGCGACGCTGCTGGCCGACGCCGGCCTGCTCGACCCGACCGGCCTGAGCAGCGCGCTCCCCCGCGCCACCGGGGGGCAGGACCCCGTGCGCTGGATCGCGCAGGCCGCGCATCCCGCGCAGGCGCTCGCCTCGTTCGCCCCGGCGGTGCTCGACCTGGCCGAGCGCGGCGACCCGGCCGCCGCGGACGTCGTGCGGCGCGCCATCGCCCACCTGGTCGCGACCACGGCCGCGGCGCCCGCACCGAGCGCACCGCCCGCGGTGCGGTCCGGGCCGGGCGCGTCCGGGCCGGACACGTCGGTCGCGGTGCTCGGCGGCCTCGTGAGCCACACCTGGTTCCGCCGCCGGCTGACCACCGCGCTCCACGCCGCCGGGCTGCACCCGGTGCCACCCGCGAGCAACGCCCTCGTCGGCGCGCACACCGTCGCCCGCCGCCGGGACCTTCCCCACGAGAGGTACATCCACCGTGCTCAGTGACCCGGACCGCCTGGACGCCCTGCTCGACGAGCTCGCGACCCTCACCACCGAGGCCGCGGACCCCGGCCGCGACGACATCGAGTCCCTCGAGACGCTCGAGCTGGTCCGGGCCATGAACGCGAACGACCAGGCCGTGCCCGGTGTCGTCGGGTCGCAGGCCGAGGCGATCGCCCGCGCCGTGGACGGCATCGTCGAGCGCATGCGGCGCGGCGGGCGGCTCCTGTACGTGGGGGCCGGCACAGCAGGGCGCATCGGTATCCTGGACGCGTCCGAGTGCCCGCCGACGTTCGGCATCGACCCGTCGCTCGTGGTCGGGCTCATCGCGGGCGGCCCGCGCGCCATCCAGCAGGCCGTCGAGTCCTCCGAGGACGACCCGGAGTCGGCAGCCACCGAGCTCGAGGCGCTGCACCTCGCCGCGACGGACGTCGTCGTCGGGATCTCCGCGTCCGGCCGGACCCCGTACGTGCTCGGTGCCCTGCGCCACGCGGGCGACGTCGGCGCCCTGACCGTCGGGGTGGCGTCCAACCACGCCTCGCCCGTGGCCGCGGCGGCGGACGTCCCCATCGAGGTCGTCGTCGGTCCCGAGTTCGTCGCGGGCTCCACCCGCCTCAAGGCCGGGACGGCGCAGAAGCTCGTCGTCAACATGCTGTCGACGCTGACGATGGTCCGGCTCGGCAAGACCTACCGCGGCGTGATGGTCGACCTCGTCGCGACGAACGAGAAGCTGCGCGCCCGGTCGGTGCGCACCGTCGGCACCCTGACCGGGGCGAGCGTGGAGCAGTCGGCGCGTGCGCTCGAGTCGTGCGGCGGGTCGGTCAAGGCCGCCGTGCTCGTGCTGACCGCGGGCGTCGCGCCCGACGAGGCGACGGCGCTGCTCGCCCAGGAGGACGGCCACCTCGCGGCCGCGCTCCGGCGGGCGCGTCCGGCGTCCTGAGCCCGCGCGGGCGTGTGCTCAGGGCTCCTGGCGTTCCTCGACGCGGCGCGGCGGTCCTGGCGGCAGGGCTCCGGCCGCTCGCGGGAGCCCGGCGGTTCACGCCCGGGCGCCCGCAGAGGGCTCAGACTCCGAGGACGGCGGCCACGGTCCCGACGAAGTGGTCGAACACCGCGGGGTAGCGCCCCGCGTCGGCCGACGGCTCGACGGAGGTGCGGGTGGCGCGGGCCGCCAGCTCGGTGTAGTCCCACCAGCGCGCCCCGACGCCGGCGACGTCCAGCGCCCCCGAGGCGGCGGTGCGCGCGCTCGTGGCCAGCGGCGCGTCGAAGACGTCGGCGACGATCTGCGCCCACAGCGCGCTGCGCGCCCCGCCGCCCTTGAGGACGACCTGGGTCGGGCGGACCACCCCCATCCGGACGGTGGCGACCCGTCTGAGCTCCAGGGCGACGCCCTCGAGCACGGCCCGCACGAAGTGCGCCCGGGTGTGCGACGGGCGGGCCCCGAGGAAGCCCGCGCGGGCCGAGGCTCCCGCGGTGGAGCGGTCGCCGGCGAGGTAGGGCAGGAACACCAGCCCGTCAGCTCCCGGCGCGACCCCGGCGGCCTCTGCGGTGAGGGCGTCGAGGTCGAGCCCGGGTGCGAACGTGTCGCGGAACCAGCTCAGGCTCATCCCCGCGCCGTGCAGCGAGTCCAGCCGCAGCCACCGGTCCGCGGTGGCGTGGCAGAACACTCCGGCGGAGGGCTGGTCCTGCACCCCGAGCAGTGCGCCGGAGGTGCCGATGACCACCACGAGGGGGCCGGGGTCGAGCAGCCCCACCGCGAGCGCCTCGGCGAACTCGTCGCCCAGTCCCGTGACCGCCTCCGCACGCACCCCCGACGGCAGCAGGTAGTGCACCGGCCCCACGTCCTCATCCGGCGCCAGCACCGGGCCGAGGAGCCGCGCGGGCACGCCGGTCCCGGCCACGACCGGCGCGGACCACCGGCGGGTGGTGATGTCGAGCAGGTTCGTGCCGGAG